>JAEYTI010000181.1 GCA_023434145.1 Chloroflexota bacterium | reverse complement strand
CTGTTGAACCATTTGACCGTACCGAGAATACGCTCAGACATTGTGTTTGCCTCCTTAGGCAGTAAGTAAATTCGGATTTGATGCTGCTGGTGTTTCTACGGTATGGATCAAATACGGCACAAGGAAGTCTCCTTGTGCCGCTGACGTACTTTCCAACGAGAACCTACAGGCATCCTTCTGGACGGTATTCTACATGATACTCTTCTAGTTGTCAAGGAAAAAGGCGAATATGCGCATAATTGCACAAGCGTTAAAATCTGTATATAAGTCGTAAAGCCTTCTACCCCAAAATTGGTATCGAAGCCGGGTATAATTTAGAACCTATCCGAAAAATATTGCTTGTGTTTGTTGATCGGGCGGCTACGCCGCCCGATCAACAAACACAAAACAATTTTTGGATAGATTCTTAGAGTTGCCTCGTAGTAACCCTAGTCAGGATTTCCCTTGCGTTTTATCCTCCAAACGATCGCGCTTTTTGTGATCCTCGGCCTGCTGTGTATCGGGCTGTACTTCATCCCGCCTATTCACCAGCAGCTCTCCTGGCGGATCGACAGCCTGCGCACGCAAATCTACTACGCCATCCACCCGCCAGATCAGGTAGCGCTCGTCCCCGAAGAGCGCGTGCGCGCAGCGGTCGAGGCCACCATGCAGGTGCTCCTCATCACGCCCGGCGCAGCGCCCCAGCAGCCGGCAGAAATTGCCGCCTCCGCGACACCCGATCTTGCCACCCCGGTGCCCTCCTTAACCCCAACATCTACCCTGCCGCCGACCCCCACCGTCAAGCCGCTGCCGTTTCAAATCTCCCTCACCGGTATCCACCACCAATACCAGACCTTTAACAACTGCGGGCCTGCGAACACCGCCATGCTGCTCTCCTATTGGGGCTGGCAGGGTGACCAGCACATTGCGCGCGCAGCACTGCGCCCGCACCAGGATGACGCCAACGTGATGCCCCAGGAGATCGCCACCTATGCCGCCCAGGCAGGCATGCGCGCCCACATCCGTATTGGCGGCAGCATTTACCAGCTAAGAAACTTGCTGGCAGCGGGCTTCCCGGTGATGATCGAGATGGGTCACCACCCCGCCAGCGACTGGTGGATGGGCCATTACGTGGTGATCAGCGGATATGATGACCTGAAGCGCGTTCTGCTCGTTCACGATTCGCTCAAGGAACCAGGTTTGGAAATTCCCTATGCCGAACTGGAGCAGCGTTGGTGGCGCGACTTCAACCGGGTGTATATCGTCTTTGCCACGCCCGAGCGGGAAGTGGAACTGATAAGCCTGCTCGGCCCGGACGCCGACCTGACCGCCAACCTGACCCGATCGCTTGCTGAAACCGAAGCGGAAATCCCGCACCTGAACGGGCGCGATCTGTTCTTCGCCCTCTATAACCAGGGCGCAGACTTTCTGGCCCTGGGCCGCAAGGAAGACGCCGCCAATGCCTTCGACCTGGCTTTCACCGTCTACGCCGGGTTGGATGAGAAGGAACGTCCATGGCGCATTCTATGGTATCGCCCCGATGCCTATGCTGCCTACTACGCAGCCGGGCGGCACCAATCGGTCATCGACCTTTCCCGCGCCGCCCTCTCGATGCTTTCCAAGCGCGGGTTGGAAGAATCGCACTACTGGCGCGGAATGTCGTACGCCGCCCTGGGTGACGTGGAAAAGGCACGCGCCGACCTGGAAATCGCCATCCGCTTGCGCCCCAGCTACGCTGAAGCGTACCAGGCGTTGTCGACGATTCAGTAGTTGTGTTTTCGTTTCTGGGTAGAGGGAAGGCGACACAGTCGTCTTCCCTCTACCCAGAAACGAAAACAGATTGACCCCACTAAAACCTCTTGACTCTTCCCTTCGGGGAGAGCGTATACTTACCCCATGTTAAAGATCGGTGACTTCTCCCGCCTATCCAACGTTACGGTAAAGGCCCTGCGCCTGTACGCGGAAATGGGCCTGCTTCGCCCCGCCTTTATCGATCGCTTCACCGGCTACCGCTATTACACCCTGGAGCAGCTTCCGCGCCTCAACCGCATTCTCGCCCTGAAAGACCTGGGGCTATCGCTGGAGCAGATTGGCCACGTGCTGGATGAGCGCCTATCGGCAGATGCACTGCGCGGCATGCTCACCCTCAAGCAGTCGGAGCTGACACAGCGCGTGGTGGATGAGCAGTTGCGCCTGGCTCGTGTAGAAGCCCGCCTCAAGCAGATCGAACAGGAAGGCCGCTTGCATGTGGATGACGTGGTTGTGCGCAGCGTTGAGCCGGTGCGTGTTGCCTTTACCCTTCAGACCGCTCATACGCAGGCTGAAGTTACCGCCTGCCTGAATGCCGGTCGCAGCGCGATCGAGCGATGGCTGGTAGAGAGCGGCGCGCCGACGGCAGGGCCGTGGATGGTGATCTACACCGGCAGCGAATATGTCGACCGCAACATTCCGCTGGAAGTTGGCGCTGTGCTGGAACGCCTGCCTGCCAAAATTCCGCTATTGGGCCGCGTGCTGGTCCGCACCCTGCCCGCCCTGCCCACTGCTGCCGTCTACGCGCACGCCGGGCCGGTCGATCTGCTGCCCCAGGCGTACGCAGCGCTTTATGGCTGGGTCGAATCCAACGGCTACCGCACCTGCGGCCCCGCTCGAGAAATCTACATTCAAGATAGCGAAGACGGCAGCCAGGTGATTGAAGTTCAACTGCCTGTCGAACCAATTCTGATCCCGAACCGAAAGGAGACCGATATGCAGCCCGAGATTATTGAACACCGCTCGTTTATGGTCGCCGGAGCTACGTACGTAGGCGATAATGCGAACCAGGAAATCGCCGAATTGTGGCAGAACCAGTTCAATCCGCGCGAGCACGAGTTCAAGCGTGCCGATCCATATGCCAGCTACGGCGTCTGCGAGATGGACCCCAGCCTGACGGATGGCTGTTTCCGTTACTACGCGGGCGTTGAGGTGAATGGTCCGCAGGATGTCCCGCAGGGAATGAGCCTTGTGCACGTACCCGCCGGACGGTACGCTGTCTTTAAGCACATCGGCTCGCTGGAGACCCTCGCGAAGACCTATGAATATATCAACAACAGTTGGCTGCCCACTTCCGGTTACCAGCGCGACAACCGCCCCGACCTGGAAGTCTACACCACCGAGTTCCACGACTTCCAGCCGGATAGCATTCTCTACCTATGGGTGCCGATTAAATAAAGGACACCCAATCCCTTGTTCTCAGAATTGGGGTTGAGGGGTTTCGCGGCCCATGAGGG
>JAEYTI010000046.1 GCA_023434145.1 Chloroflexota bacterium | reverse complement strand
CCCCGGGCGCCCCCCCCCCCCCCCCCCCCCCCCAAAACTCCTTGAAACCACAGATGAGCCAACAATTTTTGGAGCGCGAAAAAGAGAAATGGGGGAATGAAGTGATGACGAAGCATACAACACGAACATCGCGAATGGTCAAACTACTCCTGCTGCTGATGGTTCTGCCACTGGTGATCGCTGGCTGCGCGCCACAAGACCCGGTCTACGAACCTGCCGGCCTGGCACGCACGCCCACCGCCAACGGACTTTTGCCAAGGTTTGGCAGCGCGCCCGAGCAGATCGGATGGCCAACAGCAACCCCGAACGCAACGCTCGATGCGCTTTCCACCCGCGCCGCGGAGGTTTTATCCGGGCAGGCAGAGCAAACTGCTGCGCCTACAGCGACGATGTACGCTTCCCCAACGCCGCGGCCCTCTGTCACCCCGTTGCCCACCAGCGAACCGCTGCCCACCAATACCCCCGCGCCAACCGAACGGCTGCAAGGCTGGGGCCCGTGGGCGTTGATCTACTCGCAAGAAGGGCTGTGGGCCATGCGCGAGCGCGACCAGCGCATGGTGCTGCTGACGAACGACCCGATCTACAATCTCTACATCTCCCCCACCGGCCGGATGCTTGCTTACGTGACGCATTCCACCCGATTCAACACGCTGGAGCAGATGCCCTATGGCTATACGCTAAAGCTGCTCTTCCCCTACACCGGCGAGATCCGTACCGTCGCCTCGCTCGATCACCCCGGAATCACCGCAGCGGAGGGTGGAAATATCACCGCCGTGGACCTTGAAATTGCCTACCAATCGATGAGCGCGCTCAATAACGGCGGCGTAGATTGGTCACCCGGCGAGAACTATATCGCCTTTGTGAGCGCGCACGAGGGGAAATCCGCCGAGGTATACACCTACCACGTGCCCAGTGGCACCATCAAACGGCTCACCACAGATGATTCTCCCGAAGGCCCGGCGCACGCTTACCGCCTATCCTTCTCGCCTTCGGGCCAGCGCATCTACCACGCCCGCGCCTACAACTTTGGCACTGGCGCGGGCTATTGGATGGCAGGCGCCTGGGTGGTGGACCTCAACGGCAACATTGTGCAGGTATCCATCGGCGATTCGACCGGTGAATCGCTCATCACCTGGATCAACAACGAGCGACCGCTGCTCAGCTCTACCCGCCAAGACTGCGGTGAGCAAAATCTGCGCACGGTGGATGTGATCACCGGGCAGGAGCAGATTATGTGGCACGGCTGCATTGATGACCGCTCGTACAACCGCCGCATGGGCGAGGTGGTCATCACAGTTTCCGCCGAGACCGCCGCCATCCAGCCCGGCAACATCGAGGGCGTGCACCGCATCCGCTTGTGGGATGGGCGGGTAACAACCATCACCGAACGCGGCTTCGAGAAGCTGTATACCGGGCAGGGTTTGTACAACTGGTACGCCTACAACGAGTGGGAGGGCCTGTTTGGGCTGGATTACACGGGGGCCATCACACCCATCCTCACCGGTTCCCCATACGATGGCTCTATGCCCGGGCTGAACCCAATCCGCCAGGTGACCACCAGCCGCCAGTGGCTGTACCAAAGCGACGGTCTCTATCTGGCGTTGAACGTCGATGGTGTGCCGCAAGAACCGGTTCTCGTCTTCCCTGGGGAGGTGCAATCACTAACCAGCTCGCAAACGCTGAACGGCGTGTACTATTTCATCGCCTACGAGGGTACGGTGGGGCGCATTTACCGCATCAACGCAACCGACTGGAAGGCCGAGATCGTGGACGAGCGCATCACAACCCCCGATGGCATCAGCTGGATTCCGTAAAAAAATGGGAATTGCTCAGCCGCAGCGGCTCTGTGCATGAAACGGACGCTCGCATTGCCAGCTACTGCTTCGCCCGCCTGAAAAATCTTTTTGGAGTTCTGAAAACGCTTCGCGTTTTCAGAACTCCAAAAATCAATTCTTGGGCGCCCGCAGGGAGCGTTTCAAAGGCATTCGCCCGGCAGGGCTGAACAGTTACAAAAAATGAAAACCGGGTGTTTTTGTCGTATGAAGACGACAAAAACGCCCGGTTTTCATTTTACAGGGAAACCCCTACCGAATTCCGGTAAATTCATGAGTTTTTTCTGCTTACCATTTCCGGTTTAATGGATCTAATCTGGGTGAACTTTGCACCTTTCACCATCCGAAGCGCTCATTCGCCTGGAAAATGGGGAGACCCTGCGTTTGCCCGCCGGCGATCTGCAAATGCAGGATGACGGCAGCGCGTACGTGCCGAATCGCCGGTGATCGTTTTAGACAACTGCACTGTTTTGGGCGGCGAAAGACAGACCACCCCACAGTTCGCACAGAGTTCGTTCAAAAAGGAGAAACAAAGACCATGCAGACAGTTCTAGGTTTGTACGATCGATTTGAAGATGCTCAGCAGGTTGTTCATGCACTTTCCAAGGCCGGGTTCCGGTGGGAAGACATTAGCATGATTTCGCAGGACGCCGAGGGCAAATATTCCCGTGAAATCAATGCCGACCCGGATACTGCCGCCAAAGCAGAAGATGCTACGGAAGGCGCCGCTGCCGGTGCCGGTTTGGGCGCTGTGCTCGGTGGTTTGGGCGGCCTGCTGGTGGGCCTGGGCGCGCTGGCAATCCCCGGCGTTGGCCCGGTGATCGCGGCTGGTCCTATCGCGGCGGCGCTGGCTGGCGCAGGTATTGGCGCGGCGGCGGGCGGCCTGATTGGCGCGCTGGTGGATTTGGGCGTGCCGGAAGAGCAGGCGCAGATCTACGCCGAGAGCATCAAGCGCGGCGGCACGCTGGTGAGCGTGCGCACGGATTCCAACCGCGCGCAGGAAGCTGTTTCGATCATGAACCGCTTTAACCCGGTGAACATCGATCAGCGGGCCGAGATGTGGCGGCAGTCGGACTTGCGCGACAATGAGATGCCCGCTAGTGAAATGGTCGATCGCGACCGCGACCTGAATCGCGCGCAGAGCAGCTTCGATCGAGACAAAGAGCTTGACCGCGAGCGCGATCTTACCCCCTCCACCTTCCAATCTACCCCCATGCCGGTGACCGGCGACCTGGACGAAACCACATTCCGCCGCGACCGCATGGACAAGATGGAAGAGTCGGATGAGGAGTTCATGGGCGGCTCGCACGTGGGCCACGCGCACGATGAGCACACGCACCACGCCGACGAACACATGTACCAGTCTGAGGAGTCACTGCTGGATGAAACGCGCATCCCAACGACGGGCCGTGACGTAGGCGTCAATTATCCCGAGTCGACCATCCGCGACACTGATCGCCCGATGATGAGCGACTTTAGCTTCTACGATCAGCGCTATCGCCAGCACTACCAGACCACCTTCGGCAGCATGGGCCGCGACTACAATTACTATCAGCCGGCCTACCGCTATGGTTACGATCTGGCAGCGGATGAACGCTACCGCGGCTATGATTGGGATCGCCTGGAGATGGATGCCCGCCGTGATTGGCAAACGCGCGGCGAGCAGAGCATGTGGGAGGACGTGAAAGACGCCGTCCGCCACGCCTGGGAGTCGGTGAAGCGGTAAACGCTCCAACCAGATGCTTAAAGGTGCTGGGCAACTGCCCAGCACCTTTTTTTATCCCTGTGCCAGCCAGCTTCCATCTACTGGAAGCGCCGCGCCACTGATGAAGCTTGCTTCGTCCGAAGCGACCGTCAGGATTGCGTAATCAAGGTGGCTCGATCCCACCGGTCGCCTGGCGGTTGAAACCGTGGCAAGGTCACCAAAGCCCCACCTCCGTGGGGCTCCTTCTATGTGGGCGATGTGATTCTCGTCACATCCGTAGGGGCGCAGCGAATCTCTAGAACCCTGTCGATCATAGAAGTACGGCTGCGCCTGGGTCGTACAACCATCTGGTTGCGCGGACGCGGGCGCAGCGCTTGTGGCGCTAAGACCGTCGGGCTGGCCCGTATAGCTGCGCCCCTACGCATCCCACGGCAACTGAGATGCGCTTCACCCTTTCGCCATCCACGTACTGATTTGTTAATCGTCATAAACCGGCGGCTACTCACCAAAGCCTCACCTTCGTGGGGCTAAGAGAAGAAGGAGGATGTGGTGATTTCCGTGGGGAATTATCGAAAATTGAACTACCAACCCCTTGAAATCATCACACCCAATTTGTAGTATAATATCCCCAACAACTGAACGTCTGTGACAGGGAACAAGCGTTGGATGCGGCACAGAGAGCCGGGCAAATGGTGAAAGCCCCGGCGCCAGCAGTCCAGCATTCGCCGCCCTTGAGACGGAGACCGAACCTGATACAACACAACAAGTTGTGTTGTATCATAAGTAGGCCCTCCCGGGTTCGCCCGTTAGCGCGTTCCGTCCGGTGACATTTGGCCGTGTGCCTTCTGCGCCGGGTGGGAAAGGGTGCGCCAGTAATGGCGTATCGAAATGAGGTGGTACCACGAGACATCCGCGAGTGCGGTCCTCGTCCTCAGCAAAATTGCTGAGGGCGTTTTTGTTTAACGCCCTCTCCAAAAAAGCTGTTGGTGGTTGGTGCGCCGGCGCAGTCGAAACACCAACCACCACGCAGGAGGAAATTATGAACGCAAAGGAATTACGAGAACGCTACATCCGCTTTTTCGAGGAGCGCGGTCACCGGCGCATTCCGTCCGCGCCGCTGCTGCCCGAGAACGACCCCACCGTGCTGTTCACCACCGCCGGGATGCACCCGCTGGTGCCCTTCCTACTCGGTGAGCCGCACCCGCAGGGCCAGCGGCTGGTCAACTTCCAGCGCTGCATCCGCACCAACGACATCGACGAGGTGGGCGACCTCTCGCACCTGACCTTCTTCGAGATGCTGGGTAACTGGTCGCTGGGCGATTACTTCAAAGAGCAGTCGATCCGCTGGAGCTACGAGTTCCTCACCAGCGAGCTGGGCATCGACCCCGCCCGCCTGGCAGTGACCGTCTTCACCGGCGACTCTGACGCCCCTCGTGACGAGCTCTCCGCCGGGGTGTGGCGCAATCTCGGCATCCCCGAGGAGCGCATCTTCTTCCTGCCCAAGGCCGACAACTGGTGGGGCCCGGCGGGCATCACCGGTCCGTGCGGCCCCGACTCGGAAATCTTCTATGACACTGGTATACCAGACCATGAGAGCTGTCGCCCTGGCTGTTCTTGCGGCAAGTGGCTGGAGATCTGGAACAACGTGTTTATGGAGTACAACAAAAACGCCGACGGCACGTACAGCAAGCTCAAGCAGCAGAACGTGGATACCGGCATGGGCGTGGAGCGTACAGTGGCCGTGCTGCAAGGCGCGGGCGATGTGTTCACCATCGAGACGCTGCGCCCGCTGGTGCAGGCAGTGGAAGAGCTTACGGGCGATAGCGGCAACGTCCGCGTCCGGTATGAAGACAACCCCGCCCCCTTCCGCATCGTCGCCGACCACGTCCGCTCGGCCACGTTTGCCATCGCCGACGGCGCCATGCCTTCCAACGTGGAGGCCGGTTACGTCGTCCGCCGCATGATCCGTCGTGCCGTACGCACTGCCCGCATGCTGGGCATCCGCGAAAACTTCACCGCTGGGCTGTCGTTGAAGGTGATCGAAATCTTCCGCGATGTGTACCCGCACCTGAACGACCGGGTGGAAGAGATCGCCGCCGCGATGGAGCGCGAGGAAAGCAAGTTCAAAGAGACGCTGGAGCGCGGACTGAAGGAAGTGGAGCGCGTGTTCAACCGCGCCCGTGAGGCCGGGCAGACCGAGGTCGGGGGCGCGGAGGCCTTCGATCTGTTCGAGACCTACGGCTTCCCGCTCTCGCTGACGGTGGAACTGGCCAAGGAGCAGGGCCTGACGGTGGACGAAGCCGGGTTTGAGACTGCCTACCGCGCCCACCGCGAGCAGTCGCGGCAGGCATTGGAGCAGCGCTACAAAGGCGGGCTTGCAGACCACTCCGAGTCCACCACGCGACTGCACACCGCCGCGCATCTGCTCCAGGCAGCCCTGCGCCGGGTGCTGGGCGAGGGCGTCCGCCAGATGGGCTCCAACATCACCGCCGACCGTCTGCGCTTTGACTTCTCGCACCCGCAGCGGCTCACCGAGGAGCAGCTTGCAGCGGTGGAGCGCATGGTCAACGAGCAGATCGAGCGAGACCTGCCCGTCTCGATGCGCGTGACCACACTGGACGAGGCGCTCAAAGATGGCGCGCTGGCCTTCTTTGGCGACAAGTACGGCGATCAGGTGAAGGTCTACGCCATCGGCGACTTTTCCAAAGAGGTGTGCGGCGGCCCGCACGTGAGCCGCACCGCGGAACTGGGGCGTTTCAAGATCGCCAAGCAGGAGGCGGTGGGCCAGGGCGTGCGGCGGATACGGGGCGTGCTGGAGTAGGCTGCGAATTTTGTGCTTCGCAAGAGAAGGCAAAGCCTACCCCTGCACTTGTTTTGTATAACAGCGAAACAGGTGCAGGGGTGTTTTGTTCCGCAGGAAAAAATCCCCTTCTGCTGTCGCCGTTTCGAATTTGAACCGCGTGATCAGGTATAGTAGAATTTTCCGATGAACGATGATGAACTGATCAACTTTGAAGCTGAGGGACTCGACCTTCCCCCAACCCCGCACGAGCAGGGGTATCTGGGCCACGGAGGCGCGCTGATCTGGTATGCAGCCTACGGTATCGGCAAGCCTGTCATCCTGCTGCACGGCGGGTTGGGGCACAGCGGCAACTGGGGAAATCAGGTTCCTGCGCTGGTAGAGGCCGGATACCGCGCCGTGGTAATCGACAGCCGTGGGCACGGGCGATCCACGCGGGATGATCGCCTGTATTCCTATGAGATGATGGCAACCGACGTGCTGGCGGTGATGGATACCATGCGGATTGAACGGGCAGCCCTGGTCGGCTGGTCTGATGGTGCAGTGATCGCCATGATGCTGGCGGACAGTCACCCCGAGCGCGTGGCGGGTGTGTTTTACTTCGCATGCAATATGGACCCGAGCGGCGCGAAGGAGTTCGAGATGACGCCGGTGGTGGGTCGCTGCTTCAACCGCCACGTGCAGGATTATGCCCGGCTCTCCGCCACACCGGATGGGTTCGAGGCCTTCTCCCAGGCGGTCGGCGAGATGCAGCGCACCCAGCCCAACTACACCGCGGAAGATCTTGCGCGGATCAATGTGCCGGTGGCGATCGTTCACAGCGAGCACGACGAGTTCATCCGGCGCGAGCACGCCGAGTACCTGGCCCGCACCATCCCCGGCGCGGAATTTGTGCTGCTCGAAGGGGTCAGCCACTTTGCGCCGGTTCAGAGGCCGGGGGTGTTTAATGAGGAAATGCTAGGGTTTCTTCATAGAATAATCGGTTCTTCGACTTTAACGCCTGGCGGCTAATGAAGTTTAATAAACGAACAATGTAATCCAGGTGGCTCTTCCCTCCTATCGCCTGGCGGCTGAAGCCACGGCTACATCACCTAAGCCCCACCTTCGTGGGGCTAAGAAAAGAGTAACCTTCCTTAGATTAAGGTGTTTGAATGTTCTTCAACCCCACGAAGGTGGGGTTTTGGTACATAGCCGCGGTTTCAACCGCCAGGCGGCAGGTTGGTTTGAGCCACCATTGTTACGCGATTTATTTTTGAAAGTTCATAAGCCGCGGCTATAGCTCGCGCAGATCAAGTAGGCGAACGAAAACCAAGGCTGCGCGCGAGCGTCTGCCGCCGGGCACTGCGCATCATAGAATCACCCCATCTAGAACCGCGAAAGAATTACTTCTCCACCACAAAGATCAAATGCGTGCCCATCTCCAAACACCCGGGGCTGGCGGAGGCGGCGATCTCCATGCGCAGTAGTTCGGCCCAGCGTGCCTCGTCCTGGCGGATGGCATGCAGCTTATCGTCCCAAACAGTGGCCAGCACGCCCGAGGCGGAGAGTGCCAGAACACGCAGCCCGCGCTGCACCAGCCAATCGCGTACCTCTTCCGCGCGGAACAGGTGCATGAAGTGCCCGGTGCGGGTGGGAAAGGTTTCGGTGGTTAAATCGCCGGTGGCGATGACACGCTGGTTGAACTCCAGCGGCCCGTCGAGCACGCCGGCCAGAAAGCGGTGGACGGTGCCCCACAGCGTCATCACCGAGGCCAGCAGGCGCCCGCCCGGCTTGAGAACGCGCAGGCACTCGCCGAGCGCCCGGTCGCGCTGGTCGAGCACGTAGGAGAGCGGCCCGCCGTAGGCCACCACCACATCGAACGCGCCATCGGGGTAGCGCGAGAGATCGACAATATCCACCTGCTGCCAGTCTTCCACCGCTTTGTCGAAGCCAAACTGGGCGGCAAAGCGCCGGTTGAGATCGAGCTGCCCCGGCGAGAGATCCGCTACCACCACGCGCGCGCCAATCCCCGCAAGGATCTGGGTAAAGCGCCCCGCTCCCGCGCCGATCTCCAGCACGCGCGCCCCGGCAGGCACGTGCGCGCGCAGATAATGGGCGTGAATTTGCAAACTCACCTCGTCTACCGGCGTCGCAACCAGCCGGTTCCATTCGCGCTCGCCGTAGGAGTCGAAATGGTCTTGAACGGAATGGGGGTTATAGGTCATGCGCCTCCTTTAGCGTATGCTCAGGGGGATAAACACCGGGTACGGGTGCTGGTGCTCATCCGCGCCAATATCGGGCAGTCCCACCGGGCGTTTTTCACCGTCAAAATCTTCGGTCAAGTTCGCATTGATGCCCGCATCAATGGCTGGTGATCCAAAGAAAAGGTGGAAGGTACCGGTCAGCAGCGGATCGGCCTCCACCGGGTTCGTACCTTTAACAGAGTCTGCCTCGTTTTGCCAGAACAGGTTATTGCTCACCGTAACATTGCTGCCACCAACCAACAGGATGCTATTTACCTCGGAGGCTGTAAAGATGTTGTTGGCGATTGTTCCGCTGGAATCGCCTGGCAGGTCAATACATTTGCCATTCTCGACCATTGTATTGTGCAGGATCGTGATGACCGACCCTTGCATAGATCCTCCAACGATGGCTGTGCCCTCGTTGTGGTCGATGATATTATTTTCCAGATTGAAGTGGAGTCCATTTCCACCATTGATGGACACGAGCGTGTTTCCTGGGTTCTCAAAAATATGGTTTGAGCGGGCGATCAAAGAGGCCTGATCGAAATGCCCTAACGACCCGTAAGAGGCATTGTTCCCCTCCACAACATTTCGCTCCATGATTACCGATGTACCCATACTTGCCATCACAGCGCCGCCGCCATAGACGGTGGTATTCTCAAGTAATTCGCTGTCGCGGATGGTGAGCGTGCCACTTGCCACGTACACACCTCCGCCATACGATGTAGCAGAATTGTTATTGAGATGGCTGTGTTCTATTAAAGCTCCACCACCGGACGAATCAATATAAATGCCGCCCCCGGAACTGTTCGTATAACCGGCTAGAATGGTCAGGCCGCGCAGTGTTGGGGCAGCTGGATTTGTTATTTGCATCACCCGCCGGGAATACTCTCCATCCAGGTAGGTTGGATTGGCGTCCATATTGATCTTTGGGCGGCCAATAGCACCGCCGTCCCAACCGCCCTGGAGCACCACGCTTTTGTTGATCAATACAACTTGTTCTGCAGTGCTGGTGTATTGTTTGTCGCCGCCCTTCAAATAGATAACGTCATTATTCGCTGCCATATTCACCGCGGCTTGCAGGGAACATGGTTTCTGTTGCGTGCAGTCCGCATCTAAGGCGGGTTTTGGGACAGCAAAGTACGCCGTCGACTCAAGAAGCTTCGCCGATGCGGGCGCGGCGAACGTAGCCAAAACGAACACGAACATCACCAGCATGGTGATCAGACGGTGGATGTAGAGATTCCGCGGCATGGTAAGCCTCCTTGTTTGCGGAACAGCTTTGATTCGGCTTTGTTTATACCCGGAAAGCCGGGCGGTACGTTCCACCGGTAAGCGTGAGCACACCAGACCACAGCGCGCGCATGGCGCCAACAGATGCCAATAATTCAGCGGGCGATCGCCCTATGTGGGCAAGGATATCTTGCAAACGGTCCGCGTACCCCGCCGGAGCCAGCCGGAAGGCGGCGATCTCTTGCAGGGCGGTCTTGTCCGTCAGGTAGTATGTCTCGTTGAGGGCAAACAGCGCTTGGGTGAGGTACGACGCCACCCTTGCCAGCGTTCCGGCGGTGGCGTACACGTCGCCCTTTTCGGCGTAGCCATCGGCGTGCAGCAGGCTGAACTCGGCCATCCACAGCGTGGAGGCGACCGTTTTCTCCTTGAGCACGGGCGGGTAGGCCGCCACCAGCGCCTTGAGATTCGCCAGCACGCCGTGCGGGTCGAACAGGGGCAGGCAGATATTGGTTTCTGCCAGGTAGATGACACTGTAGAAGCCAAATGCCGGCTGCTGGTTAAAATCGTGGCGGGTGATGCCCTGGTGGGCTTCGTCGATGGTGCGGCGCACCTGCTCGATATTGCGGTAGAGGAAGTCGACCTTCGTTACCGGTGTGTGTACCCACGCACCACCGTTCACCCACGGGCCCCAGCCGTAAAAATCGGTCACATCGGGCGGGTTCTCGGGGGCAAAATCGGCCGCCGCAGCGCGGATAGCCTCGATCGAGAATGGTTCGTTCTCATGATAGTAAATGCCCACGTCCAGATCCGAGCCGAGGCGCTGCGTGCCGCGCGCGTACGATCCGCCCAGGGCCACCGCCTGCACGCCGGGCACCGCGGCTAGCCGCTCCACCACGGCTTCGAGCAGGGCCAGCTTCTCGGGTGGGATGGCGGCCAGGTGGTCGGGTAAGGCGTCAGTCATCGCTGGATTCTCCTTGCGTGCGGGCCAGGTACAGCACAGCCAGATATTCCTTCTCCACCTGCCCGCCGTAACGGCGCTCGATCAGCTCGGCGATGCTCTGGAACATCGACCGCCGCGCGCCCTCTTCCATGATCAGATTATCAGAATAGGTGTTCAGCAGGCGCAGGTACTCGGAAGTGGTGTACTTCTGCGTCCACGGGTAGGTGCGCACCGTCACCTCCGCGAACAAGCCCGTTTCCTCGATGCGCGCACGCTCCTGCTCGACCTTCTGCTCCAGCAGCGGCCGGTCGTGGCGCGACATTCCCGCGGTGCTCTTTGGCTTGTAGCGGTCGTACACCTGCTGCACTTCGATAAAAAAGCCGGTGAACGGGCTGGGGTGCTCGTTGGAGAACACAGCCAGCGATCCGCCGGGTTTGAGCACGCGCGCCGCCTTGACATAGGCAACGTCGCGCGGCACCCAATGAAAAGCCGTGGCGGAGATCAGCAGGTCGAAGGCAGCTACCGCGGCTGACGCCGCTACCGCGGCTGCTGCCGCGGCGGTCTCAGGCCAGTGCTCAAAAGCCACCTGCTCAAAACGAACGTTTGGGTAAGGGGCCAGCTTGCGCCGGGCAATTGCCAGCATCTCCGCGCCAATATCGAGGCACAGCATCCGGTAGCCGCGCTGAGCGAACGGCAGGGTCGCCTGCCCCGTGCCGCAGCCAACCTCGAGGATCGAGCCGCCCTCAGGGATACCAGAGAAGCCGATGATATCTTCGATCAACTCGGGCAGATACCCGGGACGGATAGCGTCGTAATCCTCGGCAGTTTTCGTGAAGGTTTGTCGAAGGATATGGGGATCGTCCATACAAGTATTGTAAATGCATTTCAACAAAAATAGGCTGGCGCGCCAGCCTATTTTTGTTGAAATGCATCTATACTTTCGCCCGCCATGCCCGCCACCAGATTCCTGGCAGCTTCTTGATCTTGCCCCACGCGCTCACCGAGGCGCGCTTGCTGAAAACGTTATAGTCGTTGGCTTCGATTTTATCCAAAATCGCGCGGTAGAGCTCACCCGCTGCGGCGATGGCAAAGCGACCATCCGGGTGCAGCATTGCCACGCCGGGCAAGGCCTCTTCGTACAGCTTCCGCGCCCGCCCAATCTGGAAGCGCATAAAGGCGCGCCAGCGGTTATCGACAATCCCTTTCGCCACGTCTTCCTCATTCAGCCCATACTCGCGAAGTTCTTCCAGCGGCAGGTACAGCCGCCCGGCGCGCCAGTCCTCGCCCACGTCGCGCAGGATGTTGGTAAGCTGCAGCGCCACGCCCAAGCGGATGGCGTAGGGGATGGCCTCTCGCCCGGCAAAGCCGACGATGTGCATCGACATCAGCCCCACCGTGCAAGCTACGCCGTAGCAGTAGCGTGCCAGGTCGGCAAACGTCTCGTAGCGCGTGCGGTTGAGGTCCAGCGCCAGCCCGTCGATGAGCTGGTCGGCGTATCCACGCGGAATCTGGTAGGCGCGGCGGGTATCGGCCCACGCCAAAGAAACGGCGTGCTTTTGGTCGAGCGTTGTCGCCAGCCCGCTAATAGGGATCAGGCTGTTGAAAGTGTGCGAGGTTATGCTTCGCGGTGAAGCAGTATCGCGCCGCCAGGCTTCGAGCAGCGAACCACGCGCATCTTGCGCGCCATCCGCGGGCCGGTCGACCAGGTCATCGCTAACGCGACAGAACGCATACAGCGCTTGAGCCCCCTGGCGCTTGCCATCCGGCAGCAAGTTAGAGGCCATGAAGAACGTCTTGCTGTGCTGGCGGGTGATATCCGCGCACAGGTCATAAACTTCCGTGGGAACGGTGTGCTCGAGATGCTCTCCGTGATCGCCTTCCAGCGCCTCGTGCGCCATGTTGAGGAGATGACGTTCCCATACCTGTGCTTGCAGCATTTTGCCCTCCATTAATAAAGTCTCCCAGCCGCACCATTCGCGCGGCGTACCCTTATCTGGTTCTCATTGTAAAAGGATTGGGAAGGCATTTCAAACCAGTAATATGGATTGTACAAGGTTCGTATTACATTTTGCCTACTTCGTGTACAGGTCTTTTAAAAGCCCTCGCTGCGGGTTGTTCGGATCGACCATCACAGTGATGTTCTGCCCCACCCGCAGGGCGCGGGTATCAGCAGAGCGGTGGAGGACGTTGCCAGATTTGTACTCAGCGCCCTGGTGGATGTAGTTGTACGTTACCCGGCCCCGGTCACGCAGGAAGTATACGTCACTAATCTTGCCCGGCGCTTCCAAGCCTTCTGCAAACAGCCGCCGGAAGTAGATCACCCGCAGTAGCAGGATGATCGGCCCAGCGATGGTGGCAGCAATCGCCAGGTAGGTGAAGATAGAAAAGACATCGCGCCGCCCAACGAAGATGGAGATCAGGTAGACAGCCCACAGCACGACGGGCATAAACCAGCCGAGGAAGGCCAGGTAATCGTTGATCAGCACACGCTTCATCGACAAGTTCGGGGTGGATTCCATACGTTGTCCTCCGTGGGTTTCGAATAATGGTAATCGCTCAGGTGATAGGGTTTTGTGGTGCCGCAAACAACGAAACACCACAGAACCCTACCACCTGGCTGCGTAGTTGCGATTACTGTATATTATCATGGTGTTTCACAGAAAGTTGTACAATATTAGCGTGGTTTTCCGTTCTTTGCGCATTTTTCTGTAAATCGGGGACAAGATCCATGGTGAAACAAAAAACTCCTGCTGGGGCACCTGCCGGGGCCTTTGACGCTGGCTGGAAAGCCCTATATGCCATCGGCGGATCTGCCGCGCTGCTGGCGGGGATCGTTTTCCGGCGCAACCTGGGCGTGGAGGTTTCGCTGTTCGTCGCGCAGCAGCCGCCCGAGAGCGCGGCGGACTGGTTCGCCCTGCTCCAGGCCAACCGGCTGCTGGGGCTGGCCTATCTCGCCATTTTCGACGTGGTCAATTACGCCCTGGTTGCGCTGATGCTGCTGGCCCTGGTCGCGGTGCTGTGGCGGGCGAACAAGAGCCTGATGGCGGTCGCCGGGATGCTGGGCTTTTTGGGCATCGCCGCCTATTTTGCCTCTAACACCGCACTCTCGCTGCTGGCGCTCAGTGACCAGTACGCCCTGGCGGCATCCGAAGCAGAGCGGTTGCTGCTGCTGGCTGCCGGGCAGTCGCTGCTGGCGCTCAACCGCTTTGGCATGGCGAGCGCGCACCCCGGCTCCGGCGGCTACCTGAGCTTGCTGTTCGTGGCTGCTGCCGGGCTGATCACCGCGCTGGTGATGCTGCGCAGCGGCCTGTTCAGCAAGCTCGCCGCCTGGGTAGGGATTGCGGCAGCCGGCCTGGACCTGGCCTACTGCCTCGCTTTTCTGCTTGTGCCAGCATCCGCGGGCGAACACCTGCCTGTGCTGTTCCTGCCCCTGGCCGGCCTGCTGTACATGGTGTGGCACATCATGGTCGGCTGGCGGTTGGTGCGGTTGGGAAGGACGGAGGGGAAGGCGGTTGCCTCGTTACAGCGGTCTGTGGGGTGAATGTTTGCTTCCTCGAGTGAATATACAAGTTAATCGCGGAATCGAGGTGTTTCTACTCCACCTATCGCCTGGCGGCTGAAGCCGCGGCTAGGACAGCGAAGCCCCACCTTCGTGGGACTAAGAGGGTGCCATCAAAGTATTCTATTCTTGCGACCATTCCTCAACCCCACGAAGGTGGGGTTTGGGTAAGTAGCCGCGGTTTCAACCGCCAGGCGATAAGTGGGTGCGACCACCTGATTACGCGATTATTTTACTCAAATGAGTAATCACCCGGCAGATCGGCGTCTGTGCATCAACAGGGGGTTCCACCAGAGACCGGTAGAACCAGATGAAACATTCTACTTCCCCAGCCGCCCCATATACACCACTTCGAATAGTATCCCATCCGGCGAGGCAAACATCACCTGGTAGTAAGTATGCTCTGAGTCGTAGGCAAATTCGGGGCGGTGGCGTGGGGTATCGAACAGCGGCTCGATCCCGCGCTTGCGCAGGTACGTCACCATCTGGTCGACCTCGCCCTGCGCTTCCACCAGCAGGCCAAGGTGGTTCATGCCGGGGCCATCGTAGTCATTCTCCACGTCCTTCGCGCGGCCGAAGAACCAGAAGCTGTTGAAAATATCTTTTCCGGTGCCGAACATCATCCCATCGTCTTCCAGGGTCGGCCAGCCGAAGAAGGCGAACAGATCACGGTAGAACGGCAGGTTGCGCGCATGCACGTTGAACTGAAGATGCCCGAGCTTTGGTTGCATCATAGGGTTCCTTAAAAGTGAGCTTCGGTTTTTTTGCTCTTCTATTGATGCTTTCAGGATCGTTGTTGCGTGGTCGACGAAGTAGACCACGCAACAACGATCCGAAGTACGAGTAGCTTTTCATTTCTTCCTGGGGTTAAAATACTCCACCATTCTCCATATCGGTCTTATTCACAAAGTCCATGTGATATAACTTTTCCCAATGGTTTATATTCAACGTTCCTTTGGTGAGGTGAATTGCTAAAATGCAGCAATTCTCATCGTTTTCATTGTTTGCACTGTCATACCACGGGGCAAAAGCAGTGCGGAGTTTATTCCTTAAATCAGCATTCTTTGGATCTAACACCCAGCCTAGATTTTCACCTACCCCACTTGCGGTAAACATTT
>JAEYTI010000350.1 GCA_023434145.1 Chloroflexota bacterium | reverse complement strand
GGGTGAGGGAACAAAGTTCCCTCACCCCACGCTGCCAACAGACGCAAACTCGACGGTGGTTGACAATCATTGATAATTGTGATACAATATGTTAGCGTTACCGGTAACGATACCGGTAATGGTTTCGAGTGCTCCCTGTCTATTTCCCCAAAACGTTTAACTGAAAAGCGATCGCGCGACCCATAAGGAGGTGTTTATCGCAAACGTATGAAAAAGGAACCTCACATGTATTGGGGGCGCTTAACCACGTTGCGCGTCAGCAGCGAGGCTGAAAACGAGGAACCCCAACCTCAGAATAAAAGAGGCAAACCATTGTTCTGTCAGACTCAAGGAGAGCATCACAATGAAAAACATCTTGATGATTGCCGTTGTATTGGTCATGGCGCTTGCCTTAGCAGTACCAGTAAAAGCCTTGGACATTCCTGTCAGCAATAACGTATACCTCTTTGAAGCGGGAGCCTTTGAGGCGGTGGATGGCTGGTACCTTGGCGATATCAATGTCGGCTGGCACGGCAACGGCAATAATACAGCCGAAGTGACCTGGGCCGGCAACGCGGGCGAAGTCATCGCCACACCGTACACTGTCGAGAACAATAAACAGCGCACCGGCGCGCTCGGCATCAAGATTCAGCAGACGACCGAGGAACAGACCGTGGTATTTACACTGACAAAGGTCAACAAACAAACGCTTACCACCACTGTTGTGGTTCCCGCTTTGTATGACGGTCCGATTTCGTTCGACGTTTTGAGAACCGCGAACAACCCCGGATATTACTTCTCAGGTGCTCTGATCGACATGGGCGTTACACTGACCTCCGCCGCGGTGGATAAGGACACTTTCTACGCAAAAGCCAGGGTAACCGAATATAACGGCAGTGTTCAGGGTTCGTTTGGAAATTTCGCATGGGATCCTGAAAAAGAGAGCTACGCTCTTGGAGATGGATGGGCCAGATGGAATATTGTTGACGCCTACGTTTCGGATGCCGATGGCAATCGGGTAGACAAGGGCCAGTATGTCAAAATCGACATTGAATGGCAGACCAGAACGGAGCCAAGCGGAGCCAGCAGCGCGAACCGGTATGATGTTCCCGCCACCCGCGCGGCATGGTACACAGTAAATGGCTACATTGCTTATGCGAGCATAGAGCTTGACATTACGCAGCAAAAGGAAGTCCCCGGTATCGCGGCGGCCTCCTATGTCCAGGACGAAACAAAGCACGACCCGATATTCGATAAGTTTGAGCTATCGGATGCTCCTGGCGGGGGCATGTACGCGCTGTATACCCCCGACAACGCGAGCGCGGACAATAAACGGCCAATCTTGGTCTGGTTCCATGGCACAGGGGAACGCTATCACGGCGGTAACCCGGGCGGCAATCTCGTAGGCAACAGGGCCCTTTCGTTCGCGGATGAAGAATTCCAGAATACCCTGGGCGGAGCCTATGTCTTGGCCCCGCAGTCAACGACTGCCGGATGGAACGCCAGTAGACTGAACGATATGGAAGCACTGATCAATGCGGTAGTTGCCGAAAATCATGTTGACCCCGATAGGATCTATGTCGGTGGTCTTTCGATGGGCACCGGCATGACCACTCCCCTGATTACATCTCAGACCGAAAATCAGATCGCCTTTGCCGCGGCAATACTCTGCTCTGGAGGGAACTTAAATGCCACACAGGCGCAGATAATCGCCAGCAAGGGCTTCCCGGTGTATCTTGTGGGCAACACATCAGACTTCGCCGCCTTCGGCCAACCTGCCGCTTACAATAACCTGTTAGCAGCAGGTGTTGCCGCCAAGATGGAGCGGTATCCCGCAGGTCCCGTTTTCGACGGAACGTATTATTTTGGTGCCCACGACTCCTGGAACTATATCTACAACAACCTTGTAGAAGATGATGACGGCGAGACCATCTTCGAGTGGCTTGCAAATCAGAGCCGCTGAGTTTCTGGAGCGTTTTCGTCGTATCCGCGGAGATGATAAGCAGATCAATACCGTAGCCTGAAAGATACAGTCAACGTATCCCATAAACCCAGAAATTGGACCCGCACAGGTTCAGTTTCTGGGTTTTTTATAGAATAACGTCAATTCAGAGTAAGGGAGTATTTAAATTTTTGTGTGTTTGTTGTTTGTGCCATGTAGTCGCACAAACACAAACACAAATCAAATTTCGGATTCTAAGTGACTTTCGCCCGCTCTTGCGGATACTTCTCGTACCGTTTTTCCTTCACCACCCGCCCGATCCGTTCCACCGTGTCCCAGATATCCACGTAGCGCGTATAGATGGGCGCGATGCCCAGGCGGATATTGTCCGGCTCGCGGAAATCGGGGATCACATCCATCTCCTCGATCAAAGCGCGGTTGATGCGGTAGCCCTCTGGGTGGCGGATGCTCACATGGCTTCCGCGCCGCTCTGTATCGCGCGGCGTGCCGAGCGTAAAGCCTAGCGGGGCGAGCATTTCATCAAACAGCCCGATCAGATACTCCGTTTGCCGCGCCGATTTTTCGCGCAGGCGCTCGATACCCGCCTCCAGCAGCAGATCTACGCCGCATTCCGACGCGGCCAGCGAGAGCATCGCCGGCGTGCCCGCCAGGAATCGCTCGATACCCGGCGCGGGGTGATAGTCGAGGTCAAAGGCGAACGGGCTAGCCTCGCCGAACCAGCCCCAGATGGGCGAGACCGCCTGTTCCTGCAAATCCTTGCGCACGTAGAGGAAAGCCGGAGCCCCCGGCCCGCCGTTGAGATACTTGTACGTGCAGCCCACGGCGAAATCCGCGCCCCAATCGTCCAGCGCCACCGGCACCGCGCCGACTGCGTGCGAGAGATCCCACAGCACCAGCGCCCCGGCTTCGTGCGCACGCCGGGTGATCGCTGCCGCGTCATACACCGCGCCAGACTTGAACACCGTATGCGAGAGCGTGACGAGCGCCGTTTGATGGTCGATTGCTTCCAGAATCGGCCCCGCCTCTGCGAACCCGTCCGGCTGTTCCACGATCTTCAGCCGGTGGCGATTGCCAAGCGTCTGGATACAGCCCTGCAAGATATACACGTCTGAGGGGAAGTTGAGCGAGTCGGTCAGCAGGGTGGGGCGGTCGGGGCGCAGGGCCAGCGCCGCCATCACCAGCTTGTACAGGTTCACCGAGGTCGAATCCCCGGCGATCACCTGCCCGGGCGCGGCCCCCACCATCCGGGCGATCTTCTCGCCCACCCGCTGCGGCGCGGTGAACCAACCCTCCCCCCACGAGCGGATCAGCCGCTGCCCCCACTGCTCGCGCACCACCGCTTGCATCGCATCCACAGTGCGCAGCGGCAGGCGGCCCAGCGAGTTGCCGTCCATATAGAGCATATCTGGTTCATTAATGACGAACTCCGCGCGGAAATGTGCCAGCGGGTCGGCGGCGTCCAGTTTCAGGGCGAATTGACGGTTCAAGGGTGAGTTTGACATTTGTTGATTATACATAAAACCTCTTTGTGCCATTTCACTCCCCTCACCATTTTTGCTGTGGAGGTTCCATGTTCAAGTACCTGGCGTAACCCGCAAAAATAGGGAAGGGGTACCTTGCTGACCCATGTACAGGCCACCAAAGGCACCTCTCTCTATTTTTGCGGGTTGTGCTCATCGTATTCAACCCAGAACCCAAACAGCAAAAATGGAAAGGGGCGGGGGTGAGGCGTTCCTCGGCACAGATGCCGCTATGAACGCGAGGCAGAGCCAGGATTGAGGCAAGTGCGTCTGCCGTCCACGTACTATTTTGTCAATCAAGGCACAGGCTGATATTCGTTCCGGGAAATCTTTGCCTCAAAATATGCTGTCAGCCGCCGCCCCGAGTATAATTGCCCCTTATGGAATCATCGACAGACGAAATAACTGCTCCGGCTCCTTCCAGCCGATCCGCCCTCCGCGCCTCCGCCCTCACCTTCATTGGGCTGCTCCTCGTTCTGCTGCTCGGTGCGTACTTCCGCTTCACCGGGCTGTTTTGGGGTGAGTACGAGTACCCGCACCCGGACGAGCGCTTCCTGGTGTGGGTCGTGGCGGATATTGCCCCGGTCGACTCTGTGGGCGACTACTTCGATACGGCTCGCTCTTCGCTCAACCCGGCCAACCGCGGGCACGCCTTCTACGTCTACGGTGATTTTCCCGTCATTCTCACCCGCTACGTGGCTGAGAGCGTCTTTGACTACGTCGGCTGGATGGAGATCCTCCAGACCGGGCGCGGACTCTCAGCCCTGTTCGATCTGGTCACCGTGCTGCTGGTATTTCTCACCGCGCGCCGGCTTGCTGGGGGCTGGGTGGGGTTTATCGCCGGGCTGCTTTCGGCGGCGGCGGTGCTGCAAATCCAGCAGTCGCACTTCTTCACCGTCGACTCATTCTCCACCACCTTCTCTACCCTGGCGCTCTACCTGGGCGTGAACATCGCCTTTACCCGCGGGTCAGGGTGGCGCGCTGTGCTCTGGCAGAGTGTGCTGCTTGGCGCGGCGGTGGGCATGGCGATGGCCTGTAAGATCAACACGGTTGTGGTTGCGGCGGCCCTCCCCACTGCGCTGATCCTCTACTATCTGCGCCAGCCGCGCGAGGTGCGCGAGCAGCACGACCTGCTCACCCCGCTGATCATCTCTGCGATGCTCAGCGGCGCGGTGGCTTTTCTGGTGTTCCGCATCGCCCAGCCCTACGCCTTCGCCGGGCCGGGTTTCTTCAATATCAGCATCGATCCGGGCTGGAAGCAGTCGATTGACAATCTGCGCGCCCAATCCGCCGGCGACGTAGATTTCCCCCCTGGCTTGCAGTGGGCCGACCGCAGCAAGCTGTTCTCCTTCCAAAACCTCAGCCTTTATGGCATCGGTGTGCCGTTTGCCATCCTGGCCTGGTCGGCGGTGATCTATTACGCCGTGCTGCTGTTTGGATATTTGCGCCGTTTCCTCCAAGATCGCGACCTGTTCGCCCTGGTGCGCGGGCTGAACCCAGGCCTGCTGCTGATCTGGGGTTGGACAGTGGTCTACTTCCTGTGGCAATCGATGAGCTTCAACCCCACCATGCGCTACCAGCTCCCCATCTACCCCACGCTGGCGGTGCTGGCAGCCTGGCTGCTGAGCGACCTGTGGACCTATCCGCGCCAGCGGCTGGGATGGCTGAAGTTCCGTAAGCCCCGCGCATGGCGGGCGGGCGTGTTTGCGTTGGGAACCATCTGCGTGCTGCTGACGCTGGCCTGGGCCTTTGCCTTCACCCGTATCTACATTCGCCCCGAAACGCGCGTCGCCGCCAGCCGCTGGATTTTGCAGAACGTGCCCGGCCCGGTGAACCTGGAGATGCAGGTGGATGGTGACCCGTACCGCCAGTTGCTATCGATACCCGGCGGGGCATCGGTGGAACCCGGCGCGCCCTACGCCTTGCCTTTCACCAGCCGCTCAAGCGGCGCGCTGACCGGGCTGACGCTAACCAATGTGCAGTCTTCCTCGGCCAACGATTGGCTGCAAATGCGCGTGCAGGTGCTCGACGTGGACGTGGCCGTGGCAACTGCGGATGTCACCCTGCCCGCCGCGGGCAATTTGGAGACGTCGGAAATCCCCTTTGCCGAGATGGCCGAGCTGGAGCCGGGCAAGGTTTACACCCTGGTTTTTGAACTGATTGCTGCCGATGGCAGCCCGCAGCCAATGGAAGGGATGGGCTTTGTGGGCCTGAATGGCCCAGCCCATCTTACACTCTATGCCCAGGCGCAGACCATTGTGTATAAACAAACGCGCGGGTTGTTTCCGATCACCCTGGAACATGGCGGCGCGCTGCGGAGCATCCGCATGCCTGAGGGCAGCTTGGTGACAACGCTCAGCATCCTGGTGGCGAACCCCCTCACCGGTGAGCAGTATGTCTCGCAGGCCTACTCTGGTGAGGTTGGAGGCGGGCAAGGCAATGGATTGCAGGAGCAGGCAGACGGTGAAAACGTCCTGCGCGTTGACCCGCCGCTGACGCTGCAAGCCGGGATCGCCTATGAAGTGGCAATGGCCTCGATGATGCCCAACGAGCCCTTTGAGCCTGGGGAAACCGCCGTGCTAGAGTTCATGGATCAGCCCACTACCCAGGCGCTGCCTGCCATGGCCCCCCGCGCCACCGAGAACAAACCGCTGTGGACCAGCTTCACCGCGCAGGAGACCGGCACAGTCGAGACGATCACGCTGGCGCACGCCGCCCAGGTGGATCACGAAGTGCGCGACGCTCTGCCGGTGCTGGTTGAGCTGATCGCCTCCAACGACTCCAGCCACCCCGTCGCCTCCGCGCGCGGCACGGTCTCCGTGCCAGATGCGAGCGACCCCCGCGGCGCTCCGCTGACGCTGGCGCTCGACGCCCCCGTGCGGATCACGCAAGGCGAAACCTATTCGGTGCGTATTACGCCCGAAGGCCCCGGCGCGCTGGTGCTGCGCGGCTCCGCGCCTGCCAACGAGAGCACCTGGGACATGGGCCTGCCCTTCCGCATGGACGGCTACGACCCCTACGGCGGCCTGTACCGCAACGATCTCAACTTTGAAATGTACTGGGACGACACCGAGGATAAGCGCCAGCGCTTCCTCAACATCCTCGACCAGTCCGACTACATTTTTATGTCCTCTAACCGGCAGTGGGGAACCACCACCCGCTTGCCCGCACGCCACCCGCTCACCACGGCCTTCTACCGCGCCCTGCTCGGCTGCCCCATCGACCGTGAGGTGATCTGGTGCTACAACGTGGCCGAAAGAGACACCTTTACCAGTGATCTTGGCTGGGAAGTGGCGGCGGTATTTACCTCGTATCCCAACCTTGGCCCGGTCGAGGTCAACACGCAGTTTGCCGAAGAGGCCTTCACCGTCTACGACCACCCCAAGGTGTTCGTCTTCCGCAAAACAGATGCCTACAGCAGCCAGCGCGCGCAGGAAGTCCTCGGCGCAGTGGACCTGGACAAAGTGGTGCACGTGAAGCCCAAAGAGGCCGCCGATTACAAAGATATGCTGCTCAGTGCCCGGTTGTGGGCGGTGCAGCAGGCGGGCAGAACCTGGGCGGCACTGTTCCCGCCGGATGGGCTGCTCAACCGATCTCCCTGGCTGGCAGCAGTGGCCTACTACCTGTTCATGGCGCTGTTCGGCGCGCTGATTTTCCCGCTGGTGCGGCTGGCGCTGCCCGGCCTGCCCGATGGCGCGTACCCGCTGGGGCGCATCACCGCCCATGTGCTGCTGGCCTACCTGGCCTGGATCGCCGGGTCGGCGGGCGTCCCGGTCACGCGCGGGCTGCTGCTGCTCCTCTTCCTGCTGCTCTCGATCGGCGGGCTTGCCGCCGCATTCGCGCAGCGTGACAGCCTGCGCCGGGCCTGGGCCGAAAAGCGGGGGATCCTCTTCACCACCGAGGCAGTGGCGCTGGCCTTCTTCGTGCTGATGATCCTCATCCGCCTGGGCAACCCCGACTTGTGGCACCCGGTCTACGGCGGCGAGAAGCCGATGAACGTCTCGTACTTCAACGCCGTGCTCAAGAGCACCGTCTTCCCTGCCTACGATCCCTGGTTTGCCGGCGGCTCGATGAACTATTACTACTACGGCTACGTGATCGTCGGTATGCCGATCAAGCTGCTGGGCATCGACCCCGCCGTGGCCTACAATTTGGTGCTTCCGGGGCTGTTCAGCATGTGCGCGCTAGGCGCGTGGATGGTTGGACGGGCATTAATCTCCCGAAATGCGCATAGC
>JAEYTI010000174.1 GCA_023434145.1 Chloroflexota bacterium | reverse complement strand
GCTTCGAAGTAGCGTGTCTTCCCATCAGGAGGGATGGCCGAGCGGCCGAAGGCGCCTGTCTTGAAAACAGGTATGGGGCAACCCATCGTGGGTTCGAATCCCACTCCCTCCGCCACATCCTGGTAGGAAACACCTGCGCATTCACAATTCGGGGAGGTGCCAGAGTGGCCGATTGGGCTCGCCTGCTAAGTGAGTGCTGGGGTTTAACTCAGCCGCGGGTTCGAATCCCGCCCTCCCCGCAGTGACATTCGAAAATCGGTGAGAGCGTATCACCCGAAAAAAGCTGCTCGGATCGCTATCCGAAGCAGCTTTTTTCTTTCAGTTGGTAAATCT
Source organism: Chloroflexota bacterium (assembly GCA_023434145.1). GTDB lineage: Bacteria > Chloroflexota > Anaerolineae > Anaerolineales > Anaerolineaceae > DSYU01. Next base: position 2,755 of record JAEYTI010000174.1, on the reverse strand, counting down.
CGTCTCCAGCCATCAAAATCAGCTTACATTTGCTGAAATAATAAGGTTGCCCAACGCGCTCGTTCACCATGGTGAACGGGCGCGTTGCAATTTAACCTAACCTTTGCCTTTCATAAACCTATCCATAGTTAGGAGACAGCGAAATTGGCTGGCAGTACACTGTAGCCGAACCACAGAAATACAGATTGTTTGCTCCTTGCGGGCCACCAGAAGGTTCATGAAACCTTCTTTAGTGTTCCTCGTATAGGTAAGCTGTGTTTCCTACCTGCAAAAAGCCGGTTCTCAGCAGCCGGTATACGTTCAATATTTTTCTTCAATGGAGCTTCGAATGACGACCAATTTTAAGTACCGGCCTTTCCTGTATTTCATCATAACGTTTGCGGCAACCTTTGCGCTTTTGTTCGCTGGCGCGTATGTCAGTCATCGAGATGACTTAAGCGAGCTAACGATGGCCTTCATTGTGCCCGGAATGTGCGCCCCGTTCCTGATCTCTCTGGTGATGGTTCTTACTTCCAAAAACCGGCCCCTGATCAAAGATTTTCTCAACCGTCTTTGGAATCCCAAATTGGTGAACCCGAAAATGCTGCCGGTGATTCTCCTACTCATGCCCTTCACCGTACTGTTATCCATCGTTATCTCGCTGCCCTTTGGCGGTTCAGTTGACCAGTTCCAGTTTGCCAACGGGTTCTCTTTCTCAGCGGGGGCATTTCCGGTGCTGCTGCTGCTCTTCATGGCAGCCACCTTTGAGGAATTGGGCTGGCGCGGTTACGCCTTTGACAGCCTGCAAAGCCGCTACAGCTTCTTAACCGCCGCGATCGTATTCTCTGTGCTCTGGTCGCTATGGCACCTGCCCATGCTATGGGTCAAAGACTCCTATCAGTATGAAATCCTGCATCAAAATGTCTGGTTCGCGGTAAACTTCTTTGTCAGCATCATCCCCATGGGTGTGATCATTAGCTGGATCTGCGTGAAAAACCACAAAAGCATGCCCGCGGCAATTCTCTTCCACTTCCTGCTCAACCTCTGCCAGGAAGCCCTGAACATGACCCAGACGACAAAGTGCATTGAAACCCTAGTGCTGTTTGTGATCGCCGCCGTCATCGTGGCAATGGATCAAAAGTTATTCCGCGCGCAGCAGCCGGCAGTCCGGGTCCCGGTCTTAGAGCAACCGGTTGTGTCCTAGTTCTCAGGCTGCTGAAGCACTGTTCTCTGCATCCACAAAACTGTAGAGAACCAAGGTGCTGCAAACAATCGATCAATAGGTATTCAAAAAACGGATTGAACGACCTCTCGGTGGTCATGTAAGAAATCGCAAAATAAGCGATAACTTCTCAGCCAGGAGGCGTTCAATCCGTTATCTGTCTTTGAGTGCGATCGGCAGTCCGCTTAGCTTTTCTGTCTCTCCGCCTCCGCCTCCGCCTTCACATAGCGGATCAGCGCCAAAGTCCCCAAAACATCTTCGTCATACGGCAGCATATTGGACCGGTGCCTGCCCACCCACGCGCTTTCAAGCAACGGCTGCCAGCGTTCATCAAGAGTCTCACTAGCCCAACGCGCCGCGGCCTTTTTGGAGACGATATCACCATGCGCAAGCGTGTAGAGGATGCGGCACATCGACAGCACCACGTACGATTGATACCCGCGCGCTGCCATCAACTCCGGCTTGCCGAGGAACTCCGTCGCCCAACCGTCCAGAATCACCTGCATGGCTTTTTGCAAGCGCTCCACCGGCACCGGATCGATCAATTCCTTTGGCTCCGGGCCAAGGATCGTAATACCCCGCTTCAACAAAATATAGCGATGAATGTCCCACATCTCATCGTGGTGCCAGAGCTTTAGCCGCTCGCCTTGGCCACGCTCCATATTCGGGTAGCTGGCGAATGCCGGGTCATACTTCCGCACCCCTCGTCGTGAGATATACGAACCTTCTAACTGGTCGGCCCACTTCGAATCCACGGTCTGGATCTGGTCGTGCATACCGCGCAGCGCCTCGAAAGTCTCCTGATCAATCTCACCCTCTGTCACTACTACGAAATCAATGTCACTATCCTCGTCGAAGTCGCCGTTTGCCAGCGACCCTTCCAGGTACATAGCAACCAACGCATCCCCCAGCACCCCTTTTACATTTTCCATCAGGAGGCCGAGCATTTGATTGACGTCTGCGTAGGGGGTGAGAGGGGATACAGGGAGTGTCATTTGGCTCCTTATTGTGGTTCGCGGGCGACAAAGTCACCCGCGAACCACAACCAACTAATCTCTTAGCGGTTGGAAGGTGCGGAGCAGCTGCGCGTTGAGCGCCACCACAATCGTGCTGATCGACATCAGTACTGCACCGGCTGCCGGAGAAAGTAGGATTCCCCACGGTGCAAGCACACCCGCCGCCAGAGGCAGCGCGATCACGTTGTAGCCGGTAGCCCATGCCAGATTCTGGATCATCTTGCGGTAGCTAGCCCGGCTCAATGCAATAATTTTCACAACGTCCAGCGGATTCGATTGTACCAGAATAACGTCCGCACTCTCCACCGCCACGTCTGTGCCCGAGCCAATCGCAATGCCCAGGTCCGCTCGCGTCAGCGCCGGTGCGTCATTTACGCCGTCACCCACCATCGCCACGCGCTTTCCCTGCCGCTGCAGTTCGGTCACCTTCTGATCTTTGTGCTCCGGCAGCACTTCCGCGAAGAACGTTGTAATTCCCAAATCCTCCGCCACTGATGCCGCCACCGCCCGGCTGTCCCCGGTCAGCATTGCTACATCC
>JAEYTI010000280.1 GCA_023434145.1 Chloroflexota bacterium | reverse complement strand
GGGCAAAGTTGCGTAGCAACTTTGCCCTACAACCACGCCAATTCCTAGAGACCCAATTCTCATTACGGGCGCAATTCGGGTTGGTGAAGTTCTCGATTGTATGGGAGTTTTTGTCACACTTCGTGCGAAGAAAACTCCCGAAACTTTTTCTTAAGGCGGTCATAGCCCGCGATTCACCAGGGCCACGAGTAAGTGCAGCCCAATATATAATTATCCAGATACGATTCTATATACCTGTGATGCGCGATACATTCGCGCGCCATAACATTTATCGGATATATTCCAAGAGGATCCCATGGCAAAACTCGACTGGTCGAAAGATCTCAAGCACCTCTATGCTCCCTCAGCCAAAGCGCCGGTGATGGTAGACGTGCCGCCCTTGAACTACCTCATGCTCGACGGGCACGGCGACCCAAACACCAACCCGCACTACGCGGCGGTGATCGAAGCGTTGTTCTCCCTGGCCTATACCATCAAATTCATGATCAAAAAAGGCGGCGTCGATTACGCCGTTTTCCCCGCCGAAGGCCTGTGGTGGGTGCCGGATATGCGCCAGTTCACCGTCAATGATAAATCTGCCTGGGATTGGACGATGATGATCGCCCAGCCCGAGGCCGTGAACGAGACCATCGTCGAAGCCGCCCGCGCCGAGGCAATCAAGAAGAAGCGCCTGCCGCTGCTCGAACAGGTCCGCTTTGAGACGTATTTTGAGGGCAAGTCCGCGCAGATTATGCACCTGGGGCCGTACGCCGCCGAAGGCCCTACCATTGCCCGCCTGCATGATTTCATCGCTGAACAGGGCTACGCGCTCACCGGCAAGCACCACGAAATCTACCTCTCCGACGCCCGACGCGCAGCGCCTGAGAAGCTCAAAACCATCATCCGCCAGCCAGTGGGGGATCGATAAAAACATCGCAGGGGCTGTCCAAACGTTCTTTTTGGACAGTCCCTGCGATGTTCTTCCATAGTTATTTCCCCCTTTAACTCGCGAGTTTCCGGGGGAAACAACTCCCTAACTAAACAGCAGCGTCTCGGGATCTTCCAGCAGTTCCTTGATTCGCACCAGGAACTGCACCGCCTCTCGCCCATCCACAATGCGGTGATCGTAGCTCAGCGCCACGTACATCATCGGTCGTGCCACGATCTGTCCATCCACAATCACCGGCCGCTCCTGGATCTTGTGCATGCCCAAGATGCCAACCTGCGGTGGGTTGAGAATGGGCGTGCTGAGCAGCGAGCCGAACACGCCGCCGTTGGTGATGGTGAACGTCCCGCCGCGTAGATCGTCCAGCGTCAGCGTGCCCTCTTTGGTCTTGTTGGCGTATTCGCGGATGGCCTTTTCGATCTCGGCAAAGCTCATCCGGTCGGCGTCGCGGATCACCGGCACCACCAACCCTTCTTCCGCGCCGATGGCGATGCCGATGTCGTAATAGTGCTTAAGCACGATCTCATCATTGGCAATCTCCGCGTTGATCTGCGGGAAGGCCCGCAGCGCGCCGATCACCGCCTTGGTGAAGAACGACATAAAGCCCAGGTCTATGCCGTAGCGCTCTTTAAACCCGTCGCGGCGGCGCTTGCGCAGTTCCATCACCTTGCTCATGTCGATCTCGTTGAAGGTTGTGAGCATGGCGGCGGTTTGCTGCGCCTCTACCAGCCGTTTGGCGATCGTCTGGCGGCGGCGGGTCATGCGCTGGCGCGTTTCGCGCCCTGTTTCACGCCCCGATGAGGCGGGGACTGTTTGCGGCTGCGTCGGAGCCGCTTTTGCCGGGGCGGGGGAGGACTGGTAGGGGGCAGGAGATGCTTCTGCCGGAGCGTTTGCCGCCTGTGCCGCCTGAACTTGCTCGTCTTCGCGTCGCACCTGACTGCCCGCTTCCGGTGTCTTGCCTGCGTCCTTCTGCCCCTCGCCTGCGTACGCGGCCACATCTTCCTTGGTGATCCGCCCGCCACTGGATGGCTTGACCTGTGTGATGTCGATGCCCATCTCCTGCGCCATCCGCGCCGCGACCGGGGAAACGGACGCAGGGACAGCATTTGTTCCCTGTTGGGGCGCAGCGAAACGATCCGCCGTCTCTGTCGTAGAGCCACCGCGCTGCGCCCGGTCTTCGCCTGTCACCTGTGCGGTATCGGCGGGCTGGACGTTTCCGGGTGCTGCTCCCGGAGGAGCCGTATCCCCTTGCTCCCCGGCGGATGCCTTCGATCCTCCGCCATTGCCGTCTCCGCCCGCCGGGTCCACGGTTGCCAGCACGTCACCGACCGCCACCGTCGCCCCCACGTCTTTGACGATCTGCCCCAGCACGCCTGCCTGCTGCGCGCCAACTTCCAGGTTGATCTTATCCGTCTCCAGCTCCACCACCGGCTCGCCGGCGCTCACCGGGTCGCCGGTCTGTTTCATCCAGCGCGCCACCGTTGCTTCGATCACCGACTCACCCATATCCGGCACTTTGATTTCTACGGCCATGTTTCCTCCCTACAAAGAGACCGACGCCCCACCCCCGGCCCCTCCCCATTTTTCTTCGAAAAATAGGGAGGGGTGACTTGTTCCGCAAATCATATTGTTTAGCAAGTCACCCTCTCCATTTCGCTTGCGAAATGGAGGGCTTCACCGGGAACTTTCTGGTCTATCCAGAATAAAGGATTCTCCGGTGAAGCTCGGCCGGGGTGAGGCGTTTTCCTGGCATTAAACATTATTTCGTATTTTCCATAGCATTGTGAATGGGTTTTTGCTCAGACTTGGATCGCCCATTCTCACCACCCGCCGCGGGCTCCTCCGCAAACGCCTGCTCGATCAGCCGCCGCTGGTTGTGCTGGTGCTGGTTGTTGGAGCCCTCCGCCGGGGTTGAGCTGCGCGGGCGCGCGACGCTCGTCAACTTTGCCTTGCCTGCCAGCAGCTCTTCCAGGTGCGGGCGCACCCACTCCCACGCGCCCATGTTCTCCGGCTCTTCCTGCACCCAGCGCAGCTCCTCCAGATTGGGGTAGGCGTCGATCAATGCGCGCGCATCCTCCACTGGGAAGGGGGCAAGCTGCTCCAGCCGCGCCACGCCAACCTCGGCGTGCTGCGGCGCGATCTCGCTGGTCACCAGATCCAGGTACACTTTGCCGCTGCACAAGATCAGGCGGCGGATTTCTTCGGGTTGGGGCAGGGGAATAGGCTCCTGGCCTTCTTTCACCGGCAGCGGCTGAGGCGCGATCACCGCCTGCCAGCCGCCCTCCGCGAGGGCGTGGGGCGGCGAGGCCACCAACGGGTTGCGCAGGATGCTCTTGGGCGTCATGATCACCAGCGGCAGCGGATCGATGGGCAGCAGTGCTGCCTGCCGTCGCAGCAGGTGGAAGTAATTGGCGGCGGTGGTGCAGTTCATCACCCGCAGGTTGAAGTCTGCCGCCAGCCCCAAAAAGCGCTCCAGCCGCCCGGAAGAATGATCCGGGCCCTGGCCTTCATAGCCGTGGGGCAGCAGCAGCACCAGCGATGGGAGCTGGCCCCACTTGTCGCGCGCCGAGGCAATGAACTCGTCCACCACGGTCTGCGCGTTGTTGATAAAGTCGCCGTACTGCGCCTCCCAGATCACCAGCCGCCCCGGCGCCTGCACGTTGTAGCCAAACTCAAAGCCCAGCGCGGCGTACTCCGACAGCGGCGAGTTATAGATTTCGAACCCGGCCTTGGCGGTGGAAAGTTCTTGCAGCGGCACGAACTGCGCTCCGGTCGCCGCGTCGTTCAGCACGGCGTGGCGGTGGCTGAAGGTGCCGCGCTCCACATCTTGCCCGGTGACGCGGATAGGGATGCCGTCCTCCAGAATGGTCGCCAGGGCCAGTTCTTCCGCCGCGGACCAATCCACCGTGGCCTTTTCGGGGTCATCCATCATGCCTTCGCGCCGCTGGCGAATTCGCGCCAGCCGCGGGTGCACGGTGAAGCCCTCCGGCGTTTGCAGTAACGCTTTGTGAAGCCGTGTGATCCGCTCAGCGGGCACGGCGGTGGGCATCTTGCGTGCTGCGCCGCGTGGAGGCGCGGTGGGGATGGGCTCTTCCAGCGCAGTCTCAGGATCCAGCTTCTCCAATTCCTGCTGGAATGCCTGCATCCTTTCATTATAGATGCGCTCCGCCAGATCCTCTTCAACCGTGCCACGCTCCACCAGCGCCGCCGCCCACAGCTTGCGCACGCTCGGCTGCTGCTGGATCTGGCGGTACATCTCCGGCTGGGTGAACTCTGGCTCGTCGCCCTCGTTGTGGCCCAGCCGCCGGTAGCCGATCAGGTCGATGACGAAGTCGCGGTTGAATTCCTGGCGGAAGGCAAAGGCCATGCGCGCCACCTCGATCACCGCCTCGGGGTCATCGGCATTCACGTGCACGATCGCCATGCGGAAGCCCTTGGCCAGATCCGAGGCGAACAGCGTCGAGCGCGACTCGAACGGTCCGGTGGTGAAGCCGATCTGGTTATTGGCGATGACATGCACCGTGCCGCCGGTGTGGTAGCCATCCAGCCGGTACATGTTGAGCGTTTCGGGCACCACGCCCTGCCCGGGGAACGACGCGTCGCCGTGGATCAGCACCGGCAGGGTGATGGCTGGGTTGAAGCTGGGCTTGCCCGGCTGCGAGGCATCCGTTCCCGCGGCGCGGGCCATGCCCTCTACCACCGGGTTTACCGCTTCTAAGTGACTGGGGTTCGGCGCCATCTGGATCGTCAGATCAATCGTTTCCGGGTCGTGGTCATCGAACGTGTGCCGCGCCCCGGCGTGATATTTCACGTCGCCCGCCCAGCCGGTCGGTTCGTTCTGCATCGACCGCCGCCGCAGCGGGTCTTTGAACTCAGCCAAAATCTGGTTGTAGGGCTTGCCGAGCACGTGCGCCAGCACGTTCAGCCGCCCGCGGTGGGCCATGCCCAGCAGGATGTTATAAATGCCCGACTCCGCCGCGCAGCCAATCACCTCATCCAGCAGCGGCACCATCATATCCAGCCCTTCGATCGAGAAGCGCGTCTTGGCGACGAAGCTGCGCTGCAAGAAGTGCTCGAAGGCCTCCACCTGGGTCAGCCGGTCGAGCAGGGCGCGGTCGTCCACCGGTTGGGCCTGCACGCTGAACCTGCGCGACTCGACCGCCTCTTGCAGCCAGTCGCGCTGGGCCGGCACGCGCACCTGGATAAAGTCGAACCCCGTCCGCGAGCAGTAGATCGTTCGCAGTTCGGCGATGGCCTCGTACGCGCTCCCTCCGTTCTGCCCCACGCGCTCCCCGGTTACACCGCTCACCAGCCCGGCGGGCAGCGCGCGCAGATCATCTTCGGTTAGACCGTGGGTCTCCAGCAGCAGGGCCGGGTCACCGGGCGGCGGGCTGCCTAGCGGGTCGAGCTGCGCATCCAGGTGTCCAAAATTGCGGATCGCCTGTGCCAGCGCGAACACGGCGGCGGCCTTCATCGGGTCTACACCGCCGGAGCGGGCCGCGGCGGATAACGAAGCGAGCTTTTGGCTCGTCGGCGCTGGCCCATCCCACCGGTCGAATGCCGCCCGCGTGGCAGCATCCACCGAATCGGGGTCAGCGCGGTAGCGGTCGTAGAGCTCTTGCACGTACGCGGCGTTGGGGCCGTGAAATTCCTTCCACAAATCCATGCGGATTGTCTCCTCCCTCTATTTCCTATCCCTACCATTTATGATACCACGTACGAAGGAAACCATAAACTAAAATGATAAACATTGTCGAAAGCCCGCCTCATCCCCTCGGTCCCCTTCTCCTTTTTGCAGGAGCGGCAAAATGGAGAAGGGGATGCCTTGCAAATCAGCCAGGCTGCGGAACAAGACACCCCCTCTCTATTTTTGCGATTTCCGCTCTCAACATCAAATATAGAACCACCACAGCAAAAATGGAGAGGGGGCCGGGGTGAGGCGTTTTCTCAGGAACATTTCTTCTCCCTCTTCCGTTGTATCTGTGTACAATAAAAGCAACGCTCCCGCAATTCTGTATACGTATTTTGTGCTGTTCGTGCATGGGCGACGTAGTCGCCCATGCACGAACAGCACAAAAACAGCTCTCTATAAATGAGGAACACCCCATGCGCGCTCTTCACCGCCTTCTCCTCGTCCTCACGCTGATTGCCACCATCAGCGCCAACACCCTGCCGCCACGCGCCGCCGCGTTTTCGGTTCCCGCTGCGCCGCTCGCGCAAGACAGCACCCCCCTCACGGCAAAGCTTGACTCTACGGTTAAACCGGATGCCTTCCCACCCAACCAGCCGCTGATCGTCCGATTCAGTGCGCCGGTGGACCCCGAGAGCGCCCCCATGCCCGTGCTCACCGACCCCTACCTGGTCGGCGAGAGCGCGTGGAGCGAGGACAACACCCTGCTCACCTTCACCCCCGAAGGCGGCCTCCGACCCGGCACAACCTACCAGATCTACCTCAACCCCGACCTCACCGGCGCGAACGGGGCAGTATTTGATCCCCTGCCGCACTGGTCGCTGATCACCCTCGCCGCCCCCCGCCTGATGCGTATCGAGCCCGCTGGCGGCCTGATCCGCGACACGAAACCGCTTATTCGCCTCTCCTTCGACAGCCCGATCGACCCGGAGACCGCCACCGGCGCTTTTTCGATGACCCCCACCGTTCCCTACGATTTAAAGTGGGATCAGCAAAAGCTGGAAATCACCCTGCGCGAGCCGCTGAAATTGGGCGAGCATTACCAGTTCAGCCTCTCCGGCAGCGTCGCCAGCAAGCACGGCGTCCCGCTGGGCCAGGACGTGGTCTGGGACTATTGGGTCGATACGCTGCGCGCCTCGGTGAAGCTGCTGCAGGACAAATGGATCGAGGTGAACTTCAACTATCCGCTCGACGGTGAGAAGAGCGCCAGGCCCTTCCAGATCGAGCCGGAAATTGCCGGGGAGTGGCACTGGTCAGATAAAGATACGGCCCGCTACAGCCTGGAAACCCACTTTGCCGCCGTGCCCGAGTACACCGTCAGCTTCACCGCGCCGCTGGTTGGAGCCTCCGGCGAAGAGATGGATGCCCCCGAGCCGGTGCGCTTTGAGCCGCCGCTCCCCATCAGCAGTTACGGTCCCACTACCGGCAAAAATGAATACATTAAGGGCCATCCAGATATCTGGATTCGCTTCACCCGCCCGGTAGACCACGCTTCCGTAGAAGCGGCGTTTACCACCAGCCCGAGTTTCACCGGTGAATTCCGCTGGGACATCGATCAGCTGATCTTTACCCCCGAGGAAGATTACCCAGAAAATACGCTGGTGACTGTTACACTCGCGGATACCGCCAAAGATGCTTATGGCGAGCCTCTGCTGCTTGAATCTTTGACTTGGGAATTTTACGTGCCCTGGTATAGCCAATATTATGATGACACGCGAGTTGTCTCATTTGGTGATCGCGGCCCGAACGTTCAGGTGCTCAGCGCGGAGGGACGCCGGGCAGTGCAGTTTAAGAATTACAGCAAAACACCGGCTGTCTTCACCTTGTATCGCATTGAGCCGGGTGAATTTGCAGCATTGTACCGCTCGCATTTTACAACCAAGAATTACTACGGCAATTATAGTATGGTGGATACCAGCGATTTGGAGAAACTCCAGACCTGGCCGCTGGCATATGAAAGTGAGGTTCAGGAAACCCTGCTGCCGGAGGGGACAAACACTGGTGTTTATCTGATTGAAGCCGGTCAAGAAGGCAATGTGTCCGATCAACTCTTCTTGATCGTAACCGATTACAAGCTGGTGCTAAAGCTTTCCGGCGAGCGTATTTGGGTATGGGCTACCGATTTTGCTGAGAACAATGCCGAGGGTCTGCACGTCCGTCTGTACACCTCTACTGGCGAAATCTTGCGCGAGGGTGATACCGACGCTGAGGGTATCTTCTCCACCTCGCTGCCCAAAGATAATAAGCCCATGCTGGTCACTGCTATGGACGAAGATGGCGACATCACCGTTGCCGGTCTGAGTTCCGCCTGGCAGGGTGACACCGGTGAATGGTGGTGGGGGGGATTCGAAGAGCCTGCCCCCGCCCGCTACTACCGCGGTTATATCTACACCGAGCGGCCTATTTACCAGCCCGGGCAGGAGGTTTTCTTCAAGGCAATCGTCCGCGGTGATGATGACGTTCACTACACCCTGCCTGATGAAGGCACGCCCATCTCCGTGCGCCTGCTGGATGCGCGCGGCAACGAGGTGCAAACCCAGGAACTGCTGCTCAACGCCTTCGGTACGGTCAATGGCTCGTTCGAGCTGGGGCAAGGGGCCATGCTGGGCAATTACACCATTGAGGTGGTGTTTGAGGGGGAAACCTTCGCGAGCACCTTTATTGTGCAAGATTACCGCAAACCCGATTACGAAGTGGATATAACGCTGGGAGCCAACGCCTATGTGACCGATGACGAAGTGACCGTCGATATTGATACCCGATACTTCTTTGGTAAGCCGGTCTCAAACGCTACCCTTACAGCGGCTGTCTATCGGTTAAGTCCGTCCAGTAGCGCCTATGATGAATGGTGGAAGGAGATAACTTTCAATACAGAGCCGCTCAGAGCCGCCGATTTTAGTTGGCTGGTTAAATGGAAGAGCGTACCGGTCCCTGATGCAGATGCGAACGGTCATGCTGTGATGAAATTCCGAGCGAATCTCTCTCGCGATCATTATTACGACTGCCGGTCATCATGGCGTGGACCGCTCCGCGAGTGCTTTATGGGCATTGAGATCACAGCCAGTGATGGCAGCGGGCAGGTCGTCACAGCATCAAAAGCCATCCGCGTCTACTCAAGCCCGGTGAAATACTCAATCGATGCCGGTAACTGGCGAAAGCGACCAGGAGAAGAATTTGAAGTCGTGATAACGGCTGTGGATATGCAGGGTAATCCCGCAGCGGACAGGGCCGCAGGTATTCGTGTCCTCGGTTATTCAAAAAATTGGGATCAGCGAGTGATAACGAAGTTCGATGGCAGAACTGGTCTAGATGGCAAGCTGATCATCCCGGTGAAGCTAGAGGAGGAAGGCTATTTTGAGGTGGAATTGATCGAGCAGCGGCCCTTTGGTGATTATTTCGATTACACCAGTGATTGGATTTACGTCAGCGGGAAAGGAAGTACGAAGAATCAGGAAAGCTACGGCAGCTTTAAGATCGAGGCCGAATACAGTGAATACAAGCCATTTGATAAAGCCAAGCTATTGATCACCAGCCCCTTTGATGGTCCGGCACTCCTGACTTTCGAGCGCGGGCAGATCATCCACACCAAACTGGTCATGCTCACCGCTCCGCTGACCGAAGTGGAGGTGGAGATCATCCCTGAGGACGCGCCCAACATCTTTGTCAAGGTCAACGCCTGGCAGGGCGAGTACCAGACCCTGGCGCAGATTCTGGAAGAGCGGAAAGATCGATATTACACAATAGAAAGTCTCCGCGATGCCCGGCTGTACACCGATCAGGTGGAGTTGATCGTAGACGCCGGAGCTAACCGCCTCAACATCGCCATCCAGTCGGATAAGGAACAGTACAAACCGCGTGAAGATGTCGCTCTGGCCATAAAGGTCACCGATGCGCAGAACCGCCCGGTGCAGGCCGAGTTCTCGGTGGCGTTGGTCGATGAAGCCCTGTTCAGTCTCGTCGAGGACCGTTCCGGCAGCATCTTCGATGCTTTTTACGCGCCCCGTGCGCACAATGTCACCACTTTTAACAGCCTCGCGCTAACCAGACATATGTGGTGGGGCGAAGCAGGTGGCGGAGGAGGGGTGCCTGATC
>JAEYTI010000222.1 GCA_023434145.1 Chloroflexota bacterium | reverse complement strand
TGGAGGGACCGGCCCTATGATACCTCGGCAACCTGGTGAGACGCAGTTCCATAAGCTGTTGTTTTACTAAGGTGCTAATTCCGTCAGACGGAGCGACTGGGAGATGAGAGGGTTGCCGCAAAACCACTTCCAGTGTTTTGTTGCCCCTCGCGAATGTTGAAAGGGGAAATTTTTTTTAAACACGAGGAGCTTCTCAACAATGACCAACACTTTTATGCAGTCCGCCCACTATCTGTTCACCTCTGAATCGGTGACAGAAGGGCACCCGGACAAACTGTGCGATCAGGTTTCGGATGCAGTGCTCGATGCCTGCCTGGAACAGGACCCGTACTCCCGCGTAGCGTGCGAAACGGCGACCAAGACCGGGTTCGTGATGGTGCTGGGTGAGATCACTACCAAGGCGTTCGTCAACTTCGACGATCTGATCCGCAAAGTGGTGAAGGAAATCGGCTACGACAGCACCGATAAGGGCTTCGACGGCAACACCTGCGCCGTGCTCTCGGCCATTGCCGCGCAGTCTGGCGATATCGCCATGGGCGTGGACAAGGCGCTGGAAGCCAAAGCTGGCGAGATGACCGAGGCCGAGATCGAGGCCGTTGGCGCGGGCGACCAGGGAATGATGTTCGGCTACGCTTGCAACGAGACCGCGGCGCTGATGCCCCTGCCGATCTACCTGGCCCACAACCTCTCCCGCCGCCTGACCGAGGTTCGCAAGAGCGGCGCGCTGCCCTGGCTGCGCCCCGATGGCAAGAGCCAGGTGACGGTGGAATACAGCCACGGCAAGCCCGTGCGCATCGACACCGTCCTGATCAGCACCCAGCACGCCCCCGAGATTTCGCACGCCGAGATCGAAGAATCCATCATGGAACACGTGATCGTCCCGACCCTGCCCAAGGATCTGGTCGATGATAAGATGAAGGTCTACGTCAACCCCACCGGGCGCTTCGTTATTGGCGGCCCCATGGGCGACTCTGGCGTGACCGGTCGCAAGATCATCGTCGACACCTACGGCGGCATGGGCCGTCATGGCGGCGGCGCCTTCTCGGGCAAGGACCCGACGAAGGTTGACCGCTCCGGCGCCTACGCCGCCCGCTGGGTTGCCAAGAACGTCGTAGCCGCTGGCCTCGCCGACCGCTGCGAGGTGCAGGTAGCCTATGCCATCGGCGTCGCCCGCCCGCTGTCGATCAACATCGAGACCTTCGGCACCGGCAAGATCGCCGACGACAAGATCGCCGAGCTGGTGAGCGAGCATTTTGACCTGCGCCCCGGCGCGATCATCCGCGACCTAAAGCTGCGCCGCCCGATCTACCGCCAGACGGCCGCCTACGGTCACTTTGGCCGCGACGACCTGGACCTGACCTGGGAACAGACCAACAAGGCCGACGCGCTCCGCAAGGCCGCTGGACTGAACGGAAAGTAGCTTAATGCAAAACACCCCCGACCTCGTCGGGGGTGTTTTGCATTAAGCTCTTTTACCACTTCGCGTGATGCTCCTCCGCGAAACCGACCAGATTCTCGATCTTGATCACCTCACCATCTTCGGCCTTCACCATGCCGGAGTAGCGCCCAAACATCTGGTGCACCTCAGAGGTGATCACCAGCAGGTTGGAGCGCGCGACGCGGTGCTTGAAGGGCGTGAAGGTCAGGTCGAGCCGCCCACCGTCGTCGCGGAAGCGCCAGGGCTTTTCGTAGTCGTGCTTGTCGTAGCTGAACAGAACGCCGTCGAGCTTGTGGATGCGGTTGTCGAGGATCAGCGCGTTTTCGCTGGCTTTGCTGGTGTCGCCAAAGCCGCAGCCCAGGTTGAGCCCCACGGTGCGCCCGTCCGGCAGGCAGCCCGATGCGCTGGCCCAGTTCCAGTAGGAGCGGTATTCCCACACGCCGCGTCCCCAATCCAGCGAGCCGAACGATTGCGCGGGGAACAACTCGTCGCGGATTTCGCCGTAATGAACCAGCCCCTCGGCGGGCAGGCAGTTGATCTTGCGGTTGTAGTAGAACCGGTTGTCTTTTATGGGGATGACAATATTCATCGACTCCGCGCCGGGTGGCGTGTGCAGGTACACGTCAAAGCGGATGCCGCGGCCCTTGTTGAAGGCGGGCCAATCGACCAGCAGACGGCGGGTGGCGGAGTCCGCGCGGAATTCGATGTTGAGGTCTTTGCTGTGGTAGTGTGTCACCCCGGATTCCGAGCCGCGCGGCAGGCTGACTGCATCGGAGGCGACGATTTTGCCTTCCTCGTGCAGTTCGTTAGTGGCATAGTCGAGCGCGTATACGAAGACGTTGGCCGCGTAGCCCAGGTCCGCGATGGTGGCAGAGTAGAAGCGGTGGGGTGTGAACAGGGCATAGTAGTCCCAGCGCTTGACGCGGAACTTCTGGAAGGCGCGCAGGTGAGCGGGGTAGAAAGCGGCTTGCTCCAGGTTGGCTTCGAGGAGCGGCTGCCGCGCCCAGCCTATCTGGGCGAGGGTGCCATCGGGCTTGAGGAGGGGGCCGGGGTTGGTTATCTCATTTTGCATAGCGGTATTCCGTTTCCTGCCGGTTGAAACCGGCGGCTACTACCCGAAACCCCACCTGCGTGGGGTTGAAGAAAAAGAACAATTCTCTCTTCTCTTAGCCCCACGGAGGTGGGGCTTTGGTGTTGTTGCCGCGGTTTCAACCGCCAGGCAACCGGTTGAATGGGTAGTTTACCCCGCGCCTCCAGAACTCTGCTGGAAGTACACTTCTTCGTACGGCTGGAGCACGACCCAACCCGAACCTTCAAACACAAGCTGGATCGACTCACCGCTGCCGCGGCCGATGAGGGTGCGGAAGGAGATATCGGTGTGGATATTGGGCGAGAGCGTCCCGGCCCACGCAACCGTGGCGTTCGGGTCGGTGAACACCGGCTTGCCCGGCTCCACCTGGAGGGTGATGGGCGTGTAATGGGTGGTGATCGCAACCATGCCCGGCCCGGTGAGCTTAATATTGAACAGCCCGCCCGTCATCATCCCCGCGATGCGGCGCATCATGGTGATATCCCACTTGATCTGATCCTCGAAGGCCAGCAGGTCGTTGCCGTTGACGAAGATGGTCTCGTTGGGCTGTAGGTGAAGCACCTGCACGCGCTTGCCCTTATCGGCCAGATACACGCGCCCGATGCCTTCCATCTTCATCAGGCTGGAGCCTTCGCCGGTGAACATCTTTTTCAGCATGCGCTCCATGCCGTGCTCCATCATGCCCTCGCGGATGAACTTCACCTGCCCGGTGTAGGCGATCATCGAACCGACCTTGGACCATACACGGCGCTGGTTGAGGTTGACTTCTAGCGTGTAGGGGTTCTCGACCTCGAAAGGATTGTTGGCAGCCGCATCCTGCGCGGTGGATTTGACAAATTCAGCGACAGAATAGTTGGACATGGTTCCTCAAGAGTGAAAAAATTGGATGCTTTGATTATATATACGTTTGATAATTGGGGGGGGTGTAGGAGACATAGTGGGTTGTTTGATTCATGTGCCGGGCGGGTAAACCCGCGGCAACAACAACGAAGCCCCACCTTCGTGGGGCTAAGAAGTACGTCCGCTAGGCTTCAATATCCGTTCGTTCGAAATCCGGGATTAAACTGTTTTCAATATGGTGAACTTTCTGATTATGAATGTAGTTTGATACCTGTTCGACCTCGTCTTTGCGGATAGTGAATGCCCCGTATGCTCCCTGCCAGCGGAACTTTTCAGGCAACCTGATCCTTTGGTTGATCAGATGAGATGACGAGCCCTTGATCTTTCCCACAAGCGTGGCAATTGCTGCGGCGGGATGCAGGCGGATCAAGAAATGGACGTGATCGTCCATCCCACCGATCGCTATTGGATGGCACTTCAATTCCTCGCATTTCGATAACGCCATGGCAGCAACGAGGGATTGGGCTTCCATGGTAATTGTTGGGGCTCGATCCCAGGTAGACCAGACAAGATGAACGTAAAGCTGTGTGAACGGTGCTCGCATCGAAATTCTCTCCAATAGGTTTTTTCTTAGCCCCACGAAGGTGGGGCTTCGTTGCTGTAGCCGTGGCTTCAGCCGCCTGGCATTAGTGGCCTGAAACCACCTCCCTTATCCCGGCACCCTCTTCACCATCACCAAACACGGATTCGCCTCACCCCACAGCGTCGGGAACACCTCCAACGGTCTGAACCCCATCTTCTCATAAAACAACCGTGTCTTCGCATAGCCTGGGTCGGGATGCGTATCCGCCAGCGTCTTTACCTGCAAATACTCCACGCCCTGCTCGATCAGCCAGCCTTCGGCACTTTGGACCAGCATCCTGCCAATACCTTGGCCGTGGAACTCCGGCAGCACGCCCATCACGTACACCTCGGCGGCAAATGGCGAGTGCTGCATAATCGCCAAACAGCCGACCGGCGCACCCGCTACCTTTGCGATCAGAGTCGGGTGCGCGGCGGCGAAATCGCGGTAGTGGATAATTGCGTCCTCGATGCCGAACCATTCCGGAAGGGCGCGTAAAATGCTCTCGACCAGCGGGCCGTTGGCCGGGTCGATGGTGGGACTTTCGATGATAGCGTCCATGGTTTCTACTCCGTCAGCTTGATGAGGTCCTCTACCTTCGCCACCGCCAAGTCGACTTCTCCCCTAATTGTCGTGGTGAACGTCACGTACTGGTCGTTGGCATTGAAGCGCGGGTGCGGATCGATGTGGTAGTTGGCCCCGATATAATTGTGCATCTCGGGGTTGTCCACCAGCTTGACCAGCTTGCCGGTGTTGCGGTTGAGGAAGTGGACCGACGAAGCGCAGCCGCGGTAGAAGCGGTTGTTCGAGTCGCCGATGATGTACTCGGACCCGCGGCTGGCGTGCGAGTGCCAGCAGTGGTGGGGGAAGGCGATCACCTCCGGCTCCTGGGTGTGGATGTTGATCTTCCAGGTCTCACTGCCGCGCACGGCCCAGGCATGTACACCGTCATCGTCCCACCACTCGTGCGTCATCTTGGTCGGCTCGCGCAGCACTGGCCACGGCTTGCCGCCCGGGCGCATCAGCCACATGCGGTTGATGATCGGGAAGGTAAGGCCGGTGTGCGGGTCGGGGTGGTTCTCCTCGGCGAACAGCACCAGATTGGGATCTGCCGGGCAGATTTGCGCGTGATTGTGGTTGCGCTCAAAGCGTCCCCACTCCTCAAAATCGCCACCGCCGATGGGCAGCGCGCCGAAGACGAACTGGTGACCGATCTGCGCGTCGACGAAGAAGAAGCGCCCGTCCGGGTCGCGGCTCAAGTGGGTGGCAATTCTGCCCATCGGGCGCGCCTTGATGATCTCCTCGGGCAGCGAATTGACGTGTTCGGCGCAGTCAGATGCGCCAGGCCCGCGCGTCCACAAGCCCGGCCCCATGCCCCATGTCACCGCGCCGGTGATCGGGTCGACAAACGGTGAGGCTGAAGTGAACTGCGTTTCGGGGAAGTGGCGCGCCTCCATGCGCTCAAAGTCGATCACCCCCAGCGTGCGCCCCGCACTCTGCGTGCCGGAAGGCGGGAAGGCGCAGTAGAACCACAGGTAGCGCGCATCGTCACTCATGCTGGCGTTGACGAAGTAAAACGCCTCCTGCACCGGCGCGACCTTTTGAGTCATCAGGTAAATGGTGACGCCCGTCTCCGGGTTCGTCCACGGCGTGAAGAGTTTGGAATGTTCGAGATCGATCATGGGATACTCCTGTTTGTGACAAATAACTGCCCGGGGAAAACGCCTCACCCCGGCCCTCTCCATTTCTGGCGAAATGGAGAGGGTGCCCATTTCCGCAAATTTGGTTCTATGTTCCCTGATCTTTGTAAGGATTTTGTTCTAGTAAAGAGCAATATCAAAGTCCTCGTCCACAAGAAGGCACCCTCTCCATTTCGCCAGAAATGGAGAGGGCTGGGGTGAGGCATTCTTAAGTGGGCTCTCCAGCCCACAACCTTTGCATTTCCTCGCAGGTTGCCAGCAGGGTGTCCAGATCGCCTTCTGCTTCGATTTTGCCGTTCTTCAGCACGATGATGTGATCAGCGCGACGCAGTGCTGGTCTCCTGTGGCTGGCGCACAGCACGGTTACGCCTTCGATCTCGAACACGCGCTCCCACAGTTGGCGCTCGGTCTCCACGTCCAGCGCGGAAGAGAGATCGTCCAGCACCAGCAGCTCGGGCTTGCGCACGAACATGCGCGCCGCCGCCGTTCGCTGCCGCTGCCCGCCGGAGATCTTCACGCCCTTCGAGCCGATGATGGTATCCAGACCGTGCTCTAAATCGGCCAGGTCTTTCTCCATCACCGCCAGCCGGATCGCGCCCGGCACGTCGGCCTGATCCTCGGGCACGCCCATTAGAATGTTATCTTTGAGCGAATCGGAGAACAGCAGCGGCACCTGCGAGGTGTAGGCACTGCGCGGCGGCACGAAGAACGAAGCTGGTTCGTCTACGAGCTGGCCATTCCAGCGAATTTCACCCTTCTGTTTGGGCAGCAGGCCCAGCATGGCGCGCAGGAGGGTGCTTTTGCCCGAGCCAATGCGCCCGGTGATGACGGTGAAACTGCCGCGCCTCAGCGTCAGGTCAATGTCCTCGATGCCGCGCCCGCCTTCCTCAAAGTGGTAGCTCAGGCCGCGCACGGTCACTTCATCTAGCCTGTGCTCGGCAGTTTTGGGCGTGAAAGGCACGTCCGGCAGATCGCCTTTGAGGTGCACCGGCGTGTGCCGCACCAGCGAGAGCGGGTCGGCCCCTTGCAGCAGGGTGATCATGCGCGCCAGGGCAACGCCCGCTTGCTTGTACCAAGCGATCAGGATGCCAAAGGTGGCGGTGAAGTCGGTCACATAGCCCAGATAGTAAATGAAGAGGGAGAAGTCTCCCACCGTAAGGGTAGGCCCGCCAGGGTTGGCTGCGTTGAGTCGCGAGGCTGTCAGCAGCAGGATCACGCCGGTGATGACGTTGAGGAAGTTCCACACCGCCGACTGTACCACCTGGAGATACAGCCGGTCTTTGATCGCCGCCCGCCCGCGTGTCTCGTTGAGGGCATTGAAACGGGCCAGCACGTCGTTCTCGGCGGTGGCTACTTTCACCGCCTGTGCCGAGCCAAAGATTTCGCCGATGAAGCCGGTCACCTTGCCAGATGCTTTGCGGTTGGCCTCACGGTACTTTTCTACGTTCTTCATCGCCTGGTTGGCGGCCAGGATGATGATGACGAACGGCACGTAGGCGAAGATCGTTACGCGAACGTCGATCCGCAGCATGGTGATTACGGCGATAATGGCGAACAGCGTCTGCCCGAAGATGAAGGGGATCTGCGAGGTGAACTCGGTGGCGTTGTTGGCATCGTCGCGGAAGCGGCTGATGGCCTCGCCCGGCGACTGCGGTACCGCCTGCGCGCCTGGCCGCTCGAGGATGCGCGTGAGCATGTTCTTGCGCAGCAGGGCATTGGAGCGGAAGCTGTAAACGAAAAAGTAGAAGATGTCGGCGAAAATCATCATGCCGCGGGCGGCGGCGAACCCTACCACCAGCGCACCGACGGCCCACGGCGTGAGGCCGAGCGACTCCGAACCAGAGAGGGTGTTGAAGAAGTCGCGCATCACCAGGCCGGTGAGCTGCGGGAATACACCGAAGATGAACAGGCGCAGTACCACGATCGCCACGTAGATCCACGGCGAGAACTTGATGAGGGACCAGAAGTAGCGCCAGGACTGTTTGGGCGGTTTTTCTTGTTTTTGATCGATAGGTTGGGCTTGGGCGGTCATGCCAGCACCTCTTCCAGGCCGGTCTTGAGCAGTTGATGGAAGCGAGCGTCGGGGTCTTCGGCCAGGCGCACCCGGTCGCCGTACTCGATAACGCGTCCATCTTCGAGGATGAGGATATCGTCGGCGCGCTGGACGGTGCCCAGGCGGTGCGCCACGATGATGGCGGTTCGGTTGTGGGTCAGTTTATCCACGGCGCGTTCGATCAGCGCCTCGGTGGCTGGGTCGAGCCGCGAGGTCGCTTCGTCGAGGATCACCAGACCCGGATCGCGCAGGAAGATGCGGGTGAAGGCCAAAAGCTGCGCCTCGCCCGCCGAGAGCCCGCCGCCGCCCGATTCCAGCTCGGTATCCAGGCCCTTGGGCAGCGTTTTGAACCAGTCCATCAGGCCCAGATCTTCGATGGCTTCGAGGATCTGCGCGTCGGTGATTCCCGTGTTGAAGAAGGTCAGGTTATCGCGCACGGTGGCGTTGAAGAGCTGGATGTTCTGTGTCACCATGCCCACCCGGCGGCGCAGATCCTGCACCGGCAGCTTGCGGATGTCGACCATGCCCGATTCGTCGTCGTAGGCACGCTCGCCCAGGCGGATTGAGCCGGAGTCGGGGTCGTATAGGCGGAAGATCAAGCGCGTGAGGGTGGTTTTGCCCGAGCCGGTGCGCCCAAGCAGGCCGATCACACGGCCCGGCTCCAGCCGGAAGGAGATGTTGCGCAGGACAATGTCCTTTTCTTCGTCTTCCACGATGGCGGCATCCTCTATGGCGGGTTGGCTCAATGCGCTGGCAAAAGCCGCGGCAGCGGTGTCGCCGGTGACGATGTCGCCGGCGTGCGGGCGCACGACCGCCGTACCGGGTTCGTTGGCCACAATCCCACCGTTGAGGGGGCCGGTCTTACCGCTGCTGCCCGGCACGTATTGGTCTCCGATAACGGTGCTGGGGGCAAGGTCCGGGTTGGATGGCTTGCCGTTCCCATTGCCTCCGCTGTCTTTGGCCGAAGCCGAGTCGGCGTAGCCAAAGGTCACCTTCCAGAATTCAATTCCCAGCGCGCCGCTTTGGAAGCGCGGCTGGGCGGGCGCTTCAAACAGATCCTCTCCTGGGATCTTGCCCTGGATGCGCTGGAGGCCCATGATGCGGACCAGGCTGGCCCCGGCGCGCTGCAAATCCTGCATTTGCTGGGTGATGCGCTCCAGCGGCCAGGTGAGCATGTTGGAGTAGTAGATGATCATAAACACGGTGCCCAGGGTGATGCGCCCCTGGTTGAACAGCCACGCGGAGATGACGATCGCCACCGCGTTGCCCACCGCAAAGGAAACCCAGGTGGTATTGAGCAGGATGTTCAGCTTCAGCCCGGCGCGGATGGTCTTCTGCATCTGGTCGCGAGTGAGGGTGTAGAACTTGTTGAGCACGTAAGCCATGGCATTGTTGGAGCGGATATCCTCAGTGCCTGCCATGCGCTCTTCGAGGAAGCTGAACAGGTTTGCGCTGGCCTGGCGCTCCTCTTCCCAACTGTTGACTGCAACGTTCGCCAACCGCAGTAAGATGACGATTGTTAGCACGACAAAGACGCCCAACCCCAGGCTCACGCGCCAATCTTCGCGCAGCAGCACCGCCAGGATACCGATCACCAGCAGGATGTTGCCAAACACCTGCAAGATGAACTGCGAGAAGAAGTTAGAAAGCGCCATCACGTCACCGTCGATGCGCTCGATCATCTCGCCGGGTGTGTGCGCGGTGTGGAAGGACATATCCAGCCCCAGCGTGTAGCGGGCCAGGTCCGCGCGCAGGGCATTGGTGGTCGACCATCCCAGCCGCTCGGTGACCCACATCACCAGCACGCCGATGAGCTGGTTCGTCACCGCCACGGCGATGAAGATCAGCGCCAGCCGGGTGAGCATTTCCATCGCGCCGCCCACCGAGGCTGTGTCGATAAACGAGCGCAAGATCTGCGGATTGATGAGCTGCAAACCGATGTGGATGAACAGGGTGATCGCCAGCGTAAGCACCAGGTGCCAGCGCGGGGTGAGATACTGCCGCAGGAAGCGGGCGTACTCTTTGGTGGTGATATTTGGTTTTTTCTGGGGTTCGCTCATATAGGTGTAATGGGATCAAATGACGAAATGTGACGGGATGGAATGCAAGGATGTGGCCTCACATAGGGCTCGCATTGGGGGAAGATCCTCACCCCCCGCCCCCTCTCCTGTTGTGCTTTTGTTTTGGTTCATGCAATATCGTGAGCACAAACCGCAAAACAGGAGAGGGGGTGCCTTGCTAACCTATGCCTATGCGGAACAAGGCACCCCTCTCCAGATTTGCGGGTTCTGCTCTCGGCGTCAAACATACAACGGCAACAGCACATCTGGAGAGGGGAGGGGGTGAGGATCTTCCCACGTCTATTACGCGCTTCTTCTTTTAAAGTTCCTTCTTTTCGCCCACCTTGCGATAGCAGTGCGTGGAGTCGTCGAACCAGGTGCCCTCGAAGGCGCGGATGAGGGTCGTCGACACTCGCACCACGGCCTCATTTCTGCCCGCGTGGAGAATCTTCGCCGGAACTGCCACGAGGCGCGGCTGCCAAAGCAAGGGGAAATAATCACTTCCATTCACAGAGACTTCGGCGGCGTCATAGAATGGGTTGGGCGTTTGAAGTTCTAGCAAGATTGTATCACCCTCCGGCACGACCGGCACATCAAAGGGGAAGGCGTAATCGACCACACCGGCGTAGAAGGGCAGCCCGTTGCCCTCCCAATCCTCGAACGTTCCGCGCTCATTTCGCGGAATCAATCCAAGAGGCACGAGCGAAACGCCAAATTTCCCGGCGAGGTAGAGCGGGTTGAGCAGTCCGCCATCGGTGCGGTTGGTGATTACCTCCACAGTGATGGTGTTCTCGCCCAGGCGTAGATGCTCGGTGATGGGCAGGCCCAGGCTGCCGCGCACGTGCGCTGCGCCGGGGCCGAAGTCAGCGGCGGCGAACGGCCCGGCACGGTTGATCCAGATCGACCAACTGCCAACCAGACTACCCGGCTCCATGACCAACTCCACCACGCCGTCAAAGGCATTGTGGAATGTGGCGCTGTAGCGGGCACGCAGCGTGGGCAGCTCCATACGCGGCTGCAGGCCAAAGGTCTTGGCCCAGGCGGGCGCGAAGGGAAGTTTACTGGCGGCGAGCTGGTTGGCCAGCGGCACGGCGGGCACAACTGCGGCGGGGCCGGGTGTTCCATCTTCATCGAGAAGCGCCATCTCCCATTCACCCAGCCGGAGCAGATTGGCGTTTTGCGGATTGACCTGAACATCCCCCTCAATTCGCATAGCCATGCTAGAGGGCGCGGGGGCAGCGAATTCCAGGGGAGCGGCGGCGGGATCGTATTCTATGAGGAACGACTCAAACGGCGCAACCCGGCGCGTGTATCCACCGTTGGCAGCAGAAAGCACGGGCGGAAGATCACCCAAGATAACTTCTCGGAGGGGCAGGGACGTTTCAAGGGTTACTTCCGCAGCTTGCGCGGATGGGTTGAGGCAGAACCAGACGACCCGGACACCCTGTTTGCGCCGCACCGTCCAAATCGGCGGCTCGCTGCGCATAGTCAATAATGGTTTGGTACTGAGGGATTGAATTTCCTTAATAAACGCTGCTGGGTCAAAATCGCGGCCCACTTCAATCACCCGCGCCCCGGCTTCGCGCAGTGCTGCCAGCCGCCGGGCCAGCTCCGGTTCGCGGATGGGCATGGGCGGAACGATCACAGCCCGTGCGGAGACGTCACGCAGTTGGATTGCGCCTTCTTCCACCCGCGCCGCTTGCAGTAGATCCACGTCCACGTGCAGGAACTCGATCCCATGCGCCATCAGCGCGGCTTGCAGATCGACGTAGGCCTGCTTGTCCTCGTGCTCGGGCTGCCCGGCGGTTGGGTCCACGATCAGCACGTCCGCGTCGATGTGCGTGCCCTCCAGCCGCTCCCAGATCTTGTCGATACGCGCTGAGAGCGTGCCAAAGTGCCGCCAGTAGGGCATCTGGAAGAAGAAGGTGGGCGGCGCATCGTGCTTGCGCAGGGCGTGCGTGCTGTAGAAGAAGCCGTGCGGCACCAGATAGCGGATGCCCAGCAGGGTCATGGCCTCGGCCAGCAGTTTGGCATCTTGTAGTGTACCGCTCCACCCAACCGAGTGATAGCACTCGTCCAGCGCGCCGGGCTTGCCGTAGAAGTAGGCGGCAGAGGCGGCGGCACGGGCGTTGCCTCGGGCGTTCCAGCCCAGCAGATCGTCCGACAGGCGGCGGGGAGCGCCGGCCTTGGTGTGCCCTGGCTCGCAGCCGGGGATATCCATCAGGCCCATCTGCGAGAATCGCCGGTAAGGCTTTTCGCCAGAATAGGCGATGCCGTGCGCCTTGCACCACGCGGCAAGCGGCTGCTCGAAGGCTTCGAAGAACAGGCGCGTTACCAGTGCGTAGCAGTCTGCACGCACATGGGCGGCGCGGGGGTGGCTGGCATCCGCCAGCGCCTCGATGTACCTCAAAAGGTCGTAGCCGTACGCCTGCTGGAACGCCTCCGGGATTCGCCCTGACCAGCCGGGGTGGGTCTCGTCGGTGAAGATGGCCTGGATGGTGCGCCCAAATTCCGCGCCCAGGCGTGTGTAATACCGCTCGTGCGTCAGGCGGATATATTCCTGCACAGCGGCGGGGTTGAGCACGTCGAGGAAGTGGCCCCAGTACTTGTGCTGTGTCACCATGCTCTGCACGGCGGCGAAGATGCGCCAGCTTCCGGGCGGCAGATCCGTCTCCAGCGCGGGGGCCGGGTTGGAGGCGAAAAAGCGTTTTTGGTTGTAGCCGGTGAGGCCTTGCTCGATGTAGGAATACGCCTGCATCAACATCCCTGCGGAAGATTTGAGATCCACCGCCTGGCTCCAATCCACCACGCCATCCCTCAGCGGATATGCGCGCAGGGCCAGCAGCTTGCCTTCCGGTAGATCCAGCCGCACGAGGCTGCCGCCAGCTTCCGCACCCACGTCATACGACTTCTGCACCAGCTCGGTGGCGTGGAACTCGGGCCTGCCTACCACCGCTTCGCCGCCCGCCACCCCGCTGGGGTATGGGTACTCATCGTACAGGTTGGCGACCATGCCCACAGCGCGCGCCTCGTCCACCGCCGCTTCCACCAGCGTAAAGAAGGCATCCGAGAGGTACGGCTGCTCCAACCCCTGGCGCGGGTGGATGAAGAAGCCTTTTACGCCTTGCGCATGCATTTCGCGGATCTGCCAGCGCACTTCGGTCTCATCGAGCCAGTCGTTCCAGAACCAGAAGGGGTAAAAACCGGGTTTCATCATCATTGTGTGGATTCCACCATCCTCAACGTTTGCTCGTAGACCTCATAGTGTTCACACTCATGCTCGTTCTCTGCTTCATCGGGGTCGACGTACTTCATCCACATGCCCTGCTCGGGGTGATCGCCGGAGAGGATGCGGCGGCTGACGTTGACCACGCCGGAGGCATCCGCCCAGCGCACCTCGCCCATCTGCAAGAGGATATACTGCCCGGCGTATTTATCTACAAACTGTTTGCGGTGATCGCGGTAGTACAGGCCTTGCTCTGACATCGACCGCAGCCACGAGATGATTTTCTCGCGCGGGTCCATCTGGATGGCGAAAAAGTCGCCAATGGGCGCGGTGACCTCAGTCTGATAGTCGATCTGCTCCAGGTTCACCGTGCCAAAGCCACCCTGCGCGGCGACCAGCAGGGCGTTGCGATCCCGGTGATAGGGCGGGGTAAGCCAGTCAGAGACCGGGTCGGTGCCCATCAGCGCGGCGGCGACCGCGTCTGTGGCGATCACCTGATCCCCGGCGACCAGGGTGTTGCAGATGCGCGGGTACTGCCCCGGCCCCCATTCCATACCCGCCTGGGTCACCAGGCCGTCGAGGATGTTGAGCACGGGGTTGAAGATGCGCCCGAGGTCGGCCAGCATGTAGGGCATGCGCACGAGGTGATGGTAGTAGTGGCGCGGGCGGCCATGCGGCGGCAGCGGGACGAGCCCGAACAGGTTTTTCAGGCACAGCGTCACGCCCATAAAGGCGTGATTTTTGATCTTCTGGACGGAGATGACCTCGTCCGCTTCGGTCAGGCAGCGCGGGATGGGGTAGCGGTCGAACATCTGGCCTTTCCCAGGCACATCGACCCACACCACCGGCTCGTTGTGCCCGTCCACATACGGCACGTTGAATTCGCGCAGAACGGGCAGCAGGTTGGTGGTGCCTTCGCGGCCCTCGCCCTCTGGCGGCGGCTCTACCCCCACGTCGATGACGTACAGCTCCGCACGGGTGCGCTCTCGCAGCAGGCGCAGCGTAGCGCGCCCCACCGCATCACCCACGAGCTGCTGGCGCTCGCCCTTGTGGTACACCACGTGCTGGCGGTTCCAATCCTGGTTGAACTTGATCGCAATGCGCCGGGCGCGGGAGAGCTTCTTCCAGGCGGCATCGAGGGGATCGGTGGCCCGCCTGAGCGCCTGGTAGACTGCTTCGTCGGAGGACCGGTAATCGCAAGAAACGGCGCGGACTTTGGGGAGAGGGGGCATGGGTACCTCACGGGTAATGAATGATGCCAATGATTACAGCATTTAGAACGTATCCAATGAATATTGCTTGTGTTTGTTGATTGGTGACGTAGGCACCCAATCAACAAACACAAAACAATTTTTGGATAGGTTCTTATTGTATGACAGGTTAAGCTTTGGTGAGAGGCACTTTCTGGTGATGCCCTTTGCTGTGTCATTGGCACCGGTGACTGAAAACACTACAAACCGAATTCTTGTCAAAAATACTGTCCAAAGTATTGCAATTGTTATGAAAAGCTGTATCATGGATTTATAACAAGCATATCCGACTAATTCTATTCTTTTTGCCTGTCTCCTGCATCACCACTTCTTTGAAGGGCGTATGGAGAAACTATGGATTCACAATCTCACAATTCGCAGGTAGAGCAGGTTCAATTCCTTTTACAAGATCTAAAAAATTCCTAGCCACCTGACAGTTTCAGAAATCACAGGTAGGTACACAGCGAAAGATGGATAGGAAGGGCGTTGATCAATTGTCGTTCAATGAAACGCAAGCCGATCTGGAAGATGGACAGATCCCGGCGG
>JAEYTI010000079.1 GCA_023434145.1 Chloroflexota bacterium | reverse complement strand
ACAAGATGTACTCGACACCATCCGTTGCATGGGCGTGCTGCAAATCGATACCATCCATGTGGTTGCGCGAAGCCCCTACTTTGTGCTGTGGAGCCGGCTGGGCAGCTACGATCCCAGCTGGCTGGACGAGCACCTCGCCGAGGGCCTCCTGTTTGAATATTGGGCGCACGCCGCCTGCTTTATCCCCATCGAAGATTACCCGCTCTACCGCTATCGCATGGACCGGTTGAACCAGCGCTATTACAGCGGCGATTGGATAGAAAAGCACCAAACCGCTGTGGATGTAGTGCTGGAAAAAATCTGCGCGGATGGCCCGGTTCGATCGGCCGACTTTGAGCGCACAGACGGACAGAAAGGCAGCTGGTGGAACTGGAAAGAAGAGAAACAGGCGCTGGAATACCTGCATACCATTGGCCATCTGATGATTGCGCGGCGCGAGAAGTTCCAGCGCGTGTACGACCTGCGCGAGCGCATTCTGCCGGATTGGGACACCTCGCCGGAAATCTCGAAGGAAGAGGCCGAAGACGAATTTGCCGTTCGCGCCGTGCGGCATTTGGGCATCGTGCCAGCCCGCTGGGCGCACGACTACTACCGCATTCCCAAGCTGGGCATCGGCAAGCGCATGGAGCGGCTGGCAGAGTCTGGGCGGGTGTTGTCCATCGCAGTAGAAGGCTGGAAAGAGCCGGGCTACATACACCCGGAGAACCTCTCCCTGCTGGAGCAGGCAACAGGCGGCGAACTTACCCCAACGGTTACCACCCTACTCTCGCCTTTTGACCCGATTGTGTGGGATCGCGAGCGCGCCCGCGGCCTGTTCAACTTCGATTACACCATCGAGTGCTACACTCCGGAGGCCAAGCGTCTCTACGGCTACTTTACCTTGCCTATCTTGCACGAAGATGCGCTGGTTGGGCGCCTGGATGCAAAAGCGCACCGCAAAGAAGGCATCTTCGCGGTGCGCTCGATCCATTTGGAGCCGTCGGTACATCCGACGGTTGATCTGACACAGGCCGTGGCAGGCGCGATTATTCGCTGCGCGGATTGGCACGGCACGCCTCAGGTAGTGGTAGAGCGTTCTGCGCCGGATACGTTCAAAACCATGCTGGAGTCGGCGCTGGGCGAGCGCCTAACCGCAGATACCCCTTCCACAGTCCTATCCGCGGAGGAAAACTTAACCGACGCGGAGTAAGATCCCGTTCCCCGAGGGGTCTCGCACCAGCATGCCTTCGTCCTGAGCATCCAACGTGATCCCTGCAGCAGACAGGCGGGCTCGTACTGCCTCTAAGGCGTCGTTATCGGGCATCAGCAGCTCGAACCAGCGCAGCCCGGTGGCGTTGGGTGGTGGGGGCGGCGCGCCGGCGCTCTGCCAGGTATTCATGCCAATGTGATGGTGATATCCACCCGCAGAGACGAACGAAGCCGCGCTGCCATAACGCTGCGTGAGCTGGAACCCCAGCACACCGGTGTAGAATGCCTCAGACTCGGGGATATTGCGCACGCGCAGGTGCACGTGTCCGATCCTGGTGCCTTCTGGCAACCCTTCCCAAGGCGTCAGGCCTTCTTTCAGTTCCATCACCAAGTCATCGATGTCCAGCGTCTCCGTCCCCATTTCCATCTTTCCGGCCTCGTCCAGCGGCCATTCTTCACGGTCTCGGTCGTGATAGAGTTCGATCCCGTTGCCGTCCGGATCTGCCAGGTACAGTGCCTCGCTGACGCCGTGATCGGACGCGCCCTGAATCGGCACTTCACTTTCTGCCATGTGATAGAGCAAGCGCGCCAGACTGCGACGGTCGGGCAGCAGCACCGCAAAGTGGTATAACCCAGTAGTGCGCGGAGCCGGTTTTGCCCCCTCCTGCTCCACCAGAGTCAGCAGGCGACGGTTGCCAACGCCCAGAACCGCGGTAGTGTTTTTCTGCTGAAGTACCTGGAACCCCAGCGCATCCCGGTAATACTTGACCGAACGCTCCAGGTTTGAAACGATAAGCTGCACCTCTCCGACTGTTGTCGCCGGGGCAATCGTTTGTGTCATCTGTCCCTCCAATCAGGCATCTCGCACGAGATAAATCCCCATAATGGGTGGTTGATCCCAGCACAAATCAAGATCTTTTCGATCATTTTGTGCAAGCATAACAGAACCCACGATGGACTTCAAGTTTTGGTTGGGCGTTTATTTTGTGAGGAATGTGTGCAGCAATTTCCTCACAAAATAAACGTCTGCGAGGCAGTCCGTTTCGGGTGCATTTCAGTTTGGGGGAAGTTTTGTGTGGCAGTAGTCTGGGGATGCTGAGCATCCCCAGACTACTGCCACACAAAACTGAAATACACCCGTCCGTTTCCAACTATTTTTCGAACCAGCACATATTTGTTACAATACGGACTATGAACCGAATCTACCTCGTACGACACGGCGAGAACCTCGCCAACATCACACTTGAATTTTCGCACCGCAAGGTCGATTATCCATTGACCCCGAAGGGCGTGCTGCAAGCGCAGCAGACAGCGGAGTTCTTCCGCGGAAAAAACATCCATGAGATCTACGCCTCACCGCTCATCCGCGCACGGCAGACCGCCGAGATCATTGCCGAGGCGGTGAACCTGCCGGTGACGGTGGTGGAGCACTTCCGCGAGGTGAACGTAGGCGATCTGGAAGGCCAGAAACCAACTGCCGCACTGTGGAACCTGCACAACCGCATCATCGACGACTGGAGAGACGGCAAACCCGAGTCTTGCTTCCCCGGTGGCGAAGACTATCACACCATGTTCGGGCGGATGAAGTCTGGATTGGCAAAGGTGCTGGCCGATGAGGCTGGCGTTAAGTCTGGCAGGAACATCATTATCGCGGGGCACGGCGGGTTGTTCACCTTTGCCTTGCGCGATCTGTGCCTGGACTTCGACCACGAACTGCTTAAAACACCCATGCACAACTGCGCCATCACCGAGCTAACCGCGCGTATGGAGGATGGCAAAATCGAGGCCCGGTTGGTCTCACTGGCAAACACAGATCATCTCTCCGGTGAGGCGGCGGACTTTACCTGGAAAGTGCGCGATTACGATGAGGCTGCATAAGCGTGCTGCGTTGAATGACCCGGTGAACACCAACCTTCCCCCCATTCTGGGCCGCCGGATCGCCATCATTGGCGTGACGGGCAGCGGGAAGACGACCCTAGCCGGGCAGATTTCGAACGTTCTGCACATCCCACACGTCGAGCTCGATTCGCTGCATTGGGGGCCAAACTGGACCATGGCGGAAACGGGTGTATTCCGCGAGCAGGTGAGGCAAGCGCTGGCGTATGACGAATGGGTGACGGACGGCAATTACAGCAAGGCGCGCGACATCATCTGGGGGCGGGCAGACACCATCGTCTGGCTGGACTATAAGCTTCCGGTAATCTTGTGGCAGCTCCTTATCCGCACCCTTCGGCGGATCATCACCCGCGAGGTGCTTTGGAACAGCAACCGCGAAACGTGGACCGGCGCGCTTATCGGGAAAGACTCGCTGCTGCGCTTCGCTATCCAAACGCATCCGAAGCATCGCAAAATCTATCCCCAAGCATTCAAACAGCCGGAGAACGCCCATTTGCAGGTCATTCGCCTGAAGAGCCGCGGCGAAACGCACCGCTGGCTGGCAGAATTGAACAATCGCGCCGCTCATACAGAGGGTCATATTACAGATCGAGAACTTGTGTAAGCATAAAGGCAACCGCTCAGCCGCAGGGGCTTTATGTATGAAACGGACGCTCGCATTGCGAGATACTGCTTCGTCCGCCTGAAAAATCTTTTTTGGAGTTTTGAAAACGCTTTGCGTTTTCAAAACTCCAACAATCAATTCTTGGGCTCCCGAAGGGAGCGATTCAATTCTGATTTTTCATGGGGTTTCCATGAAAAATCAATTTACAATATCACACATTTGTTCTACTTTCTTCCGGTTTCCTGTATAATAGTAGCATAACTGTTAAGGTGGGGTATGATGGGCGCTGCCGAACGTTATCCCTGCCATGCAAAAAGACGTTACCTTAAAACCTGCAAGAGACTACCTAGAATGGTACGGTACCTATGGAAACTGGTGGGCCGTCTGTAATTCAGATCATCGTATGGGTCCTCGCGGCCATTGTCATCCCCCTGCTCGCTGCGTTTGGGCTGGTGAAGTGGATGCGCCAGCAAACGAGCGAAGCGATCCGCAAACTTGGCAAGCAGATTAGCGAATATGATCGCCAGCTCACCGAGGCTGCGAACTTCTTGCACGCGTACGAAGGCGTTCAGCAGGAGCCATTTTCCACGCCGCTCGAATCACTCCAGACCGAAATCGGGGCACTGAATACTCGCTTGCAAGGGTTCTTGGAACGGTCCAGCCAGTTCGAGATCGAAATGAACCAGCCGCGTGGAAACCGCATGGCCGAAGTTATCAACGCCCCATTCCACAGCATCCGCCACTGGCGCGAGACGCGCGAATTGCGCGCCGAGAGTGACGCCATCGGCAGCGGGCTGAAGCACGTCGAAACGCAGGTAGAGAATATCTACCGCATCCCGTGGGATCTGGCGCTGCAGTGCCGCCAGGCACAAAAAGACGCCGTTGAGCTAACCGAGCTGGTGGAGGCCCTCAACTCTTGGGGCGCGAGCGGCAAGAAGATGGAAGTGGTTACCGGGCTGCCCACCCGGCTCGCTCGTGCGCTGGACGAAATTCCGCAAGAATTTTTAGAAGCCGATGAGCCAGCACTCATGGCTGCCGCCAATCTCGAATCGACGATCCGCGTGTTCGAAGCATTGGGGCGCATCCGCCCCGCGCTCAGCCGCTACCTGCCCCAGGCACGCGAATGGTTCGCCAGCTTCCAGAAAGCATCGGGGGAGTACGCAGGGCTGAAACAGGCGGGGGCCGTGCTGCGGCAGTCGATTTCAAGCCCGCCAGAAGGGTTATCGATCGCTCCCCTGCAGAACAAACTGGATCAGGTGGCCCAATTGGCGGCGGAATTGAATCAGCGGCTTACCCACCCCAACGTGGAAGAACTGCGCGGGCTTGCGCGTGAAGTAGGGCAGCTCCGCCGGGTGCTGCAAGATACCGAAACCCAGTACCAAAAGGCAACCAAGCAGGTGGTAGAACTAAGTGAGGCGCTGCTGGAACTTCGGCGCGGGGTCACAGACCTTTCTGGGCAGTTTTCTGGGTTGGAACACGCACCAATGCATCCAGTTTTGTGGGATACCAGCGGGGCACGACTGGCAGATCTGCGCAGCAAGCTGGAGGCGCTTGGACCGGCAAACCAGACCCGCACACCCGATCAGATCGCGCAGCACTTGCGCGACGTGGATACGTTCAAGAGCCAGTACAAGGCGCTGGCAGAGGTGTATCCGCGCACAGCGGAACAGCACCGCTCCCTGCTCATTTTGCTGGGTACGGCAGAGCTGAAAGAAGGGCTGCCCTGGCTGCGGAAAGCCCGCGAAATGGCCGAGCAGACAGGCATCTATGACTTGAAGAACTGGCCGCGCCAGGATTCCGTACAAACGCTGGGCGCGGAGCTAGAAGCACTGGAGCACGAGCACAAAACACTGGTTCCGACAGATCCAACCGCGCCGGTGAAAGAGTCGAGCCTGGCGGATCTGCTCAAAGAGCTGCATGGGCTGGAAGAGCAGCACAAGGCGCTGCAGGCTCGGGCCGGGAATATCCGCGCGCGACTGGAGAAAATCCAGTCGATGGAAGCGGCTGCCAAAGACCGGCTGAACGCCGCTTACACCGCGCTTGACCGGCTAACGCTGCTAACAGAGAGCAACGATCTACTATACGAAATCGCCAATGCCGACACCAGCCGCCTGATCGAGGAGATCCGGCAGCATGGTAATGAGCTAAACGCTCGCGACCAGGGCGAGATGGACCGCAAGGCAGCGCGCATCAATCAACTAGTCGATAAGGTGAACAAAGCCATGCAGGGCTGGTTGTCACGCATCAACGCCGCGGCTGCCGACCTGGGCAAACAGATCAACGAGCAAATGACGAAAATCGACTCAGTGGGCACGTTTGAGGACTCGCCGATCCAGCAGGCGAAAGCTCTGCTGGCAAACAGCGACTTCTCTTCGCACGTGTCACGCGGCACCGGCCCACTGGTAGGCGCCGGGCGCGCGGTTGCCGCACGTTTGAGCCACGCCGCCGAGCAAAAAAACCCGGAAGATGATCTGCTGGCGGTAACAGCCGAGATCAAGCGCAAAAATGATCTGTGGCAGTCGCTTACGGCGGCACAGCAGGCCCTGGAAGCGCAGTGCGGCCCGCTGATGGAGGCCTATCAGGAAGCGCTGGCAGCCCGCAGCGAAGCGCGCGAGCGCCTGGCCGAGGCCGCGGAGCGCTCCCCCTCGCAGCGTACATGGCGACCCCACAATCAATCGCCCCTACCCGAGAGCCAGACGCTCAAGCCGGTAGATGAAAAGTGGGAGGCGCTGAAAAAGCGCCAGACGCGCATCGACGCGGCCATCCTGGAGATCGGGCGGCTGGCCCAGCAGTTCCGGCTGGTGAGCGAGCACGCCCACCACCACATTGAACGCATCGAGCAAGACCAGGAGCGCATCCAGGAGTTAGAATGGCAGGTGGATGACCTGAAGCAGCGCTGGCAGGCGCAAGCGCAGGCTGACCCTACCAATGCGGTGATGCGGGAAGGCGTGCAGCAGTTGGTTAGCCAGGCCGACTCGCGGATGGCGTACATCAAGCAGCAGTATATGCGTGGCGCGCTTTCCTACGAGCAGGTCATCCACAATATGCAGCTTCTCTACGATGAAATGTTCACCACTCGTGTGCCGGTCGACTCGCAAAGCGACGTTGGCCTGAATGAGAACCGGTCGGTGCGAGGAACCAACCGGTAGAATAGGATGAAGCAAAGCGGGGCCGTCAAAAGCGGCCCCGCTTTGTTCTTTCGTTTTTCAAACTGGCTTATCGAGTGATTACCGGCATGTACAGTTCTGTGGCGATATCATAGGTTGCATAATATCTCACGTCTGTACCCCACAGATTATCACGCAGAGGACGTATCTCAGCGTAATAGGTGGTTGGGTCAGAGCCTTCCGCGGACCAGGTAAATACCAGCGGGGTTCCGAGATCTTTGGATGACCACGTCTTCACTTTTTGGAACGTAGAATTGTACAGGGTAACAGTAAAGCCAGCGCCCGAGTTCACAGGTATTGCACCAAAGATGTGCTTCTTCCCGCCTTCAACTTGCATTGAAACCCAATCGACATCCGTCGCGCCCGAGGCAGTACAGAAGTTGTAAACCGGACTGTGGTTCCCCAGGGTGAGCGGGACTGAGGCATTATTTGGTGATTCCGCAGCATCTGGCGTACACGCTGCTGCAATGGTGACCTGTGCCTCCGCAGCATCCGGGAAGGCTTCCACATGTCCTGCGCTGTCTACCGCGCGGATGCGGAAGCGGTAGCTGCCGGGGGCTCCGACAAACCACAATCCACGTTCCGAGCCTAACAGCGTTCGCTCAGACCAGTTTTGCCATGCGCCGCCGTTAAATTGATACTGCAGATCAAAGCGGACGATGTCGTTTAGCGCGTCTTGAGCCGTCCATTTGAGGCGTACGGCGGTGCTGTTCGACACTGCAGGCAGCGAGGACATCTGGCTCGAAGGCATCGAGTGGTCTGGCATCAAGTCCCACCACACCATACCCACCGTGCCACCCGCCTTACTAGTTGCCCTCACATACATTGCAGAACCGGGCACGCCACCATAATTCGCGGGGGTAGACAGAATTGCCCAACCATCGCCTGGGGTGTTATCCGTGCCAAGCTTCACCCAGGTTGGATTGCTCCAATCAGGCCCGTGCCAATAGAGATCGATCTGCACGACGTTCCCACCATCATAATCAACCGCGGTTGGTTTTACCCAGTGTTGACCTTCGGGCACATATGCAGGGTTGAGCGGATATGCAATTCCAACCGACTTGGGCGGGGTGGTTGGATCTTCCACGCGGGCAGTGACGTTATAGAAATGCGAGGTGCTTCCGACCCCTGGGTGATTCCAGGCTTTAACCTTTAGCAGATACGTACCGCTACGGGTAAAGGTGTAGGTTAGTAGTGAGTCGACCTTCTTCAGATACTCCTCATCATCATTCTCTGCCAGTACACTCGCGCCGTTCTGATCCAACAGGAAAATGTGCGAATCGAGCTGCGAGGCAGGCGAAAGCGTACGTGCATCAATGTCGAATGTAATCTTCTGCCCGCGAACAACGGTAATGTAGTAGTAATCAACATCTCCTTCTGGGCAGATGGAGGCATTGATCGTTTTCCCGATCGTGAGTGTAGGAACCGCATCGCCATCCGAACAGGCAGTGTTTGGAGCCGTCGTGTTGATTGAAACATCATCAATTGCCCAGCCAAATGTAGTATTACGATCCTCATCGATGGCATCGAAGTGGAAACGGATACGCACGGTGCGCCCCTGGAAGCCATTGAGGCTGACCGGCCCGCTGTTAAACCAGGCTTGCGCTGGCTGCTTGTCATCCCAAAGCTGGATCAGATCGACAAATGGGCCGAATTTGCTCCCGTCGTAAACGGAAATCTGCACTCTGCGCTGATCCCAGTGAACGCCACCATCTTCCGTATTGGCGTAGTATAGGAACCGCAGGTAGGAAACAGCATTGTTGGGCAAGTCGATGGGCGGGGAGGTCAGATCACCAGCTTTCCACGTAGAGTCCTGATAGTCGGTTGTGTCATTGAATACCCATCCCTTCGATGCGGCGCGCGTACTTGCCGTAATCGAGGCGTAACGCCACAATCCAGTGGAACTCCATCCATCTGCGTTTGCGTCAAAATTGTTGTTGTATGGCACGGTTTTCGAGCTATCAGCGGGTAGGCTTGCTTCAGCAACCGTGAAGGTTGTCTGGCTCGTGTTTGTTCCGGCGCTGTTGCGCGCTACAACGGACCAATTGTAGTTTCCTGGTTCCAGGGTGCCAATTGAGATGCTGGTACCGGTGACCGTCTTCGTCCAGTTAGCCGAAGGGCCTTGCAGCGCCACGTCAAAGGAAGTTGCCCCACCGCCGCCCTCCCAGGCGAGGATGAGAGAGTCGGTGCTAGATGCACCGCCCGTGAACTTACTCCCCGGCGGTCGGAGCGAGGGTTCATAAGGCTTATCATTACGAGACTTTACCCACAAACCGGAAACTGTATCCGCGCCGATGCGGTTATCTGAAAGGTTCGCATCTGAATTCTGGAAGGTTTCAATGCGCCCGCCAGGAGTTGCATTTAGATCGCTGCTGCGATCGTATAGAATGGCCTGAACACCACTTCCCACCTGAATGGAAGAAACCGTATTATCGGCAATCGCGCCCAGTTTGGTGCTTGTATAAGCGGTACTGCTAACGTCAAACCGCTGGCAAGCGCCGCGATAATCTGGGTCAGTGTACAGGGCAATCTGATTCGATGAAGGTTCGCACATCATCGAAGGCGGCGGAGGGTTATTGGCTCCGCAGTTATAGTTCTTGATTATCTGCCGGACGGGAATATTCTGCGCCTGGCTCCCCTCGCGGTCATAAATTCTCACAGTAAGGGCCAGCGGGCCATTGGGCACATTGATCGAGCACAGGTCCATTTCTTGCCCATACGTGCCGTTGCCATTCAAGGCAATATCGCCGATCGACCGCCACGTGCCGTCATAATTCACTAACGCCTGGATGCGCGAGATCTGAACGTCATCTACGGCAGAGCCGGCAACATACACTGTGGGGCGGTCGATCCACTGCCGGTTCACCGGGGTATCAAGCGTACCAATGGGTGGGTTAGCAGGTGTATTGCCCGAAACAAACCTGTCGTCATCAGAGGTACCCCGCTTACCATCTGCACCCGCATTGCATTCGTTTCCGTAGCCAGGCCAGTTACTCGCCTCGTAGCACGTGCGTGGATGCCCATCATTGATGGGAACATCTTCGTATTTAAAATCGACTGAGTAGCCCCAACTCCAGTCGCTACGGGTAGTTGTTTGATAAACGTGAAAATGAAGATGATGACCGCTGGAATAGCCGGTGTCATCTACGTCCCCAATGTATTCACCTCGCTGTACCTGAACGCCAACTTTGCGCAGTTTCGCCGGCACAGAGTTCTGCGCCAGGTGGTAGTAGAGCTGGTATGTGGTCGGGACGGTGGAATTATCTTCCAGCACAAGGAAGTTGGTGCAAGATTCGTTGAAGTTAGGGCAGTCGACCCGCCAGTTCTTCACCGTGCCGCCCTTAGATGCCAGCAGCGGGAACATCGTCCCATCAGCAAAATCGTAGGCGTAACGGCATGAAGTGACGTTGCAAGAATTGTAGATAAGGAAGTGGCCAATGCTGCCTGTCAGGCGGCGAGCGGTTCCCGCCGTCCAGGGCAGGCGGTAGCCCAGGTAGGGTGCGGCCAGGTTTTGCATTGCCGCTGTCTCATCAGACGTGAAGCGCTCGGCCAGTTCTTCAGACAGCAAGTCATCCGGCAGCGCCCGCAGCTGATCGCCGAAATTTTCAGCAGATTGTAGGGTGATCTCCCAGCCGCTTGGCAGCGCGGAGTTTGCCTCTGGGCTGCGGGCAATGGCAAGGCCGGGTTCGGTCTCTACCACTTCGCCGGTCAACGGATCGCGGAGCGAGATCCAAAGCAGAGCTGTCTTTCCGTCGCCCGTATAATGGATTGAGTCGACAACCGGCTCGTACAGCATAAATGCCAACAAATCCATTTGCCGATTCTTGGCTGTACGCTCAAATGCAGTGCGAACAGCGTCATCTACGGGGGAACGAAACGCCAGTGGGCGGCTCTGCTTTTCCACGACCGGCCCTTCCTCGGGTGTACTGGTGGGAAGCGGTGGTTTTTCCGGCTCAGCATCCTGTTGAACAGGAGCCGCCTGTGTGCCTGACATTCGGAAACTCAGTCCGATCAGGAGAAATGCGAACAAA
Source organism: Chloroflexota bacterium (assembly GCA_023434145.1). Lineage (GTDB taxonomy): Bacteria > Chloroflexota > Anaerolineae > Anaerolineales > Anaerolineaceae > DSYU01. The sequence continues at coordinate 7,956 of JAEYTI010000079.1, read as the reverse complement.
ATTACCGCCAGTGCCGCGATGATTCGTTTCATAGATAATTTCTTACTCCTGGGTTGAGTGTTTCTCGATTTTTCCATACCAGCCAGGGAGCAAGGTTCATGCCTGATCCGCAAAGCGAACAGGTCATATCTATGCAAACTCCTTTCAAAAAGGAGCGCGCGAAGCTTACCGGAAATTGGAGGGATGGAAAAAACCGGATAAACGTATGCCAGCGGCGGCGTTGAGGGGGTGTTGTAGCAGGTTCATGCCGTTGGTCATGAACTCGTGCATGCTGTCACACTCTTATCTTACCAGGGTGCTACTCGTTGAGTCGTTAATTTCGAGTGAAAAAACCAACTAGACACAAATAGTCGACATAAATATTTTATTACCAACAGAAGCCCTTCACTCTAACAATTTAGAGTGAAGGGCTTCTGGTTTCTTAGGATGCATTATGTGGGCTGAGAAGTTTTTCTGACAATACGAGGCGGCAAAATTCAAACAGTTGTTTTTCTTTGAGCCGTTATACTGCAATTTCTGCGATAAAGGTGTCTAGTGAAAGTTCCAGTGTGGAGCGGCCGGTCTTAAATGCCTCATCGATTTCTAAGAGACGACGGTAGATTGCCTCCAACTGTGAAAGCTTGAACCGGCGCGCTTGCCCGGTCAACTTTTCTGCTACATAGGGATGAATACGCAGTTCTTGCGCGATCTGTCCGCCATGGCCTTCATCCATCAACTCGCGGGCCTGTATCAGCAAGCGGAACTGGCGCACCACCATACTGAAGATAAAGATGGTCTCTTCGGTATCCATCAACTGGTGAAGTTGGTGCATCGCCTGCTTGGAATTGCCATTTGCCAGGGCATCGACCATGGCGAACACGTCTGCCTGAGAAGTCTGCGCGGTCAGTTCCATCACATCTTCAGCCTCTACCGCGCGCTTGAAATCCACGTAGGTCAACAGCTTATCGATCTCCAGGCTGGCTTGCTGCGTATCATTGCCAATGTGACCTGCCAATGCGGTGGCGGCATCCGGTCTGAACTGCCCGCCCTGCCGCTTTGCCTCCTCGCGGATCCACTGTGACATCTGCGCGGACGGCGGAAGCTGGCAAAGCTGGTACTTCCCATGCTTGCCCGCCTTTGCCAGCCATTTGCGGATCCAGTTGGAGGAATTTTCCGGCAGCGACTTCCACGCCCTGCCACGCTCCATCACATCTTCCACGACCAGAACCAGCGTGGTAGATGGCGGTAGAGCGTCGAGAAGCGCCAGGAAGCGCTTTCGCGCGGCATCGGTATTGGTGCGCGAAAAAGGGTTGGTGAGGATTACCAACCGCCGGTCGGTAACAAACGGCAGGGAATTTACTGCCGAGCGCAAGTCGTCATCCGAGCACTGCTTGCCATCCAGCCGAGTGATATTCATATCGGCCCAGGCAGGGTCGCCCAGCCCTTTCATTACTTCATCGATATTCCGCCGGATAGCGAAGGGATCATCGCCGTGGATGATGCAGACGGTTGGGTGTTCTTCGACGGCTGCCATGGCTGCTCGACGTGTTATGAGCGTGTGGTAACGCGGTGGAGTGGTGCACTGCCCCGCTGCACGCGTTCAACCCGCAGAATGCGTAGATTCTGCGCGGCGGCGGATGTGGTGACGTTCTTCTGCACCATCGGGCCAATCGGCTGGGCAAAGATCATAGCCAGCGTAACAAGTGAGACGATCATCGGAAGACGCTCCACCTTGTCACGGAAGCTGCGCCCCGCTCCCATCATACCCAGCCAGGCAAACCCGCCCGCCATTAATCCCTGCGTGACCAGGTTTGTGCCGCAGTTTGGATGGATTGCGAGATTGCTCTCCCCGGCCTGTAAGCGGCTTAGTGCCTCGCGCGCAGCATTTTCTACCTTTTCCGTTTCAATCTCACCTACCAACCAGAAGCCATTGGCATCTGAGTACCCGGCCATTCGTAGTCCCTGGTTCTTTTCTGCCAGCACTTGGAGCGTAGCGTGCTCGAGCGCGTGGTTACGGCGCACCCGTGAAAAAGGCCCCCAGTTGACAACTTGATCCAAAACAGACATTCTTACTCCTTTCGTAACCGCTCAGACCGGCTTGGGTTTGCAAGAGGGCATTGTGGCACAACCGGCTCATACAATCCTGCCGAGTCTCAGCAGCCGTCCACTTGCTTTCAAGGCCCTAATTGTACATCACAATCTGGGCTTATGCTTCGTTGAGCAATGCTGCCCGCTCCGCTGTGCTCAAAGTCTTACTGCGGAAGCTCTGCACGTCAATCCTGTTGAGCATGAACAGCGACGCCACCAGCATCAACGCCTGAATGACAAACACTACGATGTACCCGGTCAGCGGATCGTGGCTAATCTGTGCGAAAATATCACGCACTGCCCCACTGAGCACGGTGCCCAGCAAGCGCGCCAGCGCATCTGCCATGCCCCAGGCGCCAATATACAGCCCAACCTGGGCTGTGGTCATATCGAGCATGAGCGATAGGTTCGAGACGGTGGAAAGCCCCGTCCCAAGGCCGAGCATTACCACCCCGCCGTAAAACACGCCGGTGCTGCTCAAAAGGCCGCTGGCGGCGATCAGCACAAACCCAATGATGGCCCCTAGCGCCCCAATGCGTGCCACATTGCGTTTCTCCATGCGGCGCTCCATCCATCCAGCAGCTAGCAGGGCAACCAGCACGCATACACCCCAGATCGAGGTTATACGGGTGGTTGCCGCTACCGTCAGGCCGAATGCTTCGCCGCCGTATGGCTCTAGCAGCACATCTTGTCCGAGAATAGCCGCCAGCAGGATGATCATGTAAAAGAAGAACTGCCGTGCAATGGGGTTAGCCAGCACTGCGCCGGTCAGAACGCGCCAGCCGGATCGGCGCGCGATCTCCGGTGCAGGTCCGGCGTGCCGCGGCTCCAATCGGATCAATCCCAGCAGGCCCAACCCAAGCGCTACTATTCCAACAATCAGAAAGGCTCGTTCGAGCGACTCGTGCGTGTAGTTCTCCAGCAGGCGGCTGAGCGTGGCAGCAGTGAGAATGATGCCTATAATCATCACAAACCACATCACGGAAATCGTGCGCGAACGGCCCCCTTCCCCCGAAAGCTCCGAAGCCAACGACAGGTACGATACGCTGGCGACGTTGAACCCCATTCCCCAAGCGCCAAAGGTAAGGACGCTAAGCAGCAGCCCGAGCAGCGGCTGAGTAGGCAGCATGAAAACCGCGTACGGCGCCAGAATTACACCGACAACGCACAGTACCAGGCCCAGGGCAATATACGGCGAGCGTCGGTAGCCAAACACCGGGTGACGGTCAGAATACGAACCGATAACCACTTGCAGCGGTGAGAACAGGTATGGCAGCGAGGCCAGCACTGCCACCAGCGTGGCGGAGATTGCCATCTCTTTGATCATCACCCGGTTGAGCGTACTGTTGATCGGCACCAGCGCCATCGCAACGGCAACGTGAATCAGTGCGAGCTGCATGCGTTTCCGAAACATGAAACCCTTTCCTCCCCCTTCGATTGGATTAATCCTCCGACGATGAGCGGGGGCGTCGCGCGCCCTGCGCAGAGCGGCGACCATAACCACCGGCGCTGGCGCGGTTGCCAGCACTGCGCTCCGCGCCACTACCATCTTCACCATCCTCATCATCTGGCTGACTGTCTGTCGATCGGGAGGGCCTGTCTTCCAGCATTAGTGCGGCACTGAGCGCCTCGCGCAGCGTGCGTACCTCAAAGGTCTGGATTTCTTTGGGCCACGGCTCTCCGCTTGCCTTGCGGATGCGGCGCGGCACAATGGCGCTGCGGAAACCGAGCTTGGCGGCTTCTTTCAGGCGCGCAGTCATCTGACCCACCATGCGCAGCTCCCCAGAGAGACCCACCTCACCAATCAGCACGGTGTCGGCGCGAACGGGGGCGTCGCGTAGGGACGAAGCGATCGCGGCAGCGACCGATAGGTCTGAAGCAGGCTCGTTGATGCGCAGCCCGCCGATGACGTTGACAAATACATCCTGCTCACCCAGGTGCAGGCCCAGACGCCGGGTTAGCACAGCGGTAATGAGCTGGAGGCGGTTCATATCGATGCCGTTGGGCGTGCGGCGCGGGTTGCCGAGCGTGGTGGCGCTGGTGAGACCCTGCACCTCCACCAGCAGCGGGCGCGTGCCCTCCATCGTTACCGCGATAGCAGACCCTGGCACATTCACCATGCGCTCCGCCAGGAACAACTCGGAAGGGTTCTGCACTTCGATCATGCCGTGCTCGCGCATTTCAAACACGCCTACCTCGCTGGTAGCCCCAAAGCGGTTCTTTACCGAGCGCAACAGGCGGTAGGATTGGTAACGGTCGCCTTCCAGGTAGACCACGGTATCGACAATATGCTCCAGCACGCGCGGACCGGCGATCACACCCTCTTTGGTCACGTGGCCGATGACGAATACTGCCATACCCGAGCCTTTGGCGAGATCGCGCAGGCGGGAAGAGCTCTCGCGCACCTGCGTCACCGACCCAGCAGAAGAGTTCAGCTCTGGCAGGTAAACCGTCTGGATTGAGTCGATCACCAAAATACTGGGCTTAACCGTGTTGACGTGCTCGAGAATAGTCGACAGGTTGGTTTCCGTCACCAGCAGCAGTTCATCAGGCATGGGGCGCTGCTTGCCGCCCTCCTCTTCTTCCAGCAGGCGCATGGCGCGCATCTTCACTTGCCGCTCCGACTCTTCGCCAGAGACGTACAGCACGCGGCCCTGCGAGGCCATTTCCAGAGTGAGCTGGAGCATGAGGGTCGATTTGCCGATACCCGGATCGCCGCCAACCAGCACGATCGAACCGGGGACAATGCCGCCCCCCAGCACGCGGGCAAACTCGCCGATGGGCAGAAACAGTCGGTCTTCCTGATCGCCCTGAATCTCGCGCAGGCGACGCGGCTGCGACGATCCGCCCAACCCGCTCTGCGAGATGGAGCGTGCAGGGGCCGGCGCGGCAGGCGCGGAGATGATCTCTTCTACCATGGTGCCCCAACTGCCGCACTGCGGGCAGCGGCCTAATGCGCGCGGCGAGGTGCGCCCGCACTGCTGGCAAACATACCGGGTTTGAACTTTGCTGCTCATGGACGCTCTTTCTATGATGATATTGGTACGGTTTGTGAAGGGTACGTAGGTACCCTTCACAAACCGTACCAATCACGGATATCACTAAGACGAAAAAGGGCTATTGCGGCCTGAGGTCGCAATAGCCCTTTTGTTGTTACGGTCAGACCAGAGGAGCCACCTTACGCACCAACGCCCAAGGGCTGTTCGGATTCTGGCGCTTCCTCTTTCTTCCTGAGGACAATATCGTCGATTTCCGTATCCAAATCGACCACGATCTCATCCCCGGCCTTGAACTGCTCGGCCAGTACCGCATCAGAGAGGCGGTCTTCGACCTTGAACTGGATCACGCGGCGCAGCGGGCGGGCGCCCATTTCTGGGTCGTAGCCCTCTTGGGCCAGGCGTTCCAGCGCAGCCGGAGTAGCACTGAGCTTGATCTCGTTCTCTTTCAAGCGCTCACCGACCTTGTCCAGCTCCAGGCTCACGATGCTGTGGATCGCCTCGCGGTTGAGCGAGCGGAACACAATCACCGAATCGAGACGATTGATGAACTCGGGGCGGAAGACGCGCTTGAGCGAATCAAGCAGCTTCTTGCGCATCTCAGCGTAGGCCGCTTGCTCCTCCACCGATTCGTCGCGGCCCAGCTGGAAGCCGAAGCCGGTCTGGCGCTTGATGAGGTCCGCGCCTACGTTGGAGGTCATGATAATAATCGCGTTGCGGAAGTCCACCTTGTGACCCTTCGCATCCGCCAGGTGACCCTCTTCCATGATTTGCAGCAGCATGTTGTGCGCTTCAGGGTGGGCCTTCTCGATCTCGTCAAAGACGACAATCGAGTACGGACGGCGGCGGATCGCTTCGGTGAGCTGTCCGGCTTCTTCGTAACCTACGTAGCCAGGAGGCGCGCCAACCAGGCGGCTGACGGTGTGCCGTTCCATGAACTCAGACATATCCAACTGGATTAGCGCGTCTTCGCTGCCGAACATAAAGCGCGCGAGCGCCTTCGTCAGCTCAGTCTTGCCAACGCCAGTGGGCCCGAGGAAGATAAAGGAGCCAATCGGGCGGCGCGGATCTTTGAGACCGGCACGCGCGCGGCGGACTGCCTTCGCAATTGCTTCAACCGCCTCTTCCTGGCCGATGATGTGCTTCTTCAGCTCATCTTCCATTTCCAGCAGGCGCTTGGATTCTTCGGTTGCCATCTGCATCACCGGCACACCGGTCCACATCGAAACGACTTCCGCGATGTCTTCTGCCACCACTTCGGGGGCGTCTTCGCGGTCCCAGGTAGTGCGCAGGCGCTCGAGCTCGCGTTCCAGTTCGGCCTCCTGCTCCTGCAGTTCCTGCGCGTCATCGGTGCGTCCGTCTTCAACGGCCAGGGCATAGTTCTGGCGCAGGGTGCGAAGCTGGCGCATTGTGTCCTTGGCCGAAGTGGCCGAGGGGCTCTTGTACATGCGCACGCGGGAAGAAGCTTCATCGACCAGGTCGATGGCCTTATCCGGCAGGAAGCGGTCGGCTACGTAGCGCGCCGAGAGTTTGGCGGCGGCTTCCAACGCCTCGTCCGAGATGGTCAGGCGGTGGTGTTCCTCGTAGGCCGATTTGATACCCTTGAGGATTGCGATGGTCTCGTCAATGGAGGGCTCGTTGACCACAATGGGTTGGAAGCGGCGTTCGAGTGCGGCGTCGCTCTCGATGTGCTTGCGGTATTCTTCTAGGGTGGTCGCGCCGATCACCTGCAGCTCACCGCGCGAGAGCGCGGGCTTGAGGATATTGGCGGCATCCACCGAGGAACCAGCAGCGCCGGCGCCCACCAGCATGTGGACTTCGTCAATGAACAGGATTGCGCCCGAGGATTTCAGCTCGTCAATCACCCGCTTGAGACGCTCTTCGAACTGACCACGGTACATGGTGCCCGCAACCAGCGAGCCAACGTCGAGCTGGAGCACGCGCTTGCCAAGCAGCAAGGCAGGAACATCGCCTTCGACGATGCGCTGCGCAAGCCCCTCGACAATTGCAGTCTTGCCGACGCCCGGTTCACCGATGAGGGCGGGGTTGTTTTTGGTGCGGCGAGCCAGAATCTGGATCACGCGCTCAATTTCCATCTGGCGCCCGATGACCGGGTCCAGCTTGTTTTCTTCGGCTTTCTGAGTCAGGTCAACAGCCAGCTGGTCAACCAGCGGGGTCTTGGCCTTATTCTGCTCCTGTCGCTGCTGCGACGGGCGATTGGGCGTTGTCGCGGGGGTTGTAGTCGAGGGGGTGCTGCTGCTCTCCTGAAGGATGCGGCGGGTCTGGCGGCGAATCTGCTCAGACGTAACGCCCAGCTTGCGCAGGACTTCCATCGCCATGCCCTCTTGCGAGCGGACAAGGCCAAGGAGCAGATGTTCGGTACCAATATAATGATGACCCATCCGGCGAGCTTCTTCAATGGCGAACTCGAGCACTTGCTGCGTTCCCGGCGCGAGATCAATCTTCCCGCCCCGGTACTGACCAAAACCGCTCATCCGCTCTACCATCTCACGAACTCGTTCCGGTTCCAACCCCAATTCTCGCAATACCCGACCGGCGACACCACCCTCTTCCTCAATGAGGCCGAGGAGCAGGTGCTCAGTGCCGATAACATTCTGGCGCATCCGTTCTGCTTCCTGGTGTGCCAGGCTCAAAACACGGCGCGCCCGTTGGGTAAAACGTTCCATTCCAGACAAGGTTTCCTCCTCTTTTACTACATGCCCTGATCCCGGAGAGAGAGAACCGGACGCTGACCATGGCTTTTCTTCCAACCTGGGAAAGATGGCGGGGGCAACTCTTCATCTTTGACCGTCACTGCTTCCCCATACGATCACGATACACTATGTCAAATTCATTCTACCAGAGTTTAGGGAAAAGTCGAGTCGCCCAGATA
>JAEYTI010000042.1 GCA_023434145.1 Chloroflexota bacterium | reverse complement strand
CAATACCTTCGCCAATTATGGAGTATGGGAAGGATGAGAAAGCGGATGAATCGCGCCTAAACGAGCAATTTGCTCAAAAATTAGCGCCAATAAATTGGCATCTGGTTTTTGCGGAAGCATTTTTATTGTTTCACTGGCATAGCGGCAACCTCGGAAATGGGATTTCAAATCCAAAATGGAATAGTCGGTCTGGTTTTTGCGGAAGGGCTGCAACAAAGCCTGGCTGATATTGACCATGAAAAAGGCGAGATTGGCGGCATTGGTAACAGCGGTTTCTTTGACATTCATGAAGTCTTCCAGTCCCCAGTATTGTTTGGCGTCGCGGAAATGAAACTCGATTTGAAAGCGGAGACCATACAAGCGGATGATTTGAGTATAGGCTTGCTCCAGATCGGTACTGAATAGGATGACGTGAGCTTGGGTATTGGTCACCAGATTGGTTTTGAGGATAATGACCACATTGAGGGCAAAGGCGAACTCCTTGTTGTAGAACTGACCCTGATAGATGTCGGTGCGGATGTTCTCATGGAGTGTGGTTTCCTTCAGGTAGCGCGGATTTATCTGATGGACTTCGATTTTCGCGCCGTACTTGGGTTTGGGACCCGGTCCAGGATGCTCCCCGCTAAAGGCTGGATACAAAGCAGCATCGTGACGCAACTTTGAAATCAAATGCAAGTTTTCCTGGCAAACCAGATAGGCACTCGGGTAGTTGCCAAAATGACCATCTAGCGCCACGTAGCGCAGGATCAGCGTTGTTCCGACCGTCGCCAGCAAGCTACGCAGACCGCTTTGGACCCGCAGCAACTCAGCACTCAACACGACTTCCACTTTAGCCTTATTCTTGCTGCCCTTCGGGCGACCGGGCTTGCCTTTCTCCGCGGTTTTCTTTGCCTGTTTGGCCTCTTTCTTCGTTTTGCGTGCCGCTTTTTCCGCTTTACCCTTCACAACCTGGCTGATTTGCAGTGGATACGACTTTTCCTCGCGTACATTGACCAGCGAAAAGGCAAAGAAGGATAGTCCAGGAATAACTTGTTGTTGCAGCCCCGCGAAAAAACGATCCAGTCCGTACGTTTCTTTGCCTGCTTTACCCACCACCACTTCATCCCCAGCGATGAGGTATTCATCGGCTGGTTGCAGAAACCGCTTCCGAAAAAACAGCCATTGGATGGCATTCCAAGGCATGACCGTATGATACAGCCGTTGGATGGTGCGATAGCTGCCGCCTTTCTCCGTCCATCGCGACAAGCCCAGCATCGTGATCCGTCCGCTGGCAACCAGCATTCCAAACACCACCTGGCTTAATTGGCGCAAAGTCGTCTTCTCAAGAAGAGGTGCTATGGTTTGTAAAAGTGCTACAATTTCTGTCATGGGCTTTTCCGGTTCGTTGCGGTTGTGGTGACTACCACTGTACCGTAAAAGCCCTGTTTTATTCACCTATTTTTGTGCAGGTACTGACTTTATAATGCTTAGTTGCAATAATCATTTTTTTTGCATTGCATTGCAACCAACCTCATAAATCGTCCGGAAAATAGCTCCCATGAGACAGGCAAAACCCATGATTGCAACTAAGCACCTTTAACATATTTTGTCAAAGGTGTTGCTATAATAAAGCCATTATCTATAATTAAAGTATATAAATTATCCGAGGTATGAAAACAGGCTACCAAGGAAGGCGGTATATTATACTTAGCCAGCGTTTGTTACTCATTTTCCTCATTTTCATCATTGTACTTCCGGCTTGTACGCAAAGCAATGTCACTTCGATAGCCGGTTCTAACCAATCTGATCTCAATAATGACCCCAGGAACCCTCCAAACACCTGCCCAGTAACAAAGACCTCAGATCCACCGTTCACACCACCAGAACAATATCCTGATAACCCGCCCGAGCAGAATTTCTGGTATGGCTCCGCTTCGCTATGGACAGCTATCCCATCCAATGGTGTGTGGTATGACCTACCCCATAATTCAGAGGGATATAGCCAAAAAGTGTTCTGGTGGCGTGATGGATATTCTGTGACGGAAGAACCTGAGCCGGCTCTGATCGTAACTGGACGTCGGTTGGATGCAGATGCGCCGACTCTTCAGTCAAGTAAGGCAACGAATGCATATGGAGGAGATCTCGGATCGGCATCTATGTTGGTTGGGGTTGATTTTCCGACATTAGGATGTTGGGAAATTACAGGTCAGTATGCAGATGCCAGTCTCACCTTCGTGGTTTGGGTTGCGCCTTGAGGATATAGGTACACGGAAGATGGGAGAAGAGCTGATTTTTGGCGAAGGTATTGGTTTGTGCGACTACATCGCACAAACAACAACACAAATCATTATGGATAGGTTCTAAGGACATTGTAACTGATCAACCACAGGGGCTATACACGCAAAACACTCGTTCGGGGAAGTTGGTATTAGCGAAAATACAGCGGATAAGCAAAATTACCGCTATTCCTCTCGGGATATCGGATATTTAAAATCTTCTTAACTTTTTGACCGCTTGTATAAATACGAAAGTTTTGGTACAAATACTACAGTTTAAGGCGGTTGACATTTGTCATTTCCCGAATTAACATAGTAATGTAATACGATTTCAGGGGGTTGATTTTTGCCTGCCTGAACCTCCACCCTTCTTCTTTCTAACCACAAATAGGAGTCACCCAATGCGTCTCAGCCATCTCACTTTCATTGTGCTCATCATCGCAATGCTGAGCCTGACTGCATGCACAGGGGGTCCGCCTGCCGTTCAGACGGATCCAACACCCGCGGCAGCTAACACTACAGCCCCTGACCCGACCAGTCCGCCGGAGCCCACCGCGGAACCGACTGCTACCTCTGAACCGACACGGGCCAGCGTGATCGGCGTGGAAAATGTAAAATCCGCCACCGTGCAGATTGAGGCACAGGGGAGCTTTATCGATCCGCAAATGGGCCAGCTCTTCAATGCTGCCGGCCGCGGCTCCGGCTTTATCATCGACCCCTCGGGCATCGCAGTCACCAATAACCACGTCGTAACCGGCGCAGCCCTGCTGAAGGTTTGGGTCGGCGGCGACACCAGCCCCAAGAACGCTCGTGTTCTGGGCGTTTCAGAATGCTGGGACCTGGCAGTCATCGACATCGAAGGTGACGGCTACCCCTTCCTCGATTTCCATGAGGGAAGCATCGATCCCGGCCTGGAAGTGTACGCGGCTGGTTTCCCCCTCGGTGACCCAGAATTCACCTTAACCAAGGGAATTGTTTCGAAGGCCCGCGCCGATGGCGAGACCTTCTGGGCTTCAGTTGACGCTGTGATCGAGCACGATGCCCGCATCCGCGGCGGCAATTCGGGCGGCCCGTTGGTGGGTAGTGACGGACTGGTTGTTGGTGTGAACTACGCAGGCAACGACCAGTTCGACCTGAACTACGCCATCCTCGCCAGAGATGCTCAGCGCGTCATCGAAACCATGCGTGGCGGCGAAGATTTCGAGTCGATTGGCATCAACGGACAGGCTGTGACGTCGGAAGACGGTTCCCTCTCAGGTATCTGGGTCTCCTCCGTGAAATCCGGCTCACCGGCCGATAAGACCGGGATTGAGGGCGGCGACATCATCACCCAGCTCGAAGGCCTGATTCTGGCAACTGACGGAACCATGGCTGACTACTGCGACATTCTGCGCACCCGCGACCCAGACGATACCCTCTCGGTGGAAGTACTGCGCTTCGCTTCGCAGGAATACCTGGCCGGGCAGATCAACGGCGACAAGCTAGAGACCAGCTTCTCCTTCGCCAACACCCTCGACAACCAGGTGAATGACAATGGCAACACCACCTCCAGTGGTGGCTACGATGAATACATCACCTGGACGGACAGCTACGAATCGATCCAGATTAACCTACCCGCCGCCTGGGGTGACGTCGATGGCTCCCCGTGGGTTTTGGATGGCGATATTATCGGCGCGTCGATCACCGCTGCCGCCAGCCTGGATAACTTCAATGCCAGCTACAACGAGCCTGGCGTCTTCTTCGGTGTATCAGACGATCTGGCGAAGTACGTAGGGTACGCGCAAATGCTCGACGAGTACCGCGGTGTCTTCCGCAAAGAATGCACCTACCTTGGCCGCACCAATTACGAAGACTCGGCTTTTGAAGGCGCATACGATCTGTTCAATAAGTGTGGCACCAGCACCAGCACTCTGCTCGTGCTCTCTGCCCGCCCGCAGCAGAACAAGACTTCGTTCCTGGTAACCCTGATGGTGCAGATGCAGAGCGATGCCGACCTGGCAGCGCTGGATGAAATGCTGCGCACCTTCGATGTTATCGGCACGCTGCCCTAAAGAAAACTTCTAAAAAACACAGCCTGGGTCTCATAAAGGACCCAGGCTGTGTTTTTTGTAACGACACATAACCGGCAAGGCAGATTCTTCTTAAGAAAAAGCTAGAGTGACTGCCGTGCGGGGCACGGCAGTCACTCTAGCAATTAAGATTTAATGGCGCTTGCGCTTCTTCTTCGACTTGCCACCGCCATCGCCGCTGGTTGCGCCAGCAGGAATGGCCTCTTTGGCGCTGCCCTCGGGCTGTTCACCAGGCAGAACGGCGGCTTGCGCGACGCGCTGTTCGGTACCCTGTGCAGCCTGCTGCGGACGTGGACGGAAGCGGAACAACCGCCCAATGACACTGCGCCGGATATCGGACAGCAGCTTTTGGAACATCTCGGAAGCACGGCCCTTGTACTGCACCAGCGGATCGCGCTGTGCATATGCCTCGAGGCCAATAGAAACGCGCAGCGCTTCCACACTGGTCAGGTAATCGACCCACTGCTCCGAGATGATGCTCAACAGCAGTTGTCGCGCCGCTTCGTTCTGCGCGTACCAGCCCAGCACGTCGCGCGCCATCATTCGGTCGCTTTCTTCGAGGGTATCCAGCGGCTGCCCGCACAGGCGAGCGAAGCGCTCGCTGCCCATCTTTTCTTCCAGGCGGGCTTTCAGGCGCTCCTCAAGCTGCTCTAGCAGGTTGCCATTCATCACCAGCCGGTTCCACTGGAACAACCCCCAGGCCGACTGCAGCGCGGCGAGCGCGCCTTCCAAGTGGTCTAGCACCTGTTCGGTCACATCCGCGACCGGTCGATCTTGCAGCATTTGCCCTGCCAGGAAGGCGTAGTTCAGGCGGGTAGTGCGAAGCACACCCTTGCGGTGCGTGCGGTTATCAAACACCAGGCGCACGCCTTCCATCATTACGCCGAGCAGTTCCATAAGTTTTCGCTCGTCGGTAGTGTATTCCGTCAGGCTGCCCAGCGGGGTGTCGAGGTCACGAGAAATTTGCCCCCCGCCCCGCTCGTTTAACAGGCGCTCGTACTGGCGTTCCAGCAGGTTCTCCACCTCCTGCATCATCTGCGAGGAGATATCCTCCCATTCGGCCTCCTGAAGCTGCCCAGCGCGGATGTTCAGCCCCTCGCCCAGCCGGCGCTCTACCGCGCCCGACAGGCGGTTTGCTGTCATCGTCTTCAGATAGGTTTCGATTTGCTTTCGAAGCTGGTCACGCAGGCTATCGGGATCTTCCCGCACCAACCGCACCTGCTCGTTCGTCAGGCGGAAGTTCGGCAGGCGGACCAGCCCGGCCAGCTCATCCGAGAGATCCTGCGGGCGCAGCGAGCCACCCTCATCTTCACGGTCGTCCAGCGCCTCGAAGAAGGTATCCAACGCCTCAAAGCGTTCGGCCCGCTGCGTTTCCAGGGTTTCTTCCGTGCGGTTGAGCAACTGGCGGAAGTTATTGATCAGGTGATCGCTTTCTGCTTGCAGCGTGCGCCCCGCAATGGTGAGCAGTTCCTCACGCAGCCGTGAAACAGTTGCCCCCTGCGCAGGGCGGCGCTGGATCAGGTCCTCAATCAGCATGGCCAGGCTGAAGGAAGGGTAAAAGATCTCTTCATATACCATCGGCGGCTGGATCTCATCCAGATAGGCTACCAGCTTCCACGGGCCTTCCGCATCCTTCAAATCTTGCGGAACGCGCTGCTCCAGGTCGGTATGCAGCATTTCGGCCAGATTATCGCTGAGATCTTCCTTGACGAAGATGCGGTCGCGCTGTTCGTAGATGCGCTTGCGCTGGGCGTTGAGCACATCATCGTACTCGAGCAGATGCTTGCGAACATCAAAGTTCGCGCCTTCTACCCGCTCCTGCGAATTTTCCACCAGGCGGCCTACAATGCCACTCTCGATCGGCAGGCTCTCATCGATGTTCAGGCGTGAGAGCAGGCCTTCCACCTGCTTGCCGCCGAACAGGCGCATTAGCTCGTCGTCCAGAGCCAGGTAGAAGCGCGACGAACCGGGATCGCCCTGGCGGGCAGCGCGCCCGCGGAGCTGATTATCGATACGGCGCGCTTCGTGGCGTTCTGAGCCGATAACGTGCAGGCCGCCCAGCGCGCGCACCTGCTCCATCTCGAGCATATACTGATGAAAGGCACTGACCGACTCGCCGTAAATGCCAATCTCTTCTTCGCTCAACTGTTTGAGAGCTTCGCGGCGCTGATCGTGGGTCATGTTGTAGGCGTCGTGGCCAGCCCGGTCAAGGATGCGGTTGACGTCGCCAAGCACTTCCTCATCAATCTCGCCGCCCAGTTTAATGTCGACGCCGCGGCCCGCCATGTTGGTGGCAATGGTCACCGCGCCAAAGGCGCCCGCCTTGGCAATAATCTTGGATTCCTCATCATGCTTGCGCGCATTCAACACCTGGTGCGGAACACCCGCCTGGATCACCTTCACCAGCCGATCGCGATTGGCGCCATCCAACCCGAGGAGGCGCAGCAGGCGGGTGATGTTCTCCGGTTCTTCCGGGTTGAACGACATATTCAGGTTCAGCGAGCGGGCAAGCTGGCGCAGCGCATTCGTCTCAATTTTATCCAGCGGGGCGTTGAGTGACTGAAGCTCAGGAATTCCGCGCTCGGTCATCTGGATATTTTTTGCTTCCATGTACATATCACGCAGCACCAGCACCTGCGACAGCCGGCGGGTCATATCCGCGCCCAGCCGGTCCGAAAGGCGCTCCGAATGCTCTACCGACGTCGTGCCAACGAGCTGCGGGCGGCCAACAACGTGGTACTGGATCACTTCCTGGATGATCGAGCGCAGCTTGGCCTCTTCCGTGCGGTACACCACATCTGGGTAGTCTTTGCGGCGGTAGAACAGCGGGTTTCTGCTGCTGTCATCACGCCGGGCATAGTAGGTGTATTTGTAACCAAGTTCGTCCTTGGATTCCACCTGCACCATCGGCGAGCCCGCGCGAGTGGCCTGGTACTCGAGGTTGGTGGGGATAGTGAGCACATCCAGTTTGTAGATCTTGTAGAACTCTTCTGCCTCGGTGAGCGCGGTACCGCTCATGCCCGCCAGCTTCTGATACATGCGGAAGTAATTCTGGATGGTAATGGTCGCGTAGGTGGCATTCTCCGGCTCTACCTTCACGCCTTCCTTTGCTTCCACGGCCTGGTGCAAGCCATCTGACCAGCGGCGGCCTGGCATGAGGCGTCCGGTGAATTCATCGATGATGACGACCTTTCCCGCCTGCACGAGATATTCCTTATTACGGCGGTAGAGGAACTGCGCGCGCAGCGCCTGCTCCAGCGTGCCCAGCAAAGAGGCCTGTTCGGGGGTGATATCTTCTGGTCGATCGGGGTCACGCAGGGGCATTTGCAGCAGATCTTCCACGTGGGCGTCGCCAATTTCCGTTAGCGTCACGCTGCGATCTTTCTCGTCGATTTCGTAGTCTTCGGGGTTCAACTGGCGAACGACCTGCGCCATTCGGACGTACTGCTCTGAATCGTCGTGCGAAGGACCGGAGATGATGAGCGGGGTACGGGCTTCATCGATGAGGATGTTATCGACCTCATCGACGATGGCATAGTAATGTCCGCGCTGCACCCGGTCCGTCAGGCGCATGGTCAGGTTATCGCGCAGGTAGTCAAAACCAAACTCGCTGTTGGTGCCAAAGGTAATATCTGCCTGGTAGGCTTCGGGGCGCGGCACCATGCGAAGCTGGTTCTGATCTTCGTGAACGGAGCTTTTCTCCAGATCGACGACAAACGCGTTACGGCCATTTTCGGTGCGCGCAGCCATCTGCAGCACGCCCACGGTCATGCCCAGGGCATTGTAGATAGGCGCCATCCAGCGGGCGTCACGGCGGGCCAGGTAGTCGTTGACCGTCACCAAATGCGCGCCGCGCCCCAACAGGGCGTTGAGGTACAACGGCAGGGTGGCGACGAGCGTCTTCCCCTCGCCGGTGCGCATCTCGGCAATTTTGCTCTGGTGCAGTGCCATGCCGCCCAAAAGCTGCACATCGTAGGGGCGCAGGCCAATGTTGCGCTTGGCGGCTTCACGAACAGCGGCAAACGCATCCGGCAGGATTTCATTGAGCATATCCTGTTCAATCTCGCGGCGCTGTTTTTCATCGTCAACACCCTCTACGGCATCGGCAATGCGCGCCTTGAAGCTGTCGGTCATTGCGCGCAGCTCATCGTCGCTCAACTGCTCGTACTTTGGCTCAAGCTTGTTGATCTGCTCGACGATGGCAGCGAGGCGGTCTACCTCGCGTTTCTGGGGGTCGCCCCCCAGGATTTTCACAAATTTTTGAAACATGAGCGTTCGTTACCTTTCGGGTGCGGGAATGATGATTAGATGAAAGGACTTCCCGTCACCGGCAAGGGGTAATTATAAAGAAAGGTGGGGGGATATGCAATAGCTTATGGAATTTGGGCATTTGCAGGCGGATAAGGAAGGCTACTCTTAAAATCGCGTATATTTGCCCTTCCTTAAGTTTTTCCTGACCTCTGCGGTGCTATAATGATTTATCAACGGGGTCATCCGGTTTCCGGTAATCCCACGGTAATGTGATGTTCTGTTTCGTTGGTTTGTGGGATTTGAACTCGCCGGCATGCCAAGAAAACAGAACGCCACAATTTTTAAGAATCTTACCAGAACAAACTTTCTCCTAACAACATATGTCCTTCGTACACCTCCACGTCCACTCCCAATACTCCCTGCTCGACGGCTTCAGCAATATCAAAAAGCTGGTCGGGCGGGCAAAAGAGTTGGGAATGCCCGCAGTGGCGCTGACAGATCACGGCACGATGTATGGCGTGATCGAATTTTTCAACGCCGCGCAGGCGGCAGGAGTTAAGCCGATTATTGGGTTGGAGGCGTACGTGGCCTCGCGGCGCATGCAGGACCGCGACTCCAAGCTGGATAAGCAGTCGCACCACCTGCTGCTGCTGGCAGAAAACCAGACGGGCTACCAGAATCTGCTCAAAATCGCCAGCGCCGCGCAGACCGAGGGCTTTTACTATTACCCTCGCATCGACCACGACTTCCTGGAAAAGCATTCCGAGGGTCTGATCGCCACTTCTGGCTGCATGTCCGCCGAGATTCCGCGCGCGCTGCGTGAAAAAGGCCCGGAAGAAGCCCGCCGGCTGATGGACTGGTACTACGAGGTCTTTGGCCCCAACAATTTCTACCTGGAGCTTCAGCGCCACGACATCCCCGAGTTGGAGAAGATCAACCGCGATCTGTTGGCGATGGGTAAGCGCTATCAGGCGAAGTACATTGCCACCAACGATGTCCACTACATCAACCAGAAGGACGCCCGCTTGCAAGATATTTTGCTGGCGATCCAGACGGGCGCGCTGCTCAGCGACGAAAACCGTTTCAAGATGAGTGTGGAGAGCTTCTACCTGCGCTCGGCAGAAGAGATGGCAAGACTGTTCGGCGAGATGCCCGAATCGCTGACCAACACAATAGAGATTGCCGATCGCTGCAACGTGGATCTGACAAGCAAGGGTTACCACCTGCCCCGATTCCCCGTCCCGCCAGGCTATACCGCCGAGAGTTACCTGCGCGAGCTGTGCGAAGAGGGCATGCGCCGGCGCTACGGCGAGACCCGCGTGCACGATCCGGTACTCCGCGAGCGCCTGGAATACGAACTGGGCATCATCCACCAGATGGGCTTCGACGCCTACTTCTTAATTGTGTGGGACCTGTGCCGTTATGCCGCCGAAAACGGCATCTGGTACAACGCGCGCGGCTCGGCAGCCGGGTCGATGGTGGCGTACACACTGGATATTACCCTGGTAGAGCCCATTGCCTATGGTCTCTACTTCGAGCGTTTCCTCAACCCGGGCCGCATTTCTATGCCCGACATCGACATGGACTTCCAGGACGACCTGCGCCCGAAGATGATGGAATACTGCGCGAAGAAGTACGGCGACGACCGCGTAGCGCAAATTATCACTTTTGGCACAATGGGCGCAAAACAAGCACTCCGCGACGTGGGGCGCGTGATGGATATCCCGCTTTCCGAAGTGGACAAAGTTGCCAAGCTGATCCCGAACTTTGGGAATAAATCCTTCTCGATCCCAGAGGCGCTAGCGCAGAGTCCAGAGTTGAAGAAGCTCCACGATGAGGTGGACTACCTGCGCGATCTGATAGACACCGCCGCGCAGATGGAAGGCTCACTGCGCAACGCTGGCACGCATGCCGCGGGCGTGGTAATCACGGACGAGCCCGTGGTAGAGTACGTGCCGCTCAACCGCCCCACTTCCGGCTCGGAAGACTCGCCGATCAAAACAGTTACCCAGTTCGAGATGTCCATTATCGAATCACTGGGGCTGCTGAAGGTGGATTTCCTGGGGCTGCGTACGCTGACCATTATGAACCGTGCCTGCGCGCTGATCGAGAAGCGGCATGGCCTAAAAATGGGGCTGGATAACATTCCCATAGATGATAAAGAAACCTACGACTTTATCGGTAGGGGGCACACGGCGGGCATCTTCCAACTGGAAGGTACAGGCATGACCCGCTACGTGGTGCAGATGCAGCCCCACAATGTGGACAACGTCATCGCGATGGTGGCGCTCTACCGCCCTGGCCCGATGGACTTTATCCCGAATTATATCAAGCGCATGCACGGCGAAGAGCAGGTGGAATACCGCCATCCCGCGCTGGAGCCGATCTTTGCCGAGACGTATGGCATCCCGGTCTATCAGGAGCAGATCATGCGCGCGGCAGTGGATCTTGCGGGCTACACCATGTCCGAGTCGGACGAGCTGCGCAAGGCAATCGCCAAGAAGCAGAAAGATAAGCTCGAAAAGCACAAGCAGAAGTTCATCAAAGGCGCGGAAGAGCGCGACATGTTACATGATACCGCAGAGGCGATCTTCAGTGATTGGGAAGAGTTCGCCCGCTACGGTTTCAACAAAGCGCACGCCGCCGATTACGGTGTCATTTCCGTACAAACTGCTTATCTCAAGACTCATTACACTGTAGAATACATGACCGCCCTACTCTCGGCAGAAAAGGGCAACACCGAAAAGGTGGCCTTCTACGTTGCCGACTGCCGCAACCTGGGCATTGAGGTGCTGCCGCCCGATATCAACACCTCTGGGTGGGACTTTACGATTGAAGATCGCGCCGACCATGTGCCGGCAATTCGCTTTGGCCTGGGCGCGGTGAAGAATGTTGGGCAGGGATCGGTGGAACTGATTCTGGCAGTACGGAAAGATGGGCCGTTCGCCAGCCTAAACGACTTCGTCCGGCGCGTAGACCTCCGCACAGTGGGCAAGCGCTCGCTGGAATGCATGATTAAAGTTGGCGCGCTGGATTCGTTTGGCTCGCGCACTGCCCTGCTGCAAGCGCTCGACCAGATTGTATCCGTGAGCACCAGCCACTTTAAGGCACTCAACAGCGGGCAGCTCAGCTTCTTCGGCACCTTTGCGGAAGCAGTGGATGAAATTGTGCTGCCGTTTACCGCATCGCTCGACAAGCGCGAACAGTTGGAATGGGAACGCGATCTGCTTGGCCTGTACGTATCCGATCACCCACTTTCGCCGTACATGAAAGCGCTTCGCCGCAAGACGACGCACTTTTCCGGTCAGTTGAGTGAGGCGCGCGACAAAGAAAAGGTAACCGTGGCCGGGCTGGTATCAAAATTCCGACAGCATTCCACCAAAGACGGCAAGGCGATGGGCTTCTGCACCCTCGAAGACCTGCAAGGCCCGGTGGAGCTGGTACTCTTCCCGCGCACGTGGGATAAATTTGGCCGCTTGATCGCGCCCGATAAAGTACTGATTGCCGAGGGAAGAGTGGATGCCGCCGGCGGTGATCCCAAAGTGCTGGTGGATAAGCTGGAAGAGATCAATCTGGAAGAGGCGATGGCAATGCCCGATCCGGTGGGGATTGATATGAGCGCTTACCGGCCTCCAGCGGTGCTCGCGGTGTACGGCGAAAGTGGATATTTGCCTCCGCCCGATGAAGATATGGAACCGGCCTGGGACGAGCCCTGGGAGCCGCCTGCAATGCCATCAGCCGTCAGCGCGATCACCGCGCCGCCACCGCAGGCAACTTCGCCATTGCAGCCTACTTCCCCCGCTGCCGTAGAGAAACAGGAACCGGCCCCCGCTTTCAAAGCAGCGCCGCAGCCTGTGCCGGCACAGCCGCCAGTGGGCGATGATGGTCCCCCAGAGCCGGACGACTGGCACCTGTTTGAACCGCCCGCCGACATTGACTTTACTCCGGTGCCTTCTCGCGTTGCGAGTGGTGAGAAAAACCGAGGAACCGCTCGGGCCTATACCGCTCCGTCAGATCCGCTGCCGGTCATCCACGAGCCAAAGCCCCGGCTGCAAGAGGAAGCCCGGCGTACGGTAGAGGAACCGATGCTGATCCCAGAGCCGCCCCGGCGCAATCCGCCGGTTGAAAGCATCGGCATTCCCGCGAGCAAAGCACCATCGGAGCCGCGCGAGCCCGTCTCCCCGGCATTTCTTTCTATGCCGTTCTACGTGCCTCCGGCAAGCAAGTTTGTCGATTCACAAGAGGACGAGGAAAACGAGCCGCGCCGCCTGACGGTTATTTTAAAGCCCTCTGAGAACAAAGACAAAGACGTTCGCCGCCTTAAGCGCGTTCATGGAACGCTGATACGCTACCCGGGGAACGATAAATTTGCCCTGCTCGTATTTGAACAAGGACGGCGATTCTTCTTAGAATTCCCGAACGATACCACCGGCATATGCTCCGAGCTGATCCGCGAGCTGATCGAACTGGTCGGTGAAGGGAATGTTACGGTAGAAAGTATCAAACTACAGTAGCAGCAGGGATTGCAGTTGCTTTACATCGCTGCGCGCGGCCTGTTATATTGGCACGCGTAATGATAAAATGTGGAAACTACTCAGCCTGCTCGTTTTTTTGGTGTTTTGTGAGGGATCTGCTGTGCAGCTCCCTCACAAAACACCAAAACCCCAAGTCTGAGCAGTTACAAAATATTTCTATTCAATTCATTAGAGGTGAGCATTTATGTTGAAATCATCCATCCGCACAATTGGCGTGATGACCTCCGGAGGCGATGCTCCAGGCATGAACCCGGGCATCCGGGCAGTGGTTCGGGCAGCATTGGGCGCTGGACTGCGTGTAATGGGTATTGAGGACGGGTACGAAGGGATGCTGCACGGCGCCTTTCGCCCGCTCGGCGCGCGAGATGTTGGTGGAATCCTACAGCGCGGCGGCACGATCTTGCAAACCGCCCGCAGCATGGAGTTCAAAACGCCGCAAGGGCAGCGCCAGGCGATCCGCCAGATAAACAATGCCGAGATCGATGCTCTGGTTATCCTGGGGGGTGACGGCTCGCTAACCGGCGGGCACCTGCTCAACCAACAAGGCATACCCGTGATTGGCATCCCTGCCAGCATCGACAATGATATTTACGGCACTGATATGTGTATCGGCGTGGACACGGCGTTAAACACCATCGTCGATGCGATTGATAAGCTCCGCGATACGGCCTCTTCGCACAACCGCGCCTTCATCGTTGAGGTGATGGGTCGCAACCACGGATATCTGGCAACCCAGGCTGGCATCATTTGCGGCGCAGAAGTGGTACTGGTGCCAGAATACGAAACCTCGTTTGAGGATATCACACAGGCCATCGACGACGCCTACAAGCGCGGCAAATCGCATGCCATTATGGTGATTGCAGAAGGCTATGCTACGCCGGTGCCTGAGCTGGCCTCGAAGATCGAAGAGCTCGATCTTGGTTTCACCACGCGTGTCACCGTGCTGGGGCATATTCAGCGCGGCGGCAAGCCGACCGCGTACGATCGATTCCTGGCCACACGCTTTGGCGTGAAAGCGGTTGATTTTCTCCTATCGGGGCAAACGGGCGTGATGACCGCGCTCAATGGGCGCGATATCGATCCTGTTCCACTCGCCACTGTGATCTCAAAGAAAAAGGCCCTCAGCCAGGAATACTACCAGATGGCCCGCACACTGGCGCGGTAGGGAGATTGCGAGTTTTGTCGCACTTCGTGCGACAAAACTCGCAGATTTCTTTCTATAGGCGGGCGCAGCCCGCCTTTCACGTTCGTAAAATTGCGATAAATAACCGGACAGAAAAATAATCACCCCCACCGAATTTGGTGAGGGTGATTATTTTTAATTCCGTCTTGCTACTCGCTTTCACGTTCGCGGAGGTGCGGGAAGAGCAGTACCTCTCGGATCGAGCGATTACCTGTCAGCAGCATGGTCAGGCGGTCGATGCCCATGCCAAAGCCACCATTGGGTGGCATGCCGTAAGACATTGCCTGGAGGTAGTCTTCGTCCATTGGGTGGCGCTCTTCGTCGCTCTCGGTATAGTCGCGGCCCATTTCCAGGAAGCGCGCTTCCTGGTCCAGCGGATCATTCAATTCGGTGAAGGCGTTGCATAGTTCCATACCACCAATAAAGCCCTCAAAACGCTCTACGGTCTGCGGATCGCCCGGTTTGCTCTTCGCCAGGGGCGAGATATCTCGCGGATAATCGTACAGGAAGGTCGGCTGGATGAAGTTCGGTTCCAAAAAGTCGCCAATCAGGCCGTCGATCAGCTTGCCGCGCGGAGCCCCTGGTTTTACAGGCAGATCTTTCTGGCGCATGGCTTCGGCCAGGCTCGCATCGGTTTGGTGGGCATTGATATCAATGCCAGTCGCATCGATGAGCCCCTGGCGCAGCTCCAGGCGCTGCCAGGGCGGAGACATATCAATCTCGTTCCCGTTGAACATAATCTTGCGTGTGCCAAGCACCTGGTCACACACATAGGCGATCATTTCTTCGGTCAGCACCATGATCTTCTGATAATCGGCGTATGCCATGTAGAACTCAAGCTGGGTGAACTCGGGGTTGTGCTTGAAAGATACACCCTCATTGCGAAAATCGCGCCCAATCTCGTACACGCGGTCGAGCATGCCCACCAGCAGCCGTTTGAGATACAGCTCGAACGAAATGCGCAGGTAGAGTTCTTGTTTAAGCTGGTTATGGTGCGTCACAAAGGGCTGTGCCGCAGCCCCCCCATAGATTGGCTGGAGGACGGGGGTTTCCACTTCCAAGAAACCGCGTTCATCGAGAAAGCCGCGCAGCGCGCGCACGATGCCCGCACGGGCGCGGAAGATCTCGCGCACATTGGGGTTGACCGCCAGGTCAGCGTAGCGCTGGCGGAAGCGGGTTTCGGGATCGGTCAGCGTGGCATGACGAACCACTTTTCCATCTACCACCTCGTCTTTGGCGGCGGGCAGAGGCGTGATGGCCTTGGCAAGCATGCTAATACCGCTTACCTGCACGCTCACCTCGCCTGTGCGGGTGCGAACCATAGCGCCTTCAGCCTGAACGAAATCGCCCAGGTCGTAGTCGGTTCTGAAGCGCTCCATTGCTTCTTCCCCCAGCTCGTTGACGCGCATGAAGAGCTGAACACGCCCGGTGCCATCTTCAATATGAGCAAAGATCAGTTTGCCCATCGAGCGCATTGAGCGCAGCCGCCCGGCAACCTTCACGCGGATGGGGTCGATCGACTCAGCACCAGACGATTTGGCGTCCGCTTCAGCGACTTCAAACGCCTGAGTGGCCTCGGCAATCGTGTGGGTCACCTCGGCACGCGTAGGATACGGCTCGATGCCACAGCTTCGCATGCGCTCAACTTTTTCCACACGTATTCGTTCAAGCTCTGTAAACTCCATTTGTCCTACCTCCAAAATATTCGTACAAAAAAATTCATAGGCTCAACAAAAAAAACCCGCCCGCCGGCGAGACCTGCCTGGCAGGCTCACCGTCCTCGGGCGGGGTTTTGATCAGTCAATTCCCCGCGGTTACTCCACCTTCAAAATGGTGACGGTAAACGAGCCGGCAGGTGCATCCACCTGCGCCTTTTCTCCGGCCTTGCGGTTGATCAGCGCCTTACCAAGCGGCGATTCGTTTGAAATACGGGCACGGCTTGGGTCCGCCTCAGCGGCACCAACGATGGTGAAGGTCTCAGGTTCCTGGCCATCTTCCTGAATGATCACATCGCACCCCACCTGCACAGTGCCGGTTGCTGCTTTATTCTCATCAACGACACGAGCAGTCGCCAGGAGAATCTCCAACTCTTTAATGCGCCCTTCCACGAAAGCCTGCTCATTCTTTGCAGCTTCGTACTCGGCGTTTTCAATTAGCTCACCGCCCTCCATGGCTTCATGCAGGCGGTTAGCGATCTCTTCGCGCTTATCTTTGCGAAGAAAATCTAACTCCTCCTGTAACTTGTTATAGCCTTCGCGGGTGAGGAATGAGGTTGCCATATCGGGTTAAGATCCTTGTCTCTTTCTGTTTCTGTGGTTTCAGGAAAGCGCCTTTGCTTAAATGACAAAAATCACTCCTTAAAGGAGCGGTTCCTGGAAGAAAAAACGACTTTCCTCAACTACCAGCTTTGGTGTGAGGATGCAGACATTTTAGCATAATATGCTCAAACATGCAAGAAATGTACAAATAATGTATTCAAAGAGGCCGGCCAGCTACGATGATCTGGACGGCCTCTTTTATCATTCCGTTCACAGCCTTCTGGTGGGCAGATGCGCTCGAATCGATCCCTTCGGGAGCCTGAGAGAAGTTTTTGGCTCTTTTCGGGTTTCAAATAGTGATGGTTCGATGGGGTGGTTGCACCACCCCATCGAACCATCACTATTTGAAACCCATATAGAACGAAGTTCTTTTGCGGATTATGAAAATGCGATGCATTTTCATAATCCGCAAAAGCTTGATCTTATGCCTTTTCGGCGACGTATGAAGCACCCTGCGCGATCGCTTGCAGGTTCAACGGGAGCAGGCGCTGATGCCGCGCCGGCAGATGGCCCTTCAGGGCGCGCTCTAGCGCTTCCAGCGATAGCACTGGCAGGTTTGCCAGCAGCGCACCCAGCAGCACCATGTTGGTCATGCGGCGGTCGCCCAAATTCTCGGCGATCTCGTTACCGGGCACCATTACCGCTTTGATGTCGGTGCGGGCCGGGGCGCGGTTAATGATCGAAGCATTGACCACCATCAAACCGCCAGGAGCAACCTGAGCCTCGTACTTATCGAGCGAGGGCAGGTTCATGGCGATGACGGCCTTGGGATGGCGCACTAGCGGCGAGCCGATCTCTTCGTCAGCGATCACCACGGTGCAGTTCGCCGTGCCGCCGCGCATCTCCGGGCCGTAGGAGGGGATCCAGGTCACCTCGCGGCCTTCATCCATGGCGGCGTAAGCCAGCAGCTGCCCGGCAAACAGGACGCCCTGCCCGCCAAATCCGGCAATGATAATTTCTGTCTGCATCGCTTTCCTCCGCTCCTAGACCTTGATCTCAGCGACTGCCGAGGATACTTTGAAATCGCCCAGGGGATAGAAAGGCATCATACGGTCTTCTACCCACTTCAGAGATTGGACAGGGGTCATGCCCCAGTTGGTCGGACAAATAGAAAGCAGCTCGACCATCGAGAAGCCCAACCCGCGCACCTGTGTCTCAAAGGCCATGCGGATGGCCTTTTTCGCCAGGCGGATATTCTTGGGATCGTGCAGGCTGCGGCGGGCGACGAACCCGGCGCCATCCAACGTTGCCAGCATCTCCGAAGCGCGGATAGGATAGCCGGTGGCTTCCACGTCGCGCCCGTTCGGCGAAGAGGTAGTCTTCTGGCCCGGCAGTGAAGTGGGAGCCATCTGGCCGCCCGTCATGCCGTAATTGGCATTGTTGATGAAGATAACGGTGATGTTCTCACCACGAGCCGCCGCGTGGACGATTTCCGCCGTGCCGATGGAAATCATGTCGCCGTCGCCCTGGTAGGTAAGGACCACACGATCGGGCAGCACGCGCTTCACGCCCGTTGCCATGGCGGGGGCACGGCCATGCGGGGCCTGCACGAAGTCGAAATCGAAGTAATTATAGGCAAACACCGAGCAGCCCACCGAAGCCACCCCAATGGTGCGCTCGCGCAGCCCCATTTCGTCGATCACCTCTGCTACCAGCCGGTGGGCGGTGCCATGCGTACAGCCCGGGCAGTAATGGGTGGTCGAATCAGTGAAGGATTCGGGGCGGGAATAAACCATCTGTTCCATCTGAGAGTCAGCTACAGCCATTGCGTTCTCCTCAATTCCTGTTGGCCATGCGCTTGATCCAGCGATCACGCGGGTGACCTTCGGTGGTGAAATTGCCGGCAGCCAGGCTGCGGATCTCGTTCAAAATTTCATCGGGGAACGGCACAACACCGCCCAGGCGGGCGAAGAATTCCACAGGGGTCTGCCCGCCAACAGCCAGGCGCACGTCTTCAAGCATCTGGCCGGCATTCATCTCTACCACCAGCAGTGCTTCGGCCTTATTGGCGGCATCTTTGATCGCCTGCACCGGGAAGGGAGCCAGTGTGATGGGTCGCAGCAGCCCTACCGGGATGCCCTCAGCACGCGCAGCGCGTACCGCGGAAAGCGCTACACGGCCTGCGGAGCCGAACCCAACGATCACGTACTTCGCGTCTTCCATAAAGTATTCTTTATAGCGGACTTCGTTGGCTTCCACTTCTTGCCAGCGGCGCAGCAACCGCATGTTGCATTCCTCTTCCTCGTGGACATTCAGGTAGATGGAGCTGAGCCGGTTTGGCTCGCGCCCTATCGCACCTGTGGCGGCCCAGGCAGGGAAAGTGGTCTTTACGGGCTGCATCTCGGGCAGCTCACCCGGTTCCATCATCTGGCCCAGGTTGCCGTCCAGCAGCAGCACGACAATGGAACGGTACTGTTCCGC
Source organism: Chloroflexota bacterium (assembly GCA_023434145.1). Taxonomy (GTDB): domain Bacteria; phylum Chloroflexota; class Anaerolineae; order Anaerolineales; family Anaerolineaceae; genus DSYU01. The sequence continues at coordinate 7,051 of JAEYTI010000042.1, read as the reverse complement.
CAGGTCAAAGGAAAGAACGGTCAGGTCGATGGCTTCCTGCACAGAGGCGGGGGCGAGAACGATTGTGCGGTAGTCGCCGTGTGAACCGCCGCGAACGATCTGGTTGTAATCGGACTGCGCCGGGGCGATGTTACCCAAACCAGGGCCACCGCGCATCACATCGACCATAACCATCGGCAGTTCGGTTCCAGCGATGTAGGAAATACCTTCCATCATCAGGCTGACGCCCGGGCTGGAAGAAGAGGACATTACTCGCGCACCGGTGCAAGCTGCGCCGTACACCATATTGATTGCGGCGAGCTCGCTCTCAGCCTGGACGAATGCGCGCCCCAACTCGGGCATGCGGCGCGACATCCACTCGAGCAGTTCCGTTTGCGGAGTGATAGGATAACCAAAATATGCTTGCAACCCGGCGCGGATGGCGGCCTCGGCAATTGCTTCGTTTCCCTTCATTAATTCACGAGCCATGCGTCCGATCCTCCTAACTTACCCTGGCTGGCGCCGCATCACGGCGGACGACGTCGCGATAGACGGTAATCGCCGCTTCTGGACAAACCAGCGCGCAAATGGCGCAGCCGGTGCAGCCTTCTGCCTTCAGTTCAGCCGGGTGATAACCCTTCGCGGTAATTCGCTCTTCAGAGAGCGCCATCACCTCTTGCGGGCAGGCAGCCACGCACAGCTCACAGCCTTTGCAGTATGCCTCGTTGACAACAATACGACCCTTTGGGGGCATCCAATCCTCCTTTTGGTATTTCCGAGAACTTAGACAAAAACTGTGCTAATCTCGAATGCCTTTTCATTATGGGCTCAATGATTGGCATAGGTAAGTGTCAACTATCATACATTGCTACCAACAAAGTTCCGGTTTGTACAATGATTTATTCCACCTGTAAGACGGGTTCGCTTCATTTTAATAGCATCCCAAATATGGTTTTGTGCAGACATTGCTTTTAGCCGCACAAAACGATCCAAAACGAGGGGTCAAAAAAGCAATATTCGCAGCGTTGAGAAGACCTGCTTTTTATAAACTCTACAAATTTTGTCGCAATATGACAGGTAACAGGTTCAAGGGGTGACCAATATTACTTACGGATTCTCTCGTTTAACTTTAGACTCTTTAGGTTGGAGCTTCTAGACTCCTTTAAATGTATAGAGCAAAACCCATTCGAATCTTCAGGACTGCGTCTTCGGGCCTTTTCTGACTAACCTTTTATTGAAATGGAGTAAGCCACATGTCGCGTCAAATGGTGACAATTGATGCCAATGAAGCAGTAGCACACGTAGCATACCGGCTGAACGAAGTGATTGCGATCTACCCGATCACCCCCTCTTCCGGCATGGGCGAATTTGCCGATGCGTGGGCTGCTGTCAATGTACCAAACCTGTGGGGTACTGTCCCCATGGTTGTGGAAATGCAGTCGGAAGGTGGAGCAGCGGGCGCCGTTCACGGTGCACTTCAGACCGGTTCGCTCACCACAACCTTCACCGCATCGCAGGGCCTGCTGCTGATGATTCCCAATATGTTCAAGATCGCCGGCGAGCTAACCCCCGCGGTTATCCACGTTTCTGCTCGCTCCCTGGCTTACCAGGCGCTCTCGATCTTTGGCGACCACTCAGACGTGATGTCCGTCCGCCAAACCGGCTGGGCGCTGCTCTCCTCGCGCTCGGTTCAAGAAGCTCAGGACATGGCCCTAATCTCCCAGTGCGCCACGCTCAAGTCGCGCATCCCATTCCTGCACTTCTTCGACGGCTTCCGTACTTCGCACGAGGTGAACAAGATCGAGCAGCTCTCGAACGAAGATCTGGCTGCGATGATCGACGAAGACGCCATTTCTGCCCACCGCAACCGCGCGCTCACCCCCGATCGCCCGGTAATGCGCGGCACTGCCCAGAACCCGGATGTGTACTTCCAGGGCCGCGAGACGGTCAACCCGTTCTACGCTGCCACCCCCGGTATTGTGCAGGAGACGATGGATAAGTTCGCGGCCCTCACTGGTCGCTCGTACCACCTGTTTGATTATGCTGGCGCGCCGGATGCCGAACGCGTGATTGTCATTATGGGCTCGGGCGCTGAGACCGCCGAAGAGACGGCCAAGTACCTGAACAGCCAGGGCGAGAAGGTCGGTGTCATCACCGTCCACCTCTACCGTCCGTTCTCGGTCGAACACCTGATGCAGGCCCTGCCCGCCACCGTCAAGACCATCGCGATCCTTGACCGCACCAAGGAATCGGGCGCCACCGGCGAACCACTCTACCAGGATGTTGTCACCTCGATCAGCGAAGGCCTGGCCAACGGCACGGCTCCGTTCAAGACCACCCCGCGCATGATCGGCGGCCGCTACGGGCTCTCCTCCAAGGAATTTACCCCCGCCATGGTCAAGGCGGTCTTCGACGAGATGAGCAAGGACGCTCCGAAGAACCACTTCACCATTGGTATCAACGATGACGTTTCCTTCACCAGCCTCGATTTCGATCCGACCTTCGAGATCCTCGACCCCAAGATCGTCCAGTGCGTGTTCTTTGGTCTGGGCGCGGATGGCACCGTCGGCGCGAACAAGAACTCGATCAAGATCATCGGTGAAGAAACCGAAAACGGCGCGCAGGGTTACTTCGTGTACGACTCGAAGAAATCCGGCTCGGTGACCATTTCCCATCTACGCTTTGGCCCTGGCGAAATCCGTGCCCCCTATCTGGTAAACCATGCTCAGTTTGTGGCATGCCACCAGTTCTCGTTCCTCGAGCGCATTGATATGCTGCGCTACGCAGCCCCGGGTGCGGTGTTCCTGCTCAACAGCATTTACGGTCCCGACCAGGTTTGGGATGAGCTCCCCTCCGAAGCGCAGAAGGATATCATCGAGAAGAAGCTGCGCTTCTACGTTATCGACGCCTACGAAGTTGCCCAGAAGACGGGCATGGGCGGGCGCATCAACACCATTATGCAAACCTGCTTCTTCGCCATCTCTGGCGTGCTCCCGCGCGATTTGGCGATCGCCGAGATCAAGAAGAGCATCAAGAAGACCTATGGCAAGCGCGGTGAGGCAGTGGTTGCCAAGAACTTCGAAGCGGTTGATCACACCCTGACCAACCTGTACGAAGTGAAGGTTCCCACCGCTGTTACCACCTCCACAGTTCGCCGCCCGGCCGTCGGCGCCGACGCTCCCGCCTTTGTGCGCGATACGCTGGCCCCCATCATGATCTTCCAGGGCGACGACATTCCCGTGTCGGCCATGCCGATTGATGGCACCTTCCCCACCGGCACCACCCAGTACGAAAAGCGCAACATTGCGCTCGAGATCCCCGTATGGGACGAGAGCATTTGTATCCAGTGCGGTAAGTGCGCCTTTGTTTGCCCGCACGCTGTCATCCGCACCAAAGTGTACGAACCTGCTCTGCTCGCCGGCGCCCCCGAGACCTTCAAGTCGGTCGATGCCAAGTTCAAAGAACTGCCCGGCACCAAGTACACGCTACAGATTGCCCCCGAAGACTGCACCGGCTGCGCGCTGTGCGTGGAAGCCTGCCCTGTCAAGGACAAGACCCAGGCTGGACGCAAGGCCATCAATATGGCCGACCAGCTCCCCATCCGCGAGACAGAACGCGCCAACTGGGACTTCTTCCAGACCCTGCCCGAGGGCGATCCCTGCGTCACCTCGCCGACTACCGTCAAGAATTCGCAGCTGCTCCAGCCGCTGTTTGAATTCTCCGGCGCCTGCGCTGGCTGCGGTGAGACCCCCTACATCAAGCTGCTCTCGCAGCTCTTCGGCGACCGCACCGTGGTTGCAAATGCCACCGGCTGCTCGTCGATCTACGGCGGCAACCTGCCCACCACCCCGTGGGCCAAGAACAAAGAAGGCCGCGGCCCCGCCTGGTCGAACTCGCTGTTTGAAGACAATGCCGAATTCGGCATGGGCATGCGCCTGACGCTCGACAAGCAGAAAGAATATGCCACCGAGCTCGTCCGCGCAATGGCTGAGCAGATTGGCACGAGCCTGGCGACTGAGATCCTCGAGGCTGATCAGATCACAGAAGCCGGCGTAAGCGGCCAGCGTGAACGCGTGGATACACTCAAGAAGCGCCTGACCGAGATCAGCGACCCGCGCGCTCGCAAACTCTTCGATGTGGCCGATTACCTGGTCAAGAAGAGCGTGTGGATTGTTGGTGGTGATGGCTGGGCGTACGATATTGGTTACGGTGGCTTGGATCACGTCCTGGCCTCTGGCCGCAACGTCAACATCCTGGTGCTCGACACCGAAGTGTACTCCAACACGGGTGGCCAGAGCTCTAAATCGACCCCGCGCGCCGCGGTGGCGAAGTTTGCCGCCAACGGCAAGGGCATGCCCAAGAAAGATCTGGGTATGATCGCCATGGCTTACGGCTACATCTACGTGGCGAAGATTGCCATGGGCGCGAACGATCAGCAGACCCTGCGCGCCTTCCTCGAGGCCGATGCCTACGAAGGCCCGTCCCTGATCATTGCCTACAGCCACTGCATCGCCCACGGTATCGATATGCGCAAGGGCCTCGACCAGCAGCGCCTCGCCGTCAACTCCGGCATCTGGCCGATGTACCGCTACAACCCCATGCTGGCTGCCGAAGGTAAGAACCCGCTGCAAATCGACTCGAAGGATCCGAGCGTGCCGGTTCAGGATTATGCTTACAACGAAACTCGCTATCGCATGCTGCTGCAAGCGGACGAAGCCCGCGCTGAAGCTCTAATGGAGCAAGCAAAGGATGACGTTGAAAAGCGCTGGAACCTGTATCGCCAGATGGCGTCGATCCAGTACAAAAACGAAGACTAAAACAGTATAATAGAGGGCTAGAGGGAGAAAGAACCTCTAGCCCTCTTCATTTCATACATACATGGGAGTAACAGAAATGGTTGATCTAAGCACCAGCTATCTCGGTCTTTCACTAAAGAACCCGGTAGTGGCATCGGCTTCTCCGATTTCCAAGAAACTCAGCGGCATCCGCAGCCTGGAAGATGCAGGAGCCAGCGCGGTTGTTATGTATTCGCTGTTCGAGGAGCAAATCGTTCATGACAGCCTTGCTTTGGATCATTTCCTCAACCGCGGTACCGAATCGTACGCCGAATCGCTTACCTACTTCCCTGACCTCGGCAATTACAATGTTGGGCCCGAAGAGTATCTGGACCTGATCCAAAAGGCCAAGCAGTCCGTTGAGATACCGGTGATTGCTAGCTTGAACGGCGTTTCAACCGGTGGCTGGATTGAATATGCTAAGAAGATCGAACAGGCTGGCGCGGATGCGCTGGAACTGAACGTATACTACATCCCCACGGATGTGACGCTCAGCAGCCAGGATTTGGAACAGGCGTACGTCGATCTGGTGAAAGACGTGCGTGCACAGATCCATATCCCGCTGGCAGTGAAGCTCAGCCCGTTCATCACCGCACTTCCCAACATGGCTTCTCGCCTGATTGGTGCAGGCGCGAACGGCCTGGTACTGTTCAACCGCTTCATCCAACCCGATTTGGATATTGAAACCCTGGAAGTGACCCCCAGCTTAGTGTTGAGCAACCCCAATGAGTTGCGCCTTCCCCTGCGTTGGACGGCAATCCTCTATGGACGTGTCCAGGCGGATCTTGCGGTGACATCGGGCGTTCACACCGCCCAAGACGTGTTGAAATCGATGATGGCGGGCGCAAACGTCACCATGCTAGCCTCTGCCCTGCTTCAGCGCGGTACACGGCACGTGAGCGAGATCCTCACGGATATGCAGGCGTGGATGGAGACATTTGAGTACCAGTCCATCCAGCAGATGCGCGGCAGTATGAGCCAGCAAGCGGTGGCCGAACCGGCTGCGTTTGAGCGCGCGAACTACATGAAGGCTCTCCAAAGCTTCGATAACAAGTACATCCCTTAACGAAACGTTTTCCAAATGCAAACCGGCCTGCGCAGTTAATCGCGCGGGCCGGTTTCTATTGTGAAGTTGCAACTGCTCAACCCCAGGTGCTTTTCCTGTGAATTGCAGGCTTCGCCCACCAGGGCTGAGTAGGTGTGTAATTGGTGGCGTCACTTCGATCATTATAGCCAATGAAAACACCCCCTGCCGGAGCAGGGGGTGCCATGAATTATTCGATATCAGATAAAGGCAGCAGACACAGCCTTACAGGCTATCGACCTATTCCTCAACTGGGGGGGCTTCATGGACTTTCCGATGGCGGAAGACGATGCGGCCGCGAGTAAGGTCATATGGAGACATCTCCACCTTCACCCGGTCTCCCAACAGAATGCGGATATAGTATTTGCGCATCCGGCCCGAGAGATAAGCCAGCACATCGTGTCCATTCTCCAGGCGCACCTTAAATTGGGTGCCCGGTAGGGCCTCCACAATGGTGCCTTCTACCTGAATCTTATCTTCTTCTTTCGCCATTTAACCTCCTGATTATGCCCTGCGAAATCGAGAAAAGGCCTGCCGCGCGCAGTTCGCAGCCATTCGATGCAGCGGCATCTACGCCATCGCCTTGCTATACTGGCGGCGCTTGATGCGGCGCATGGCCTTTTTCTTCTCAATCCTTCGCAGTTCGCTCTCGCTAATGAACCAGCGCTTACCGCGAAGTGTACTTAATACACCACTTTTGACAACTTTCTTACGAAAGCGCTTTAGCAGTTGATCCTGCGACTCGTTTTGACGCAAAATAACTACAGCCATGTTCCTCTCACCTCCTCTCTCAATTTGAGATTAGAGTGACACATAAAAACTCGGCTGGTTCAAGGGAATGCAGCCGAGTGGTGGAAACAGTGAATGTTTTTTTGAACCCGGTTCGCATACCGCCATGCGGCGAAGAGATCCTCCTGGATTGCTTCGAGAAACGCATAGTACCAGCATCGAGAATTATACCTTAAAAAAGGCTGCCCGTCAACGTTACACGCAATAAAATGGGACAGCGCTTATGAACAGCATGGTTTAAACGAAAAAAAGTCTCTTGGCAACGACCTACTCTCCCAGGAGTCTGCACTCCAAGTACCATCGGCGCTGACGGCCTTAACGACCGGGTTCGGGATGTAGCCGGGTGTACCACCGTCGCTCCAAT
>JAEYTI010000021.1 GCA_023434145.1 Chloroflexota bacterium | reverse complement strand
GTTGCGCAAAATTCGCGAAATTCTTCGGCTCAAAGAAGAAGCCGGTTTGTCCAATCGGGCCATCGCCCGCGCCTGCAAGATCTCGAACAGCACGGTCGGGGAATACCTGCGCCGGGCTGCGGCAGCCCATGTATCCTGGCCGCTGCCGGAGGGGATCAGCGAAGAGGAACTGTACCGGAAGCTGTTTCCGGAGGATACGGCTCCGAAGGAACCGGAGCGCCCATTGCCAGACTGTGAGTACATCCAAAAGGAACTCAAGAAAAAGGGTGTGACGCTCAAGCTGTTGTGGGAAGAGTATAAGGACAAATACCCGACCAACCATTATCAGTACACCCAGTTCCGCGAATATTACCATCGCTGGGCCAAGAGCCAGTCACCGAGTGCCCGCTTGCCACAAGTGGGTGGCGAGGTGATGGAGGTGGACTACGCCGGAATGACCCTGCCGCTGGTGAACCCGGAAACCGGTGAAGTCAAACCGGTGTCCATTTTCGTGGCGAGCCTACCCGTGAGCAATTACATTTATGCCGAAGCGCAGCCCAGCCAGGAGAAGTGTCACTGGATCAACGGGCATGTGCGCGCCTTTACCTTTTTCGGTGGGGTGACCAAGATCCTGCGCCCGGACAACCCGAAAACGGGCGTAAAAAGCCCGCATTATTACGAGCCGGATCTCAACCCCACCTACCAGGAGCTGGCCGAATACTACCAGGTGGCAGTGCTGCCTGCCCGCGTGCGACGGCCAAAGGACAAAGGCCATGTCGAGAATGGGGTGCAGAACGTGGAACGCTGGGTGCTGGCGCCGCTGCGCAACCAGACCTTTTTTAGCCTGGCCGAAATGAACCGGGCGATCCAAAAACAGCTTGAGGTGCTCAACGGGAAAGTCATGGCGCAGTACGGCAAGTCACGCCGCCAGTTGTTCGAGGAAATCGACCAGCCCGCACTGCGCCCGCTGCCCGAAACGCCCTACCAGTTCGCGCTTTGGAAGACGGCGAAAGTCAACATCGACTACCATGTTGCCTTCGAGAAGCATTTCTACTCAGTGCCGCACAGCCTCATTGGGCAGCAGGTGGAGATCAAGGCAACGGAGCGCATGGTTGAGATCTTCCACAAAGGCAAGCAGGTGGCGGTTCATCCGCGCAGCAGCGCGCAGGGACGCTTTTCCACCCGGACCGAGCATATGCCCTCCCGCCACCGCTTCATCCTCGAGCTGGATGCCGATTGGCTGCTCAAGCAAGCTGGGGAAATCGGGCCAAACACAACTCGCTACCTCAAGTCGCTCCTGGAAGCGCGCGCCCTCCCCGAACAAGCCTACCGCTCCTGCCTGGGCGTGCTCAGCCTCGCCCGCAAATACCCCTACACGCTCTTTGAAACCGCCTGCGAGCGCGCGCTCCAGGCCCATCTGCGTTCCTACAAGGAACTGAAAGCCGAATTGGAAGCCTTGGCGCGCCAGGCGTCTGTGCCCACCCCGCCGCTGGTTCACGAAAACCTGCGCGGCGAGACCTATTACAACTGAGGAGAAGGAAGATGACCGATACCGTGCTGTTCGACAAGCTGCTCAAGCTGCGCCTGCCCGCCTTCCGCGAAGGGCTGCGCGAGCAGCAGGCCAACCCCAAGTACCTGGAACTGTCGTTTGAGGAGCGCCTGGCGCTGCTGGTCGACCAGGAATGCACCCGCCGCTACGACAACCGCATCCGCCATGCCCTGCGCACGGCTGCCTTTCCCATGCAAGCCGCGCCCGAAGATTTGGATCTGTCCGCTTCACGCGGGCTGGACCGCAAGCAGATCCTGGAACTGTACCAGGGCAATTGGATTGCCAACCACTTGAACATCCTGGTGCTTGGCCCGACCGGCTCTGGAAAAACGTTCGTCGCCTCGTCACTTGGTACGGCAGCGGTCCGGCTGGGTTACACCGTGCGCTACTTCCACACCTCGCGCCTGCTCCATACCCTCGAGCAGACCCGTCAGGAAGCTAACTACACCAGCCTGCTGCGCTCCCTGGCGCGTACCGACCTGCTGATCTTGGATGACTGGATGCGTGACCCGCTCTCTCAGGCCAATGCCCAGGATATCCTGGAGGTGCTCGATGACCGCTTTGGCCGTGCTTCCACCATCGTCATTGCCCAAATACCGGTGGCGGAGTGGTATGCCCAGATCCCTAACCCCACCCTGGCCGATTCCATCCTCGACCGCCTGGTCCATACCGCTTACCGGCTCCAACTGTCCGGCGAGAGCCAGCGAAAACTGCGCTCTCCAATTCGGACCATGCCGCACACTTAGATTACAATATCTCTACCAGCCTGTTTCCCCTGCCGCTGTGCGGCATGCTCCGTTTTACTGTGCGACATCACCGTTTTTCGCAATTTTCGATGGTCACCCTCTTGAGAGTGTTAGGCGAGTTTGGTAAACTACGAGCAAAAGCACTTTGAGGGAGACGGATGGAAGGCTTTGCCCATAGTAACGAGTTTTGTCCAAATGAAGCCTGCCCGGATTACGGGAAACTTCAGAAAGATCAGTCGAAACCGAACCTGAAAAAGATTGGTTTTACCCGAGCTGGCGTACAGCGGTATCAATGCAAAACCTGTAACGGCACCTTCACCGAGACCCGCGGGACGATCTTCTACCGCAAACGCACGCCTGAACACCAAATCCTGGAAACGTTAGCGCTGTTAGCCGAAGGCAATCGCATCAGTAGTTTGACGCGCGCCAAAGGCTACAAAGAAGATACGATCCTGCAATGGCTGCGAGAAGCAGCAGCGCATACCGAGCAGGTGGAAACGGTGCTAATGCGTGATTTCAAAGTCAAGCGCGGGCAGCTGGATGCACTGTGGGCCTATGTCGGGCGAAAAAAAGGCTAGTGCGGACGACGAGAAAGGCGAAGTCTGGCAATCCACGATGGTCGATATGGACAGCCGCTTGCGGGCAGCCAGAGGGATCGGGGCTGATGAAACCCAGGCCAGTATCGTGGTTTTCCACACCCTGAAATAACGTGGCGGGCCATCCGTATGGCCCGCCACCGACGATCTCCGATGGTTGGGGCGGCATGGATGAGGCCATGATCGAAGTGTATGGATTGGTGCCAGAATACAGTGGCCGAGGTCGTCCACCCACGCGCAAACAGGCCCAGCCCGGTTGGCAGTACCTGCAAATGGTCAAACAGCGCGATGCCCATGGGCATCTGGAAGGCATTCACCTCCGGGCAGTGTTCGGCAAGAAGAGCGACCTGATCGCACTGATGGGCAAAAGCACCGCGTATGTTGAACGTAGCCACCTGACGGCTCGGTTGTTCAACAGTCGTTTGGTACGCAAAACGCTGGCCTTTTCGAAAGCCCTGACGATGCATCGGGCGGCGGCGACCTGGCAGGATGGCTATTACAACCTGATCCGCCCACACAAGTCCTTGCAGCTGCCAGTCGAGGATGACCCGCGCCAACGTTGGCAAAAGCGAACGCCTGCAATGGCGGCTGGTTTGACGGATCATATTTGGACTGTTAAAGAACTGTTGACGCTGATCCCTTTACCGTGTCAAAAACACACTTGAAAGGGTGACTACCTCATTTTCAAAAGAGATGAAATAGCGAAAAGATGTAAGTATAGAAAATTCCCTTTTTACACAAACCTTGCTAGAGCTTGAAGAGAATGTGGGTACCCCCATTATGTCGAGGTAGGGATGGCCCTTACGGGCCACCCCCTCACAGATCCGAGCGGGCGGAATTACCGCACTCGGCTCTTGTCTCAGGTCGTGACGCACAGCCGTTGATCAGGATAAGGATGGCAAATCCGAGGATTGGGCAGATACTTGCTGGCGAGCCGGTTCATCCGTTCCCATAAAATCTTGCTGCGTTGACTGCGCCGTTCTAGCGCACGTTTCCACAACAGAGTCATCTGGTAGCGAAATGTCCGTAACGCCTCGTAATTCCTTGGCACCCCATAGTATTGATAGTGGCCTCGCAGGATCATGCGCAGCCATTGACCTTGTTCCGGGATCGGGTGATGCATCCGTTTCTTGAGTTCGCCCTGGATGGTTTTCAACTTTGCGCGCATACGCTTCGACATGGTCTGCCGTAAGACGCAGAATTTTCCACGTCGGTTCCAGCTACAGATATGGGTGAACCCCAGAAAGTTGAATGTCTCTGGTTTTCCCAACCCGCGCCGGGCGCGATTGGTCTCAGCATATCGGCCAAACTCAATTAAGCGCGTTTTCTCGTCATGCAGTTCCAGGTTGAACTTCTTCAACCGCTCGGCCAGATCGTGCCTGAACCGTTCGGCTTCATAGCGGTGCTCAAATCCCACCACAAAGTCATCGGCATAGCGCACAAGAATTACTTCCCCGTGCGCCTGCTGCTTGCGCCATTGGTGTGCCCATAGATCGAACGCATAGTGAAGATAGATATTCGACAGCACGGGACTGATCAATCCGCCCTGGGGTGTCCCTTCCTCGTTCTGCGTCCACTGCCCTGCTTCCAGCACACCCGCCTTGAGCCATTTCTGGATCAGGTCGATCATGCGCCGGTCTCTGATCCGGTGCTCGATGAATTTCACCAGCCATTCGTGCGAGATGGTGTCGAAGTACGCCCGAATGTCTGCATCCAGCACCCAACTCACCCGTTTCTGTTCAATCCCCACCGTGAGCGCATCCAGCGCATTATGCGGTCCGCGCCCTGGTCGAAATCCGTACGAAAACCCTTGAACTCTTCCTCCCAGATGGTCGAGAGGATTTGCGCCGTCACACTTTGGACAATTTTGTCCTCCAGCGCAGGAATCCCCAATGGCCTTTGCCGTCCATCGCTTTTGGGCACATAGACCCGCCGCACGGGCTTGGCTCGATAGCCCCCGCCCGCCAGCCGGTTGGATAAGTCCTTGAGATTTCCTTCCAGATCTTGCCCGTAGTGGTCCCATGTCTCTCCGTCAATCCCTTCTGCTGCCGCTTTCTTCAGTCCTTGATAGGCCGCCTTCAGGTGCTCAACATTGTAGACGTGGTGATAGAGTGAGGTGAGTTTGACCTGCTTATCCCGCTTCACTGCTTCACGTATGCGCGCCAGCGCCGCCTGCATACTTTCCGTCCGGCTTTGCATCCGGTGATATGGGGCTCTTGCGCATTCCCTTTGACTGGCGGCCTTCCCTCCCTCCCCTCCGCCCCTTGCGGTTTGTTCGGGGACTTCTCCGGTACTATGCCGTCATCCGACTGCCCGTGTCCGTGTATCATTGGCTCTTGTCCTTAGACTTCCCAATGCAGCTTGCCATTCCATCTTCCCGACAAGCAAACACGGGCTCTCCCAGTTCCTGTGCAAGGTGCTTCCGAACATGCCAGGGTCTTAGACCCCGCAGAGCTCAGATCCTTCTCGCCATAACGAAGAACCTGATATTGCCTTCCGTTTCTACGGACGACGTCGGCGCTCTGTTGTTGATTATCCATTTCGTGCCTCAATCTCCTGGCCTGTTCTTTCCCCGATCAACGCTTCGCCTGGAAAGTTACCCTTCCACACGCATGACTTGGGGTCATCCTGGTTGGTTAGACCTTGAATGTATTGGACTTGCACCAACTGCTCCTTGCCAGTTTTGACTGGCGCACCCATAGTGGATAACGCAAAGACACGCCTTCCGAGCGTGTTTTGCATTAAACGGCCAACATTGCGACAAAATCCAGCCCGAAAGTCGGGCAGACGTATCCCATTTTCATCTAATTCCCCCCTACCCCAAACCCTATCACGGCAAAGGATAGTGGAGCAGTTCCTTTACCGTCCAGCGCCTGTCCGTTATTCCAGCGCCATAGCTGGCGTCCTGCGCCTGTAGGGTCTCGGCTGCTGCTTACCTTTGTGTTGATATGGTGTTCTTCCCTCAGAACTGAAATACACCCTTTGGTCCCGGCGCTTTCACCCGCGATCACCTCTCCGCGCCGCCCGCGCGCCACTTTTCACTTTCCCTACAGTTACGCCCCCACGCATTGACTTTCCCCGCGCATCAGGCTATCCTGCAACTATACATCCACAACCTGGGGGATTTAATATGATGGCATCAGCGCTGCTTTCCTGGCCCGCTTCTCCACGCAAGACACACCTAAACCGGCGCTTCGCCACGGTTTGCTTCAACATCGCCGTCATTGCGGCGGTCGCGCTGGCATACCTCCTCCCAGGCCCGCTCCCGCCGGTGTCCGCCGGCGCCCCGCCGCGGCCTGCTCCTGCTCAACAGTCGGGCGATCCTACCGGCGATTTCTTCATCTACCTGCCCGCGGTTCATCATTCGCTCCCGCCCATCTCCACCCTGATCACCCCCGCCGCCGGCGGAACCCTCACCTCCCCAGACCGGCAGATCCAGGTAACTTTCCCGGCAAACGCGGTACCCTCCAGCACCACCCTCTCCTACCGGCCCCTGGGCTACCCAGATGTCCCCACCGGCGGCCTGCATTTCGTCGCCGCCGCCTTCCATTTAGACGCCCGCGATGCTTCCGGCCGGCCCATCACCCAGTTTCAAAAACCGTTCTCCCTCACCATCCGCTACCCCGAGAGCAGCTGGCAAACCCTGGGCATCGCCAGCGAAGCCGCCCTCAACGTCTTCTACTGGGACGGCAGCGCCTGGGTGGGCGTGCTGCCCTGCGCGGGCTGCGCGCATGATCCTGCGCAGAACACCTTCACCCTCTCCCTTACCCACCTGACCCACTTCGCCGTGCTGGGCTGGCCCTCGCCGGTTGACCTGTCCCTCTCCCTGTCCGCCGACCGCGCCGCCGCCTCCCCCGGCGACGCCGTTCACTACACCCTGGCCTACCAGAACGCCGGCAGCAGCACCGGCGGCGTGAAGCTCGCCCAAACCCTGCCCGCTCACACTACGTTCGACCCCACCGGCAGCACCCCCGGCTGGGTGCAGGGCAGCCAGCCGGGCGAGTACATCTATCCCCTCGGTACGCTCGGCTTTCTCGCCGAGGGCGAAGTCGTCTTCGCCGTCAAGGTCAACGCCCCGCTCCCCGCCGGAACCGCCGAAACCAGCACCACCGCCGCCATCAGCGACAGCGGCACATACGGCCCCGACCTGACCCCCGCCGACAACACCGCCGCGCTCACCCTAAGCCTATCCGCCGCGCCGGACCTGTCCGTCGATTTCACCGACGGCGGAGTCACCGCTACGCCCGGCGCGGTGGTGGTCTACACCCTCACCTACGCCAACACCGGCAGCCAGGATGCCGCGGGCGTGGTTCTCACCGAGACCCTACCCGAGCATACCAGCTTCCATGCCGCGCAGTCCGATCCCGGCTGGGCCCAGGTTGGCGCGACCAATCAGTACACCTATCAGTCCGGCAGCCTGGCCGCCAGTGGCAGCCTGCGCACCCTGGCCTTTGCCGTCATGGTCAGCACCGCCGTGCCCGAAGGCGTCACCAGTCTGACCAACACCGCCTCCATCGCCGATGACGGCGCCAACGGCGCGGACCCTACCCCCGCCGGCAACGCCGCCGCCCATGCCACGCCGCTCAACCTGGCCCCCGATCTCAGCCTCGCCGTCTCTGCTGGGCGGGTGACCACTCCCGGCGGCACGGTCCTCTTCACGCTCACCTATACCAACCACGGCTATAAGCCTGCCGCCGGGGTGCTGCTCACCGCCGCCCTGCCCGAGCAGGCCGCCTATCATTCCGGGCAGAGCACACCCGGCTGGCAGGCTGCCGGCGCCAATCGCTACCAGTTCCCCGTCGCCCAGCTCGACCCCGGTAAATCCGGCAGCGTCACCCTGGCCATGACCATTTCCGGCGCCGTCACCCCGCCCCTGGAGCTGACCACCCCCTTCACCATCGCCGATGACGGCAGCCGCGGCCCCGACCCCCTGCCCGCTAACAACCAGGTCGCCGCCGTCACGGACGTCTCCGCCACTGCCACCCCCGTTTGCGGGGCCATTGCCACCACCACCTGGACCCCCGCGCGCAGCCCCTATATCATCACCTGCGATTCCACCGTCAGCAGCGGCGCCACGCTCACCATTCAGCCGGGGGTGAACGTATATTTTCAGAAGGGCGTGGGCTTAACCGTTAACGGCACGATCCAGGCCACCGGCGATAGCGCCAGCGGCATCACCTTCGCGGCCAATACCTCTGCCCCCACCCCCGGCTTTTGGAAGGGCATCGCCATCAATTCCAGCAGCCTCAATTCGGTGCTCAGCTACGTTGAGATCCTTTACGGCGGCGGTGGAACCAGCGGCGCGCTCACCGTCAACGCGGCCGCCGTGCGCCTGGAAAACAGCCGCATCCTATACAGCGCCAGTTCGGGGATGTATGCCACCTCCATTTCCGCGCTCACCCTGCGCGGCAGCCAGTTTGACCACAACAGCCAGTACGCCGCCTATCTTTCGTTCTCCAATGGCAGCCTCGGCCAGATCTCGGACAATACCGGCGCGCACAACGGCATCAATGCGCTCGCGCTGAGCGGGTCGGTGGGGCAGATCTCCATTCTGGCGCTCCAGCCCGGCCTGCCCTACCTGGTCAGTGGGGCGCTCACGGTCAACAGCGGCGTCTCGCTCACCCTGCCCGCGGGCCAGGTGATCAAGATGGCGTCCAGCGGCCAGATTAAAGTCAGCGGCACGCTGCTTGCGGCGGGGACCGCCGAACAGCCGGTCCTGATCACCTCGCTCAAAGATGACGCCGCCGCGGGTGACACCAACAACGACGGTTCCACCACTAGCCCCGCCCCCGGCGATTGGCTCAACCTGTACTTTGCGTCCACCAGCAGCGGCAGCCTGCTCGAGCATCTCCACCTGCGTTACGCCGGCGGCGCCTACTACCTTACGCATAAGGATAACGCCGTCAGCAGCGTGTGCGGCGGCAATGTATCCTATTCGGGCATCTACGTGGACGGCGGCGCGCTGACCCTGCGCTCCAGCACGCTCGAACAGTTGAACGGCACCGGCCTCAACGTCTACCAGGGCAGCGCCGTGCTGGAAGATACCCGCATCCAGCAGGTCCGCTCCGGCAGCATCATCCCCGGCACCGGCTGCAACGTGTATTACTACGGCTACGGCGTCTACGGCGCCACCGCCACCCTCACCGCCACCGGCAGCACCATCCAAAACAACGGCGGCGACGGCCTGCGCCTCACGTCCTCCAGCACCGCCACCCTCACCGACAACGTCTTTA
>JAEYTI010000245.1 GCA_023434145.1 Chloroflexota bacterium | reverse complement strand
CCGTTTGTGGGGGGGGGGTGGTGCCCGCCAACCCCCCCCCCCCAAAACTACGGCAAAACCCAGAGACCCTGGCGAGTCGCATCCCGATCTTGATTAATAAATGCTATACTATTCCTCGTCCGATTTCCATCAGAAGCAAAGGATTTTTCGTTGGATCATCAGTTTCCTGCCCAAAAGGAAGTTTTTCACCAAAAGACAAGATATTCGCCACGGAAGTCGTGGCAGACGCTTCTGATAGGGCGGCCTCTCTCCTCGGGCGATGCGCCGCATCAGACCATCGGCAAGCTGGTTGGGTTGGCGGTGTTCGCCTCGGATGCACTGTCATCGACGGCCTATGCCACGCAAGAGATCCTGGGCATTCTGGCAGCGGCGGGCAGCGGAGCGCTGGGCTACGTGTTTCCCATCTCTATTGCGATCGTGGCGCTGATCATTGTGGTGGTCACCTCGTACGAGCAGACCATCCACGCCTATCCCAACGGGGGCGGAGCCTACGTGGTGGCGCTTGAGAACCTGGGGCACATCCCCGCGCAGGTGGCGGGGGCGGCGCTGCTGTTCGGCTACGTGCTGACCGTTTCGGTATCGATCTCTTCCGGCGTGGCGCAGATCATCTCTGCTGCGCCGGGGCTATTTGCTTACCGGGTGGAGCTGTCGCTGATCCTGGTGGCCTTTATGATTGTGGTGAATCTGCGCGGGGTACGCGAGAGCGGCACCGCGTTTGCCATCCCCGCGTACGTGTTCTTAGCCGCCATGATCCTCACCATTGGGGTGGGGCTGGTGCGCGCGTTCACCGGCACGCTGGGCACAGTAACCAACCCGCCCGAAATGTACACGCCCTATGCAACGCTGCAATTGATCACGCCGTTCTTGCTGCTGCACGCCTTTTCCAGCGGCACCTCCGCGCTGACCGGTATCGAGGCCATCGCCAATGGCGTGACGGCTTTCAAACCGCCCAGCAGCCGCAACGCGGGCATTGTGCTGGTGTGGATGGGCGCGATCCTGTCGATGCTGTTTTTGGGCATCAGCTACCTGGCGCGCGCTACCGGCGCCGTGCCTTCGGAGGCCGAGACGGTCATCTCGCAGATGGCGCGCACCATCTACGGCGGCGAGGGCTTCCTCTACGTGATGGTGGTGGCGATGACCTCGCTCATCCTGATCCTGGCGGCAAACACGGCCTTCGCGGGCTTTCCGCGCCTGGCCGCAATTCTGGCGGAAGACGGTTACCTGCCGCGCCAGTTCACCTACCGCGGCAGCCGGCTGGTGTTCTCGAAGGGCATTATCGCGCTGGGCGTGTTCGCCGGGCTGCTGATCATCCTGTTCGATGCCAGCGTGCCGCGGCTGATCCCGCTGTACGCCATTGGCGTGTTCCTGTCCTTCACCCTCTCGCAGATCGGCATGGCCCGGCGCTGGTGGAAGATCGGGCGGCTGGACCCCGGGCAGGTGGTATCTGGCGGCCACGGCGCGGAGATGCGCCACGATTCGAACTACATGGTCAAGCTGGTGGTCAATGCCCTGGGGGCTGCTGCCACGGGCGTGGTGACGTTGGTGTTTGGGGTGACCAACTTCACCGCGGGGGCGTGGATTGTGGTGCTGCTGGTGCCCATCCTGGTGGTGATCTTCTCCGGTATCCGGCGGCATTACCTCAGCCTGGCCCGGCGGCTCTCGCTGGAGCAGTACGCCTCGCACCACCCGGTGAATCGCTACCGGGTGATCTTGCCGATCAGCGGCGTGCACCAGGGCAGCCTGGCCGGACTGTACTTCGCCCGCTCGCTCTCGGCGGACGTTACGGCAGTGTACGTATCGATGGACCCCGAAGATGCCGAAAAGCTCAAAGCTAAGTGGGGCATCTACGGAGAAGGCGTGCGGCTGCTGATCTTAGAGTCGCCCTTCCGGCTGCTGCTGGAGCCCATCCTCGAATACATCGAGTCGGTGTGTCAGATCTGCCAGAGCAACGAGATGATCCTGGTGGTGGTGCCGCAGTTTGTCTCGCGCAAGTGGTGGACGGGCATCCTGCATAACCAGACGGCCTTCATGCTGCGCCTGGGGCTGCTCACCCGCCCCGGCGTGGTGATCATCGAGGTGCCATACCAGGTTGACTAGAACTTGTCCGAATACTGCTTGTATTTGTTATTTGGGGGGCGTAGGCCCCCCAAATAACAAATACAAGCAGTATTCGGACAGATCCCTTCGGCTATGCGAAAGAACTGTTTGCCGGGCGGCTGGTCAGCTTGCGGATAATTTCGTCGGCGGTCTGTTCGATGGTTTTGTCGGTCACGTTCATGATGTCGAAGCCGCCCTGGCGGAAGATGCGCTTCGCCAGCTGAAGCTCATCACGGATGGCGTCTAATTCGGTGTAGGCAGAGGCTTCGCTGACGCCCAGGCGCGCCTGCCGCTGGCGGCGGTACACCAGCAGCTGCTCGGGGTCAATGGTCAGCCCGATCACCCGCGTGGGGTCCAGCTCGAACAAGGCCGGGGGCACAGGCAGCTCTGGCACCACCGGGTAGTTAGCCACCTTCCAGCCCAGAATCGCCAGATAGACGGCGAGCGGGGTCTTCCCCGAACGCGAAACGCCCACCAGAATCACGTCGGCCTGGGGCCAGCCTTCGGGGCTTTTGCCGTCGTCGTGCGCCAGGGAGTATTCCAGGGCGGCGACCCGGTCGAAGTATTCGCGGTGGAGCTGGCGATAGCGGCCCGGCTGCTGCATAGGCTGCTGGCCCAGGGTGGCAGAGAGCCAGCCAATCAGCGGGCCCATCAAATCGATGGCCTGGATGCCCTTCGCCCGCGCCGCCTCTTCCAGGTAAATGCGCAAGTGATCTTCCACAAAGGTGTGCAGGATCAGCCCGCCGGCCTGCTGCACCTGCGCCAGCGCGCGGTCGATCTGCTCGGGGTGGCGGATGTTGCCGATGGTCTGCGCTGAAACGGAGGCTTCCGGGAACTGCGCCAGCACGGTGTTCAATAACTGCACCGCGCTTGCCCCTACCCCACCGGAAAGTATAAACACCACCGGAGGATTCTTCGCTCCTGCTTCTTTCGCAGATTCCATGTTATCTCCTAATTGATGTATTTATACCAAAAAAATTCGTAATGGATCAGCCCTGCCGGGCGGCTGTATACTGGGCTTTCAAAAATTCGATCGCTTTGTGAAAGACCCATCCAGAGGGCCACCCCTAACCCCGAAAGAATGGAAGCAACTAAGAACCTATCCCAAAATTATTTTTGTGTTTGTGGTGCGCGACTACGTCG
>JAEYTI010000218.1 GCA_023434145.1 Chloroflexota bacterium | reverse complement strand
GGGGAACTTCGTTCCCCTGCCCCAACCCACCAACAAACTGAAACACATCCTCGGCGCAAAGCGTCAATTTTTCATCTATGGTCGATCTGGTGCTGAAAGGAACGAACCAGTGAAATTATTGGGAATGTTCGTGCGGGTATTTGCCGCAGTGGGTATCTTCGGGGCCGTCCACAGCTTGCTGGCATCGCGGCAGGCAAAGGAGAAGGCGACCGAATGGTTCGGCCAGCGCGACCGGGCCGGGTTGTACCGGCCGTTTTACCTGGCGCAGTCGGTGGTGACCCTGGCAGCGCTGCTCGCCTACCTGGCCCGCCTGCCCGACCGCGCGATCTACCATGTGCGCGGGTTCCCGGCCCTGCTGCTGCGCTTGGGCCAGCTCGGCGGGCTAATCTTCGCCACGGCAGCCGCCTACCAGGTGGGCGTGTTCCGCATCCTGGGCATCCGCAGCCTGCTGGCGTGGATCGACGGCGAGGACCCCGTCCCGCCCGAACCTGAGGCACAGGGCCCCGCCCCGCTGATTGAGCCGCGGCATGGGCGCAAGCCGCTCAACCTGCACACAGAAGGGCCGTTCAAAATCAGCCGCCACCCGCTCAACCTTGCCCCGCTGCCCGTCTTCTGGTTGACCCCTACGATGACGCTCAAGCGGCTGGCATTCAACCTCGCAGCCACGGTGTATATGGTGCTCGGCTCAAAGCACGAGGAGTACCGGCTGGAGCGGGCATACGGCAAGGCGTATAAGCGGTATCAGCGCTCCGGCGTACCGTTTTATGTGCCGAGGGTGGAGTAGTTTGGCTGCCACATGGAAGCCTGGCGGCTAAAGCCGCGGCTAGGTCAACAAAGTCCCACCTTCGTGGGACTCCCTTTTGTGGAATTTTTTGCTTATTCATGATCCTGGGTGATATCGGATCTTATTCTCTTCTGCATGAACCGTATCCGCTTTTCTACGGTTGGTAAATACAGAAATGGTTATTACAAGTCTGAGTTCGTAAATTGGTTAAAAAATCACGTGTTCGAATAAATGGAGTCCCACGAAGGTGGGACTTTGTTGACCTAGCCGCGGCTTTAGCCGCCAGGCGAATGGTGGGATTGAGCCGCCTTGATTACGCGATCCATTTCTTCATGTTCATCAGCTGGCCGGCACCTAAACCGGCTATACGCCTGAATTTCGCAGTTCTACGAACGGGCGCAGCCGTTGGTTCTAAGTTCCAGGTGGCTCTAGAGATTCGCTACCACTTCCCCGCTTCCGCCACGTGGCTGCCCCCGACTACCTCCTCCACCCTTCTTCTGTGACCCGCGAACAGGTCTTCCGGCAGTGCATCGACCGGGAAGAACTGCGCTTCGGCGATCTCCAACGACTTCGGGCGCGGACCCAGGCGGAAGTCAGTGCAGGTGAACACGGTTACGTGGTCGGATTTGTAGTCGAAGAAGTTGGTGTACACGCCATGCAAGTGCAGCGTCACCGGATCGGCTCCGGCTTCTTCGCGCGCTTCGCGGCAGGCGGCTTGCTCCAGCGTCTCGCCGCGCTCTACGCCGCCGCCGGGCAGCGCCCAGGCATCCTGATAGGTCTGGCGCACCAGCAGCACCTCGGGCCCAGCGGCGCCTTCGCGCAGCAAGATCACCCGCACGCCAAGAGTCAGTGGTCGCGCGATCCACAGCCAAACGCGGTGCAGCCTATGCAGCAGGCGAGCCGCGAACCGGGCCAGCCCCCCAAACACCGGTCTACTCCTTCAGACGCACGTAGACGTTGAAGGTGCCGTCGCCTTTTTTGCCGGTCTTCAGCTCGAAGGTCTTTGTGTAGGCCTTGATCAGCGAGGATAGCTGCCTGTAACCAAAGGTGCGCGGATCAAAGCTGGGGTCGAGCTGGCGCAGGTGGCTGCCCATTACACCCAGGAAGGCCCAACCGTCATCCTGCACGGCCAGGTCAAAGGCCTGCATGATCAGGGGCAATGGCTCTTCCGGTGGCTTCTCGCTATGCTCCGCGGCTGGTTCAACGGCTGTCTCCACTGCCGGCTGCGATCCCTTACCACCGCGGCCGTTCGGTTTTCTGCTGGCGGAAGGCTTTGGTCGAGTCACCGGCTGGACCAGGTTCTCGGTGAAGACGAACACCTCACACGCATTCACAAAGGCACGCGGTGTGCTCTTCTTGCCGACCCCCATCACAAAAATGCCTTTCTCGCGGATACGAGTGGCGAGCCGAGTGTAGTCACTGTCGCTCGAAACCAGGCAGAACCCATCGATTCCACCCTGATACATGGTATCCATCGCGTCGATAATCATTGCGCTGTCGGTGGCGTTCTTTCCCACCGTGTAGCGAAACTGCTGGATCGGCTGGATGGCATGCGTTTGGAGCGTATCCTTCCATCCGTTCATATTGGCTGTCGTCCAGTCGCCATAGATGCGGCGGATAATCACCATGCCATATTTGCTGGCTTCCGCGAGCATGTGACTGATCAGAGAGGGCTGGGCATTGTCTCCGTCGATCAGCATGGCAATCCGGCGGGACCGGGGCGTAGTGTTTGAATCGTCCATTTCTTAAAAAACTCCTGTCCCAATTTTATCACACAGTAAAGAACGCCTCACCCCCGGCCCCTCTCCATTTTGCAAGAACGGCAAAATGGAGAGGGGTGCCTTGTTCCGCCATTCAAGTTGGCCAGCAAGGTACCCCTCTCTACTTTTCGCTGAAAAATGGAGGGCTTCGCGGAAGATCACCTGGTCGAAGCAGATGAGATGGTTTTCCCGCGAAGCACGGGGACGCAGCAAAGCTGCGGGGTGTGAGGCGTTTCTTTAGTCCGCTAAAACAGGTTGTGGCGTTACCTCGGCTGGCGCCACCATCGGCGGAGAGACCTCTTCGATGTTCATGATCGCCGGGACCAGGAAGGCCCCCAGCCCCATACCGATACAGACGATGCCGCCGATCCACCACCACACCTGGATGCCCAGTTGGTCCGCGACTGGGGCCGCCAGCAGCATGCCCAGCGGCGACATTGCGCCCGCCACACTGCTGACAAGGGTAAATACCCGGCCCTGCATCTCTGGCGCGATGCGCGACTGGAGCATGGCGAACAACGGCCCGTTGACCAGCGGGTTCGTGAACCCGGCCACTGCATTCGCGGCCACCGCCAGCCAGAACCAGGCCGGTGGGGTGATGCCGGTGGTCAGCACGGATACACCCATCACGGCAATGAAGAACATGGATGTGGCGATACGGCGCTTGAAGCCTCCCCAGATGCTCAACGTCAGACCGCCGGCGATGATTCCCACACCCCAGGCCGATTCCATCGCGCTCAGGTGCCAAACACCGCCCTCAAAGTGCCGGGTAATCAGCAGTGGGGTCAGCGTGCCGGTGGGGTTGAGCAGGAAGTTGATCACGGTTGCCATCAGCAGCACGGCGACCATGCCCGGCCACGCGAGTACGTAGCGCAGGCCATCGCGCACGTCGCGCAGCAGAGCCCTCGGCGTTACCACTTCGACAGAGACGTTCTCCGGCTGCGGGATGGCGACGAACAGCAGCGGAATGATCGCGATTCCAGCCGTCGCCACATCGAGCATCATCACACCCCACATGGGCAGCAGCCCCACCACCAGCGCGCCCAGCGGCGGCGCGGCGATGTTGAGCACGCCCTGGAGCGTCTGGTTCATGCCTGCCACGCGTGAAAGCTGCTCTTTGGGCACCATCAGCGAGGTGGAGGCTTGCATGGCTGTCCAGTGGAACACGCCCAGCGTGCCGCGCACGATCGCCGTCGCATACAAGTACCAGATCTGCATCTGCCCGGTAAAGAACATGATCGCCAGCCAGAGGGTCACCAGTGCAATGAGCGTGTCGGCTACAATCATTACCCGGCGGCGGTTCCAACGGTCTACCAGCGCGCCAATGAACGGCCCGAGCACCACCTGCGGGACCATGCCGAACACAGCCATCGTCGCCAGCACCACCGCCGACCCGGTGGATTGGGTAACCCACCACGCAACGGCGAAGTGCACCATCTGGCTGCCGACCAGCGAAAACGCCTGCCCAGCCCAGATAAAGAAGAAGATTTTCTTCCAGTTTTCGGTCGATACCTTTAACATGCGATCACTCTAAGAACACTTCAACGTGCTCTCCATCCTCATCGTCGTACACGTCCACAATCTGGCCCATTTCACCCGACTCGATGATGCTCATGAGCTGATCGGCGTCTAGACCTTCCACCTGGGGCGCAAAGCGCGAGCCCATTTTCAGACCCACGCTGACCATGCTGATCGGCAGGCGCACATTGACCCGCGGGCGGCCCGAGTCTGTATCCGTCACACGTACGCGCAGCCAGCGGGGCTTGCGACCTAACCCGGCCATTTCTGTATCCGCGGAGGGAAATGCGTCCTCTGCGCGCACAGCATACGGAGCAGGCCGCTGCGGCTGGGCAGGCGTGCTGTTGATCGCCTCCAAAAGCGATGCAGCATCTTCCGGAGAGATTTTCCCTTCCTGAACCATCTGTAAGATCTTAATCCGTTCTTCCATTGTTGCCATGGGATTCCTCACTTGTTTTCGTTGTCACAACCAGCAAATCAATTAGTCAGCCGACGACCGCTCGCCACGCAGGCGGCGCTTGGCTTCTTCCATGTCGATCTCGCCGCGCCCGAGCAGCTCCAACACTTCCTGGCGCTCGGCGGGCGTAGGTACAGGCACGCCCGCTTCGGCGCGTGCAGAAGCTGCCGCGGCAGCCGTCTCTTCACGGCTGGGCTCGTAGCCCATCGCGCGGATGATCTCGTTCAGGCGGTTGCGGAGGGTCGGGTACGACAGCCCCATCTCATCTTCCATGCGGTTGAAGCGGCCCTCGCAGCGCACAAAGGTGAGGATGAACTGCAATTGCTCGGCGGTAAGGCGCGAGAACGGCAGCAGCGGTTTGAGCTGTTCGGGCGAGAAGGCCTCTTGCAAGCGGCTGCCACCCGGCGAGAAGCTGCCCTCGATGGTCGTCTCACAGGCCGGGCAATGCAGTCGTGTAACGACCAGGTCGCCTTCGCAGACGGGGCATTTGGTTAACATTGGATTCATAAAATACTCCTAGGTTCGGTCTACGTATTGTTTGTACTGTGTTGACAATTGCCAGTACAACACAAACAACACCAGCCCGCGAAGTTTGCCCGGGGCGGAGCTTTTCTCGCCCGCTCAGGCAGTTTTATTTTCTGAACTCATTTTACGATTATTTTTATATTTGTCAATAGATTTTTACGTTTTCTTTCGATTTGCTTTTATTTTTCTAAAGTTCCCTATCGAAAAATTTATTGCTCTATCGGAAATGCCGTGGTTGTAGGGGAGCGTTGCAAAGCAACGCTCCCCTACAACCACGGCAAAGCTCAAAGACCCCAATTCATCATAACTGCTCGGGCTGAGAAACTTCTGTTTAATTACACATCTCCGGCCGTGCGGAACTGAACCAAGATGGCGATCATGCCCAACATCAGCCAGCCAACCATGATGATCGCGCCGCGGCCCATTGCGTTGGCTGCCATCTGCGACACCGAAAACTGCATGCCGGTCATGATCAGGGTCGCGCCTATGAAAGCGCTGGCGGCAGTGATCATAAAGCGCTGGAAACCGATCGCCGCCGTGCCAAGGACCACGCCGATGACGATCATGAAGAACAACTGCGTCACCGTCTGCGGGGCGGGCGGGAAACTCATGGCAAGGATACCAGAAATCTGCTCGATCGAGTGGAAACCGCCCATATCGACCAGCGCACCCACCATCACGCCGCAAATCATCCCCAGCGCAGCGCCAGAAAAGAAGACGATCACGTAATACAGCGGCTCGCTCATCATCGCACCGATGATGCCCCCCACCATAAACGCGATCAACTGGAAGGCCATTTCACCTACCAGCGTGGGCGCAAACAACGACAGCAGCATATAGGCGGTACCCCCGCCCAGCACAAATCCCCACAGCGGCAGCATTCCGCGGAACATGCTGTATCCGCTGAATGCGATAAAAATTCCTACCGCGATCGTAACCAAAGATTGGATAGCCATGATCACGCCCCTCCCCTTGGGCTTCACATGGAGGCACTGCCATTCCTCGGCCGGGGCCGGATTTTTGTGAATGCAGCGCACCCCCCTCACAAAATACACAAAAACCTGCCTGTCCTGAGTGTCTACAATGCTTTGTTTTGTTGCCCCCAGCACTTCGTATGCGGGCTCAAGCCCAGCAAAAGATTAGAATCGAACAATCCCGTCAAATATTATTATACGGGATTTGTCAATATTTATGGTATTAATTCTCGTTTTGCTTGCGCCCACCGTTCTCCGCGGACTGGGCAAAACATCAACCCATTGAGAACCTATCTGAAAATTGTTTTGTGTTTGTTGATTGGGCGGCGCGGCCGCCCAATCAACAAACACAAAACAATATTTTTCGGATAGATTCTCATCCCTTCTTTTTTGCGCTGCGAACGATGTAGATGGAGCCGACCATGCACAAGAAGTACAGCGGGCCCAGGTAGGTAAACAGCCCGCTTTGGTGCACGATCAACAGGGTTGGCACGACCGCCAGCAGCCACAGGGCCAGCACCGCCAGTTCGTGCTTCATGGCGCGCCCTGCTCATCCAGCGTCACTTCCATGCCCAGGCGTGCTTCTCCACCCGGCGGCACGGTAACAGCGTCATCCACGGCGTTCACTGCCTCGGCACAGACGAAGAACTGCTCGTTCCCCGCGCCCAGGTCGGGCATCCCCGCCGCTTTTTCATCCGGGTTCCACACCACGCTGGTACGGCTACCCATCTTGCGAATGCGTATCGTTCGCCCGTAACCCTCGTCATTGATGATCATATCGTTCTCCGTGCCGGTGTAGATGCGGTCGGTCCAGCCGGTGATGCGGAGCGTATCCTCGCCCGGCTTGCGCTTGAGATCATCGGTCTTGTCCAAGTAGCTGACGCCTTCCAGCCCAGAGATGCGGATCTGGCGAATATGCGATACCTGGAAATATGGGTGCAGCCCGGCGGTATAAGTGAATGGATCGCCGCCGGTATTGTGCGCCACAAGCTCTATCCGCAGCGATGGTCCAACAGTGATGATCTCTTCCAGCCGGAAGGGATAGGGCCACTGCGCACGCGTTTCGGGCGTATCGCAGACAGCCAAACGAAGCTCGGTTGCGCCGCCGGGCAGGACGCGAGCGCCGGTCACCGACCAGAGCATGGTGCGGACCAACCCGTGCATGGGCAGATCGCCTCCATCGGGGTGCGGGCCAAACCAGGGCCAGCATACCGGCACGCCGCCGCGGATGGCCTTGCCCGCCTCATATGCCGAATTGGGACTGACCCATAAGACCGGCTGCTGCCCCTTGGATTGGTAGGCCACCACGTGCCCACCCGCCAGGGTGACTCGTGCGGAAGCATGTTCATTGTCCATCACAGCGGCAGCCAGCCCGCCCGGTCCGGCCTGAAATGTTACATGGCCTGGGATGCCGTACTGCTCGTTCAACGTATGATACGGATTGGATTCCATAACCGTCCTGGAACTCGGGGATCGGTTGCTCCGGCGTTCCGTTGTGCCGGGAAGCAGGTCCGCTGTACAAATAACCACACGGATTATCGCACAAATTGGTAAAAAGTGTACGAAAACGTATCAGCTTCCGAAAATTGTTTAGTGTTTGTTGATTGGGTGGCTACGCCACCCAATCAACAAACACAAAACAATTTTCGGAAAGATTCTTGGTTCATCCGCTTTGGCCGGAGGCCCGCCACTTGCACAGCGGAAATGCGGTGGTACCGTCGTCGAAGACCGCTGCCTCGCCAGTGATACGATACCCCATCCGCTGCCAGAAGCGGATTGCACCGGGGTTGTTAATCTGCACACCCGACCGGATGGTGGTGATCCGCCGATCCCGCCAGATCACTTCTTCTACAGCACAAACCACGCGCTCGCCCAACCCCTGCCCGCGGTACGGTGCAGCGATCATCAGCAGTTCCAGAAAGGCACATGCAGGGTCGCCCGCAAAACCTGATGGGATGAAATCGAGGATGCCCACCATGCGCCCGGTTGAGTCGTAGATGCCGCAGAAGATGCCGCCCGCACCGCGCGAGATGGCAAAATCGGCGCGCACCATGGCTGCCGAGGCAGTGGCTACCGGCCCCAACGCGAGGAAGTCCTCACAGCCGCGGTAAATTTCCAGCACGGCAGCAACTGCTGCATCGGTCTCCGCTAGCTGGCGAAGGGTGAAGGTGGGGGTAGAGAGGGTGAAGGGCATTTGTGGCTTCGAGGCGCATTCCTTATGACTCGAACCTGGAGATCAATGGATCATCAAACAGTTCGTCACTCATCGCCTCGTGATTTTTGGGGCGGCCAGAAACCATCCAGGTGCAGATCATATCTTCGCCTTCGCGCGTGCGCTGGCCTTTCATCACCAGCAAGTTGTGCGTGCGGAACCGCTCTGTTATTTCGGTAAAACGCTGCCGGTCTGCAGTGGTTGTGATGGTGTACGTTCGCACCTGGCTGACAGTGCCCATCATGCGCTCCAGTGAGGGGAAGACCCACAGGGCCAGCAGCAGCATCGCCGCCGCCAGCACAGAGAAAAGGATCTGCCCTACGCCCACGCCTACGCCAAGCGCTGCCGCCAGCCAGATGGTGGAAGCCGTGGTCAGCCCGCGGATCTCGCCGTGCTCGCGCAAGATCACCCCGGCGCCCAAGAAGCCGATGCCGCTGACGATCTGCGCGGCGATGCGGGCCGGGTCGCCCTGGAACCCGCCGGGGCTAGCGATACGGATGGAGAAAATGGTGAACAAGGCCGAGCCCGCACAGATGAACATCAGCGTGCGAAAACCGGCGTCCTTATCGCGCAGTTCGCGCTCCGCGCCGATGATGCCGCCCAGCGCGAGGGCCAGCAACAGTTTGAGGATATCTTCAGGGTAGAGGGTCATATTCCTTTTCCATCACCAGCAGGCCGCCCTGCCGCGTCACATGCAGGGCGAAATCAAAATGGTCGAGCGTCATGCACAATTGTAGATCATCCAGCAGCAAAGCGCGGCGCGGTTCACTTGCCAGCGCCAGGTGGTGCGCGTCGAGCCAGTCCGGTTTCCAGGTCATGTAATCCTGCACGTTGGGGCGCTCACCGCGCAGCAGGGCCGCCATGTACGCGCCGCAAGCATGGTCCTCGTCACCGTAGCGGGGATCGCTGGAATGCCGCCCGGTAACCACAAACGTTACCCGGCGCGGATCGCGGCGCTGGATGGCGCGCACCGTTGCCCCCGCCACAGCAAAACTGGCTGCAAACAGGTGCCGCGCGCCGGTAGAACGGACGATGCCCTGCGTGCCCGCGCTGGTGCGCTGTACCAGCGTGCGCTCGGCAATCTCCGCCCGCGAAAGCTCCACCGGCGAGTTGCCAAAGTCGAAGCCAGGGATGTACTCCCCTTCCACCTCGCCCATTGCCAGCGCGCCGGGAATGCGATTTTTCAAATCCAGCGCCTCTTGTACCGTGCCGGTGACGTAGATGCGCTCCGCGCCTGCGCCGAAGGCATAAGCCGCCGTGGTGAAAGCCCGGCACACGTCGATCACCACGGTCACGTCGGAGGCGGTGTGGCAGTCATCCAGCGTGACAAAATCGATCTCGGGGATCAAGACTTGCCTCCGCTGCGCAGGTAAACGAGCGCTAAAGCCACGTTCGCCATCCAGGCCATCGATTTAACCTGCCCGGCGAGCAGTTCCCGTTCCAATTCATCCATTGTGAGAGAAACGATTTGCTGCTCTTCCAGGTCATCCGCGGTCGGATCAGCGATTTTTCGCGCTCCCTGCGCCAGGAACAATGTGCCCATGCACACGCCCCGGTTGGGGTCCACGCGGAAAGTGCCAAGATCTGTCCAGGAAGCGGCGGTGTGGCCGGTTTCTTCCAGCAGCTCACGCTGCGCCGCCGCCAGCGGTTCTTCGCCCGGCTCGCAATATCCACCCACGGGGGCCAGCGACTCGCCTTCCAGGCCGTACTTGCCCTGCCGGAACATAAGAAAGCGGCCATCCTCCATCTGCGCGAGGACGTTGACGAAATCCGGGCTGGTGACCCAGGCCCAATCGTCGATCACCTTGCCGTTGGGAAGCTCGACGGTGTGGCTCTCGACAGTCAGCCATTTGCCAAAAGAGAGGAGAGGCTTGCGGGAGCGGGTTTTCCATGATTTCGATGTCATAGGATAATTGTACGGGCAATCGACGGGGAGGATGCCAGGAACCAGCCCGAAAACATGCGTTTCGGATAGGTACATATCGTATAATCGCACCATGGGGATAACAAACGTATGACACCGTCGCTTCTCAAAATACCCAACCTGGGGGAATTTGGGCCGGACTCTGGCCTAATCTCGCTGGGCGCGAGCAGCGATGGGGCTTTCCGCGTTGGGGCAGATGGGGTGGTTTCGATCACCGCCACCGGCGACCGCAAGGTGGAGTTTGTCGCCTGGGCCGACCGCACACTGGCCCTGGTCAGCTCGGCGCTGGGCTACCCGGCCTACTACCCCGTCCGCCCGGTGCGGATCGAGCGGCCCGTCCGCGCGGTGCTGATGGACCTGGACGGCACGTCCGTCCGCAGCGAGCACTTCTGGGTGTGGATCATCCAGCAGTCGATCGCCTCGCTGCTCAAAAATCCGCGCTTCGAGCTAGAGGAGGCCGACCTGCCCTTCGTCTCGGGCCACAGCGTGTCGGAGCACTTGCAGTACTGCATCGACAAGTACTGCCCCGGCTCTGCGCTGGAAGAGGCCCGGCGCTTCTACTATGAGCACACCGGGCGCGAGATGCGCGAGATTATGGAAGGGCACGGCAAGGCGGACGCCTTCACCCCCACCGAAGGACTGAAGGACTTTCTACTGGAGCTGAAGCGCCGCGAGGTAAAAATCGGGCTGGTGACCTCGGGCCTGTATGAGAAGGCCTACCCCGAGATCATCTCAGCCTTCCGGCAGCTCAACATGGGCGATCCGCGCGAGTTCTACGACGCGATCATCACCGCCGGGTTCCCGCTGCGCAAAGGGGAGGTGGGAACCCTTGGAGAACTGGAGCCCAAGCCGCACCCCTGGCTCTACGCAGAGACCTGCAAGGTCGGCCTGGGCATCCCATTCGAGGAGCGCCACCGCGTGGTGGGCATCGAAGACTCCGGCGCAGGCGTGTGCTCGATCCGGCTGGCAGGCTTCGCCACGATTGGGATTGCTGGAGGGAATATTCCAGAGTCGGGGACGCAGGCGTTGTGCGATCACTACTGCGAGACGTTTGCGGAAATATTGGATCTTTTATGATCCCCGCCTCGTCAATAGAGAAACATTGACCAGGAGGTTTTGTGAAAAGACGTTGGATCATCTACGCCATCATCGGAATTGTGTTTGGCATTTTTGACTTTTTCTACCAGGAATTTATCGTTGGCCTGATCAGCAGCCAACCGTTGGGTGGCGCAGGCTATATCATCGCCTGGCTGATTCTGGTTGTTGGCATCTGGCTGGTGCCTGTGATTCCGGTGGTCTTGCATGAGGTCAGAGTCACCCGCTCGGCACGGAGGGGAGCTCTGGCAAACGTCTTCACGTGGTGCATCTCGGTGATCGTGTACTACCTCACCAACGGGGTGCAGTTGGCTTTTATCGGTGTTCCTGCCAGGATGGAGATGCATATTTCCAACCGCGGTGAACCGTGGTTCTGGCAAAATTGGCAAAGCCTGTTTGTGCAGGATCTTATCGGCGGCAGCATCGAATGGCTAATCGTTGCCGTGGTTGGCGGTACGATGATTGGTTTTTTGGTCGGCCTGCTTTCCCTCCGCTTTCAACAGAGGGTCATGGCGGTTGAGCATCAAGTTTTATAAGTTACCGCAAGTTGCCACCATTGGTATTCCTGCCGGTGGAAACCGGCGGCTACTACCCCAAACCCTACCTTCGTGGGATTAAAGAACGATCTGATCCAACCCATCGTAGACTGATAAGGTGGAACGTAGAAATGGTGGTCGGTTGACGGGCGTGACCCCACCTCCAGCTCCTCCCCATTTTTCCAAAGCGAAAAATAGGGAGGAGTGCCTTGCTGGCCAATACTTGCGCGAGACAAGGCACTCCTCCCTAATTTCGGGCTTTGACGAAATTGGGGAGGAGCCGGAGGTGGGGCTTCGCGAGCCATAGAACGTATTGGTCTATAATGAACCTTGACGATCCAGTATGGGCGCAGCCATATTATGAATAGGCATGGCCGCACCCCTCCAAGAGATTGAGGCATCCGGTACAACCAGAAACAACCACACGGAGCGTTATGACCACTCGCCCCAACATCCTCTTCCTGCTCACCGACGACCAGGGTTACTGGGCGCTCGGCGCGGCGGGAAACCGCGAGATCCACACCCCCAACCTCGACCGGTTGGCGGCATCAGGCATCTATTTTGAGAACTTCTTCTGCGTTTCACCCGTCTGCTCTCCGGCGCGTGCCTCGCTGCTGACCGGGCGCATCCCCTCGCAGCACGGCGTGCACGACTGGATCCGCCGGGGCAACGTCTCGCCGGAAGTGGCGGAGCGGCTGGGCGAGAAGAACTTCGCCGGTGACTCCGCCGCGATCGAGTACCTCGCGGGCCTTCGTGGCTATACGCAGACACTGGCCGAGAACGGCTATACCTGCGCCCTCTCGGGCAAGTGGCACATGGGCGACAGTATGCATCCGCAGCAGGGATTCTCGTACTGGCACGTAATGCCCTTCGGCGGCAGCGCCTACTACGGCGCGCCCTTCTTCGCCGACGGCGAGCTCACCATCCAGGACGGCTACCTGACCGATGTAATCACCGACCACGCCCTGCGCTTCCTCGACACGCGTGCCGGGAACCCTGACCCGTTCTACCTGGGAGTCTACTTCACCGCGCCGCACTCGCCATGGGGCGCAGACCAGCACCCCGACGACCTGCGCGACCTGTACCGCGACTGCCCATTTGAATCCGTGCCGGACCTGCCTGCCCACCCCAACCAGATCAACTCTGCCCCACGTGGAACGGGCGAACGGCGCCGCGAGCTGCTGACAGGCTACTACGCCGCTATCTCCGGTGTCGACCGGGCGGTAGGCCAACTTCTCGACCGGCTGGAGGCGCTGGGCCTGCGAGAGAACACGCTGGTGATCTTTAGCTCCGACAACGGCATGAACATGGGCCATCACGGCATCTGGGGCAAGGGCAACGGCACCTTCCCGCTCAACCTGTACGATACTTCGGTCAAGATTCCGTTTATCGCCGCGCAGCCGGGCGTGCTGCCCGAAGGTGTGGTGAGCCGCGACCTGCTCTCGCATTACGAAGTGCTGCCCACCCTGCTGGAATATCTCGGGATGGAAAATCCAGAAGCGGACGATCTCCCCGGGCGATCCTTCGCGCCCATCCTGCGCGGTGAAGAACGCACCGGGCGCGATTCCGTGGTGGTGTTCGACGAGTACGGCCCAACGCGGATGATCCGCACGCGGGAGTGGAAGTACATCCACCGCTACCCCTACGGTCCGCACGAACTGTATGATCTGGTAAACGACCCAGGCGAGGAGGTCAATTTGATCGACCGGCCGGAACATGCCGCTGTTCAGGGCAGCCTGCGCGCCGAACTGGAGCGCTGGTTCGTCCGCTACGCTGATCCCGAGATCGACGGGGCGCGGGAGGCGGTGGCCGGCAAGGGGCAGATGGGTCTGGCGGGGTCAAGGGGTGATGGAGTCAACACCCACGCGGCGGATTGGTTTTACATTGATGCGGAGGGAAAACGGAGAGGATAGCCTCTAAGGGGGAAGAAATGAAGTTCAGAAGAGGGCTAATTCCACTGCTTTTCGCCCTGGCCGCCTGTTTTCTCTCCGCTTGCGGAGGTGAAACGGCTACTCCTGTCCCTGATCGTTCTACAAAGATCGTAAGTACACGACCTCAGGTGCCGTCACATCCACCAACCGCAGCGCTGCAAGCCTCAACGACTCCGCTGCCAACCGCGACGGTCAGAAGTAGCACCTTACCCATACGGGAGGTTACAAAAAACTGCGCTGATTGGGTGGATTGGGATTTCTCACGACTTTCCTTGAAGGACGTGCTCATTTTCGTTGACTTCAGCCCCGCTAACGAGAAGAAAACCTTTTCCACCCTTTCTCCTGACACTGGCATTATGGAACCGCTGCCGGATCTACCCGGTTTTCTAACACCTTTCGGGCCGCCGGGAAACGCAAAGCGGTTTGCCTACATCGATGATCAGATGCGGGTGATTTTGGTAAACGCCAACGGGGGTATCGAGGCGGCCTCACCGTTCCAACGCCACTGGCATTCCGCATTGATATGGCTCGATGATCAGAACTTGCTCGTAAGCTATGACCCTGTCTCTACATCCGAAAGAAATGTAGAGGTGTTCAACCCCATCACGAACGAGACCCAGATTCTCAATTCGGAAAGATCAGATGGCTATACTTTTCAGGTAGAGCATGCGGGCCATTTTGTATGGAAGCAAATGTACGATCCAACCCTTACACGGCTCACCTACACCAGAGAGACGGATTCGCATGATGCCGTGATAACCATGATTGACGTAGGAAATGGGGAAATTCTTTGGGAGATGAAACGTGCTTCTACCGGTTTGGATTATCCCCCGATATGGTCAAAAGATGGCAGCCGGATGGCAGTGATTGCGAATGGTGATCGGGAATTCAACTATAAAAACTTTGAAATTTTTCTTGTCGACAGTGAGGGAGCAGGTACACAGTGGGTTGATCTTCGAGAAACGCCAGAAATTACAGCAGAGGATTACCAGTGGTCACCCGATGGGCGATATCTGGCAATTTATGGCACGTCTGTCTTCATTCTCGACACAAAAGAACAGCGGCTGGTCGATTACTGCATACCGCTCTCCGAAACGGGCTATTTCTTCGGCCCGGCTGTGCCCATAATTTGGTCACCCAACAGCCAGCAGGTCATTTTCCAACGAGAGGCATTACCCGCGGTTCTGGTTGATCTCTTGGATGGCATGGTTACCCCACTCACTGGCGATCCGAATCTTTTACCTGTTGCATGGCTGGCGACAGCACCATAATTCATCTCACGATTTCTTGAAAGTACGTGCCTTACACAAAACCCGCGGGTTCGATCATCTCCCCAATCGCCACATTCCCCTGCCCCTCCGCATAAGCCAGACCGGAGAGGTGATACACCACCAGCAGGCCGTAGAAACTCAGCGGGGCGATCACCACGGGCAGGAACATGCACAGGATGATGGTCGTGTAGAGGATCTGGAAGGCGAACATATACACCATGTACATGCCCAGCATCAGGAACAAGATCAGCAGATAGCTGCCAATGTTCGCGCGCAGGATGGGCCACCACTCCCCCACGCGGAAGAACGCGCCAAACGAGCGTTTCACCGCCACGTGCGCCTGGGTGACCGGTACGAGCAGGTAGGTCACGAACATCAGCAGGATGCCAATCGACAAACTGCACCAAAAGGCGCCAAAGCCGAGCACGAACAATGGCGAACTATCCGCCAGGGTCTGGGGATTGTCTCCTGCGCTCATCGTTCCGAGCATGCCCACCATATACATGCCCCACCCCACCATCATTACCAGCGCGGCCGGAAGGGTGAGGAAGAAGTTGGCGCCAAACAGGCGCAGGCCGTCGACAAACAGCTCGTTCCAATCATCCCACTCGGGCAGTTTGTACGGCTCGCCGTTTTCGCCCTCGGCTGTCTGGCGGACGATCCGCGCGCCGTAGCCGAACACCGGCAGCATGGGCAGCAGCGGGATGATAAAGCTGCCGAACAGCAGTCCGCTGCCGATGAGAAACTTATTCTTCCAATCGGGGTCGGCGAATGGGAACGAGAACAGGCGCTTTACGGCCTGAAGGCTGGACGGTGTGTTCATCGATGCTCCTTCGGTTTCTTTTGGATGCGGATTGCCTGTTTAGTATAGCAAATTTGGCTCTTGACAGGGGTCAAAATGAGCGTATAATTATTTCTATAAACATAGAATTAGTTTTAGGAGATGTGAAATGGACGAGCGAATTCTCGATTTCTTTAAAGCCTTTGTTGATGCGAACCGCATGCGCATGGCAGCGATGCTGTTGGAAGGGCCTTGCACGGTGGACCAGATCGCCGCGCGGTTGAATATGCGCATGAGCGATCTCCCCCGCCAGCTCGCGCAGATCGAAAAGCTCGGTCTGCTGCGGATGGAGGGCGAAAGCAAGACGGGTATCTATTACTCGATTGACCCGAAAGCGCTGGAGCAGTTCTCGCGTGAGACGCTTTCCAATCTGCGCCCGCAGGTAGAAGCGCGCTCCAACGATGAGAACGCCGACGACTTCGACCGTAAGATGGTGAAGAACTACTCCACCCCCGACGGG
This sequence comes from Chloroflexota bacterium, assembly GCA_023434145.1. Lineage (GTDB taxonomy): Bacteria > Chloroflexota > Anaerolineae > Anaerolineales > Anaerolineaceae > DSYU01. The sequence goes on along the minus strand of JAEYTI010000218.1, from coordinate 10,359 downwards.
CGGCTGCGCGAGATCCCAATGGCGACCAAGAAGCTGATGCCGATCCTGAGGCATGTGGCGCAGGTGTTCGAGCCGGGCGTGCGCTACAACGAGAAGCAGGTGAACGAGGCGCTGAAGCAGTTCCACGCCGATTATGCCTCGCTGCGCCGCTTCCTGATTGATTTCAAGATGATACAGCGCGAGGTGGACGGTACCACTTATTGGCGGGAAAAAAGTGAAGTGCAATAAATGCAACGGGCACTCGCATGCGAGTGCCCGTTGCATTTATTGCACTTCAAACGATCGCAAAAGGTACGCCGGGTAGGCAATCACCTCACGCATGAGGCCGTAGTAGAAGTCGCGGGCCACGAAGCGGCGGGCGTGGGCGATCTGCACCGGCGCCATGCCCATGCGCAGGAAGGTCACCCGCGCGCGGGGCAGGTGATAGAAATGCGAGACTAGCGCAAAGCTCTGGAAGCCGTGTTCCTCCGCCAGCGCTCGGGTGTGCAGGGCGGTGAGGTAGGTATTGTTCCCCGCCGAATCGACCAGGATCGCCTCGTGTGGAACGCCGCGTTCGGCCATGTAATCGGCCATCACCTGCGCTTCGTCGCGGCCTTCCTTGCCGATGCCACCGCTGGCGATTACATAGGGCGCCACGCAGAGCTGATATAGCTCCACGGCCTTATCCAACCGCGAGGCCAGGCTGGCAGATGGCACGCCCGAAGGCTCTACCTTGTTGCCGAACACCACAATCACATCGGCGGAGGTGGCATCTTCGCGCAAGCCGGCAAAGGTTAGTGTAAGGGCTGCCAGAAGGTAGATGGCAATCCCAGCAAGGATGAGGCGGAAGAGTCGGCGGGTCCATGTTCGCAGCATTGGCAATTTTGCTCCAGTTGTGTTAAGAGATTTTACCGCAAAGGGAAGAAAGAGACTTAACCACGGAGAGAACAGAGACACCAGAGAAAGAAATGAGAGAAGAGAAAAATAAAATTTCTCTTCTCTGTTTGTTTTTCCTCTGTTATCTCTGTTTTCTCTGTGGTAAAACCCTCTTTCTTTTCTCTGCGTTCCTCTGCGCCCTTTGCGATTAATCTCTTTAATGCTGGCCTAAAGTCCCCATTGTGCGCACCTTGCGCTCCATGCGGTTGAAGACGACCAGCCCCAGCCAGATCATGATGAACATGAACACCACCAGCAGCGCGATCTCGTAACCAATGGGGATGAGCGTGTTGGTCTGGAGCAGCGCGCCGCGCACGGCGTCGAAGCCGTAGGTGAGCGGGATGGCGAGTGAGAACGGCACCAGGAAGCGCGGCAGCGCCTGCACCGGGAACTGCGAGCCGGAGAACAGGCCAATCACGTAGCTGCTGATATCCACCAGCGTATTGGCCTCGCGCAGCAGCAGGACGATGGCCGCGAAGGCGATGCCGAACCCGTACAGGCCAATCAGCATGGGCAGCACGGGGGCCAACGCCAGCAGCGCATTTCCTGTAGGCTGGAAGCCGAACAGCAGCGCGGCCACCAGCAGCATCACCAGCGACATGATGGCCGTGGTGAACATGTTGGCAAAGGTGCGCCCGATCAGCAGCAGCGGGCGGGGCATGGGCGTCAGCCAGTTGGATTCCAGCACGCCGGTATCCATGTCGTTCTTCATGGCGTACCCAATGCCCCAGAACACCGACTGGATGAAGTTATTCAGCACCGTGCCGAGCAGGACGAACGAGATGTAATCCGTCGTGCCAGAGTAGGCAGCGAAGCCCAGCGCCTTACCGTCCACGCTAAACGCCTGGCCCATATAGAACACCGGCGTCAGCCAGATCAGCGGCTGCATCACCGAGCCGATCACATTCAGCGGGTAGCGCCAGAAGTGCTTCCAGTCTTTTTTTGCAACCACGTACAGGGCGTGTAGATGCGAGCCAAAGGAAGGCTGTGAGAGGGTTTGAATTTTTTGGTTCATGGTACCTCTAGTTTTGTAACGAATCATCTTTGTCTGGGTATCTGTGTGTTGTATGCAGATGTAGCGAAGCTACATCTGCATACAACACACAGATACCCACCCGTCTGTACTGCTACCAGTTATGACCAACAACGACGGGGGCGTTGTTGGTCATAACTAATACTGCCCAATCGCGCCGGTGCGGCGGGCGCGGCGTTCCATCCACACGAACACCACGTAGCCCATTGCCAGCCAGAACGCGCCAAAGCCAATCAGCGCAACCATGGTCGGCCACAGATCGGCAAAGGTTGCCCCGCTCAGCGCGGCCGAGCGCACACCATCAATCATGTAGGTCTGCGGCATCCAGCGGGCCACACCCTGCATCCAGCCCGGCAGGATCGCCACCGGGAAAGTGATACCACAGAAGATCATCACCAGGCCGCGCACCATCTGCACGAATTGGTTGGCCTCTTTCGCGGTGATTACCAGGCTGGCAAAGGTCATCGCCAGGCCATATATCGCCGGCATCGAGAGCATAATCATCAGCAGCACCAGCAGCGGATTGCCGTTGAACTTGACCCCGAACAGAAAAGCGAATTCCAATCCTGCTACCGCCAGGAAGGTGAGCATGGTAACCATGTGCACCACCGACGGGCCAAACAGAAAGGCAAAGCGGAAGCTGGGCGACATCCAGTTGGTCTCCAGCGTGCCGCGCCACTGTTCGTTGCGCAGGGCAAAGCCCACGCCCCACAATGCTACATTCTGCACCATCCACACCATCGTGCCAATGGCGATATAACCGTAGTAATCGGTGATACCGGTGCGCGCGGTGAACAGCGCCAGCCCGGAATTATCCGGCCCGGCCAGCGCCCGCGCCGAGAGGATGTAGCCCAGCGGGAAGATGACCGGCCAGAGCAGCATATTGATGATCCAGGTTGGGTAGCGGACAAAGTAGAACCATTCCTTCTTCGCCACCCACCACAGCGCCTGCAGATCGCCCAGCAAGCGCGAGCTGGTGCGCGGAACGGTATTGACCAGTGCTTGTTGTGTTGTGGTTTCCATCGCTCAGTCCCTCAGCGCCTTGCCGGTCAGGTTGATAAACACGTCTTCCAGCGAGGGCTTGACGATGTTCATGTTCACCAGGCGCGTGCCGTTGTAATTGACCGTCTCGATGATGCCGGGCAGCACCGCGCGGGAGTTCTCGGCGTGCAGGTTCACCTCGCGCATCGCCTCCCCTTCTAGTGGGTGCGTCACCAACTGCTCCACGCCGGGCAGCGCGCCGATCTTGCCCGCCAGGTCATCGTGCCAGCCGGCAATCTCCAGCTTGATCACATCCTTTTGCTGAATGCGCTGCTTGAGGTTGGCGGGCGTATCCAGGGCAATGATCTTGCCCTGGTCGATGATGCCGATGCGGTCGGAGAGCTGGTCGGCCTCCTCCATATAATGGGTGGTGAGCAGGATAGTATGCCCGGCTTCCTTCAGCCCGGCGATCAGCTCGCGCAGGTTGCGTGCTGCTTGCGGGTCGAGGCCCAGGGTCGGCTCGTCGAACAGCAGGATGGGCGGGTTGGCGATCAGTGCCTTGCTGATGACCACGCGCTGGCGCATACCGGTGGAGAACTTCTCTACCAGGTCATCGGCGCGGGAGGTCAGTTCCATGCGTTCCAGCAGCTCGGTGGCGCGCTTCTTCGCTACCGCGGGCGGAATGTGATAGAGCGCGGCGAAGTATTCTAGATTCTCGCGCGCCGAAAGCTTCCAATAAATGCTGCGCTCGCCTGCCAGCACCGTGCCCAGGTTCATGCGCACCATGTTGGCCTGTTTGACGAGATCGTACCCGTTCACCCGCGCCGTGCCAGAGGTCGGCTCGAGCAGCGTGCACAACATGCGGATGGTGGTAGACTTGCCCGCGCCGTTCGGCCCCAGCAGGCCAAAGATCTCGCCCTGGCGGATGTTGAGGCTCACCCCGTCCACCGCCGAGACGTAGGTAGTCTCGGCCTTTTTGCCAAACGGCAGGAAGCTGCGCTTCTTCGGCTTCTCTGCGCTGCCGTTGTCTTTGTCTTTGTTCTCTTTGCGCGGAAACTTCTTTACCAGGTCTACCGCTTCAATAGCCCACTCGGTCATGGCTGCATCCTCCAATAGGTTGGGTCAAAATAACAGGCAATAAAAAACGCCACTGAGCAGCGTGCGTGGCTTGCGTCATGCTCTTCTCCAGCACGGTGCGCGGCAGCATTTTGGACCTGCGTTTATTTGATTGGTGCTTATGTGTGGCCCGAAGAGAGCGGATACTCATTTGGTCGAGCCACACATAAGCGAGGGTACAAACAAGATTATAGGGAGGGATTTTTATTTTGTCAATACCCAGTTTTATTTTATTGATTATGACTTTTATAAATTTGAGTCCAAGGGAGAGAATTGACAAATAATTATAAAGTGCAGATTGATTTTTAGTAACCGTTCAGTAGGGCAAAACAATTGGCAGTGAATGGGAAAACCGTTCCACTATATTTGCTTATCTGGGTTTTCCGCTGGGGCAAAAGACTTCAAAACGCCTTTTGTTACCAAAGATTGCAGAAACTCTTTGGATATATTTTCACTGCAAGCAATACAGTCAGGGTCGAAGTTATCGTATGAGCCGAAGTCCAAGCTGTCATTCTTCTCGATTTGAATATGGATAATATCTCGTGAAAAACGATTATCCGGAAGCACTTGCTCCAGAATGAGGGGAATATTTCCATTCTCCAGTGGAAGCACAACAAAATCCAGCTCGGGAATAAGCGTAGTCCTTGTTAGGACTTCGGTCTCTTGGGAAGATGCTCCTGGTATCTTTGAAAAGTCGCATTTCGATAAGTTTCCTTCAAAAGAAACATGAGCGTTCCCTCGAAGTGCTTCCATCATAGCTTTTAGAAGAGATGCTTCATTCTTTGCAACAACGAAATAATTTACGTTCATCATAGTCTTTATTCCCCAGGTAACAATGAAGGGACGGTAATGCCCAACAGGTTAGCTTTGCAAGCCTCCGTCAGGAAATCCAATACGTTCCGTTCCTGTTGACGCAAAGTCATCACGGCTGTCAAAATCCGCTCGACAAACAGGCTACCATTCTCGCTTTGCGTGCCGAAACTACGTTTGCGCCAAATCACGCCCCTTCGCAACGCCCGTTCCGCAACGTTATTGGTGGGTTCAATCCCTTCCTGATCCACAAAAGTCCAAAGCGCCTGCTTGACTTTAAGGATATTTTTGCATGTATGACGCGTTTCTCGGTGTCCCAACAGTGTGCCTATTTCAAGCAGATCGGTGACTTCCTGTCGAATAGGTTGCATGACCACTTGGAAATCTGCTCGGGTCAAGCTCCCTTTGCGGAAGCGATGCCAGAAACCATAGAATTGTTTGAGGCGGGCCAGTAACATTTGCCCGATTATTTGGGATTCACCACCACGTTCCACCAAAGCCTGAAAATCACGCTTAAGATGTGCCCAACAGAGTTGACGGTGGGTTGGATCGATCCAGGAATAAGCGCTATATCGATCCGAACCCACAATACCAGAAAAATCTTTACCTAATAGGGTTTCTGCACCACTCCCACTTCGGTTTTTAAAAATTCTAAATATGGTTACTTCTGGGGTCGCGCCAACCCATAACCAGAAGTCTTCTGCCAACTGATGCCAACCAGTTTCGTCTACGTTCACAGCCGCTTGCTTTTGCACATACGCTCTTGCTTCTTCCACTGGCGGTTGCAGAGCTTGGCTTACATTTTGTTGCTGAGCGGGGATACTTCCCAGACTAATCTCCACCTGAAACACGGTTTCCAGAAGCTCATTCATATCCCGCTGGCTAATCCCAAATCGTCCGCTTAAATACCCAATTAGAGCTTGTAACCGTTCTCCAAAACTGCCCCTCGGCATATAGTTGGGCAATTCAGCTCGGTTTTTTGCACCACACACCACGCAATTCAATGTATGGCGTTGATATTCCACAATCTCAGGCTCAATCTTGGGGAGTTCACAAACCTGAGGTCGTTCTGGCTTGGCATCCTCGCCCAGCAATAGCGCTCCGCAGTCTTTACAAACGGTTGGTATAGATTTCACTAACCGACTAACTTGTTTTACCGATATTAGCTTTCGTCCATTCCCTGGATGTTTTCTTTGCCCGCCTTTCTTCTGCTCACTCGGTTCAGGCTTGGGGTAAACTCGCCTTTTTGGGGGATCGCTGGAAGGGGGCTTAGAAGAGTTCTGCGAATTCTTATTCACCCGTTCGTTCAGCTTGTCCAAATCACCCTGAATTTTCCCCATTTGCTGTTGTAGATTATGCACTTGCTCTACTAATGTTTGGTTCTCTTGCCACAGCAGGATTACAACGGCCTGAATCGATATTGGCGTCCTTTCCCACTCTTCTTGTGGTATGGGTAATCCATAGGGCAACTCCATAACTTTAGTTTACATCTTTTCAGACATTTCTCCTTTCCCAAAACTTGAATATTTGGTTCTTTTCCTTGTACCCTTCTGAACGCTTACGATTTTTATTGAATAGGCTCAATAAAACTGTAGGGGTGCAGCCGATCTATTGTAAATGTGTAGCGACGATGTATATAATAGTTTTGCTCCTTTTTTCACAATTTGTCAGCGCTTTCTTTTACGCTCCTACACATGTATCTTACCTCCGCCCAATTCTCAGGTGATTTTCCATGAAACCCTGCTTTTTTCTGCTCGTAATTCTGGCAACTGCGGCCTCTGGCTGTGTTCTGGCACCTACACAAACGATCCCTACGCCAGGAGCAGCGATTACCGTAACGATGCCCCCAATCCCTACACCCACCAACAGCGCCAGGCCCGCCGCTACCCTCACCAGCACCCCTACCGCCACGCCGCCACCCACCGTCACCCCCACCCTCGAGCCGAACCTGCCCGACGCCGATCCGCCGGAGATTGCGCCGGGCGCGGTGATTTCACCCGCCAATGCTGCCCAGGTGGTGGAGCTGGCCGGCTGGGGTGAGGGCTATGACTTCAACCTGTTCTTCGGCATGAGCCAGATCGCGTCTGATGGAAGAGTGCTCATCCAGAAGGAAATCGCCTCTGAAGCCACCGAATCTTCCGGGCCGATCATCCGCACGCGTTTCTGGGATCTGCCCGCCGGTGAGCTGCACCTGGAGCTGGTCCACCCCCATGATTACAGCTTCCTCATTGCCTCTGCGGACGGCTCCCGCTACGCCATTTACTACGATTACTGCCGTTGGACCGATCCGAAGCCCTGCGTGATGGAAGTATGGTCTCTTCCGGAAAACGAGCTGCTGCTGACCCTTGACCCAGGCCCCCTCACCACCGGCTTGTTTTCGCCTGACAACCGCCTGCTGGCGCTCTCCACCGAAAACGGGATCGCCATCTGGGGCCTGGACACGGGCGAGCTGGTCCGCACCCTGACCCCGGCCATGAATCTGGATATTCTCCGATTCTCCCACGAAGGGAGGCTCCTCGCCGGTACTCAGTACATGGGGACAGGTACCGTGACCGTCTGGCAGGTGGAGGATGGCCAGCAGGCGGCATCGCTCGTCTCCCAGGGATACCCCTCTGGTTTTTCACCCGATGAAATGGCCTTCTCGCCGGATGACAGCACGCTGGTCATGGGCTTTGGCACGACTGCTGTACCGTGGAAGACGTCTGACTGGAGCGAGGGCCCACCCTGGAATTGGAGCAGCACGCACGGCATCAGCGAACTGGCATTCTCGCCAGATGGAAGGCTGATCGCTTCCGGCGGATCGGATGGCAGTATCGTGCTGGCCGACCCGGCCACCGGCAAGCTGCTGGCCACCTGGGACGCCCACACCGACGAGACCTACGACCCGATCTATTACCTTGTTTTCTCCCCGGATGGAACGCTGTTGATGTCTTTATCCGCGGATATGACGCTGCGATTTTGGGGGATGAAAGAGGAATGATTTGTTGATCACTATTTCAAGTAGGGCGCAGCGATGAGAAAAACCGCACAGATCATAACAAGTCACGCAGTTTTGTATAATAAACTGTGGGAAAAGGCTAAACCTTATTTTCGGAATAGTCCAACAAGTTTGAACGGATCTTGAACATGGGAGACGACAAATGGCTTATGAGCTGGAACTTACAAAAGCAAATCGCCTCAAACTCTCACGGGTTTTTCATAACAATAAACGGGTAGATTTTTCGATCGATTGTGTTATTGAAGGGCAGATGGGAAAAGCCTTTGTCGATGACCTGGCGCAGCCATCATCGTATCGAATCGTGATTGGACCGTTTTGGTATTTTGCAGGCGAAGCCCATAGCCCTGGTGGCTATGCGATGATGAAGGAATTCCCCAGTTACAACTTACTCATGCCCTCGCCGCCCGATTGGATCGATTTGGCAGAAGAAATCTTTGGGGAACACCTTAAGCCCTTCACGCGCTATATGTTTTCAGCCTCGAATCTTTCAAAAGATCACTTAGCCGCTTGCCTCCAGAATTCTGGGTACGAGGCGCGTATTGTTCCCATTGACGCGGAAATCGCGGCGCTGTTTGCTTCACAACCAGACAGCTATTTGGAATTGTCTGATTTCGATTCCGCCGAAGATTTTGTCGAACGTGGCATCGGATACACCATTTTTGATCAGCAAAAAGTAATGGGCGTTGCATATTCTTCGCTTGTATGCAGTACGGGCATCGAGGTTAGCGTTTTTATTGATGAACCTTACCGGCAGAAAGGAGTAGCGACGGCCTTGAGCAGCAAGCTGCTTCTGGACTGCTTAGAACGGAACTTGAGACCGAACTGGGACGCGGCGAACCCTGAGTCGTGCAAATTGGCAGAGCGTTTAGGCTTTTCGTTTATCGAAACCTACGATTCGTATTATCACACCGTCAGTTCAGATAACGGGAATTAAGGGGTGTTGCTACGCGGGTACTTCTCACCCGCGTAGCAACAAAACAGCCCCTACCCCGCCAGATAATCAATCACATCGATCTTCGTCAGAATGCCGACCGGCTGGTCGTTTTCGATGACGGTGATCACACGCCCGCGCTCGAACGCGCCCAACACCGTTTCCAGGCTGTCAGATGGGGCGACTGAGACCACGTTGGGGTTGATCATCGGCGTGATCGTCTCTTCTGGATCGTGAACGTGTTCGGCGTGGATCAGGTGATCGAGCAGATCCACCTCGGTGACAATGCCTACCAGCCGCCCATCCCCATCCACCACCGGAATCTGCGAGACGTCGTAGCTCTTCATCAACTGCACCACGTCGGTCATGCGGGCGGTGTTGGTCACTTTGATCAGCTCCTGGCCCAGCTTGCGTTTGAGCACGTCGCCCACGGTGACCAGGGAGCGGTCGTCGGGCAAAAAGCCGTTCTCGCGCATCCAGTTGTCGTCGTAGAACTTACTCAGGTAGCGGCTTCCGGTATCGGGCAGCAGCACCACCCCCACCTGCCCCGGATTGAGCGCGTGGACGATCTGCGACTTGAGCAGCCCCGCCACCGCCGAGCCTGCCGACCCACCCGAGAAGATGCCTTCCTCACGCACCAGCCGCCGCGCCATGATGAACGACTCGCGGTCATTCACCTGCACCACTTCATCGCAGAGGGAGAGATCGAGCGTAGTAGGGATAAAGTCCTCGCCGATGCCTTCGATCTTGTAGGTCTTCATGTAGGGGTCTTCGGGCATGTGGCCCAGCTTCCACGTCTCGTAGAGCAGCGAGCCGACGATATCAATTCCCACCACTTTGAGGGCCGGGTTTTGCTCCTTCAGATAGCGCGCAACACCGGTTACCGTGCCGCCGGTGCCCATGCCGCAGATGAACACATCGATCTGCCCGCCGGTCTGCTCCCAGATTTCGGGACCGGTGGTGTCGTAATGGGCCTGCGGGTTGGCGGGGTTATGGTACTGGTTGGCGAGGATGCTGTTGGGCGTCTCGGAGACGATACGCTTTGCCACGCTGTAATAGCTGCGCGGATCATCCGGCGTGACGGCGGTGGGCGTAATCACCACGCGCGCGCCGTAAGCCCGCAAGAAGCGGATTTTCTCCTCGCTCATCTTGTCCGGCATCACAAAGACGGTCTTATAGCCCTTCACCGCGGCGGCGATCGCCAACCCCGCGCCGGTGTTTCCCGAGGTCGCCTCAACAATGGTTCCGCCGGGCTTGATCTTGCCAGTGCGCTCAGCGTCTTCGATGATCGCCAGCCCCACCCGGTCTTTGACCGACCCGGCGGGGTTCAGATATTCAATTTTGGCGTAAATGGTTCCAGGGAGCTTGCCGATGACCCGGTTGAGACGCACCAGGTGCGTGTTCCCAATAGTGTCTAAGATGCTGTTCACCGGTCGGGGCGGTCGCGCGCGATCGCGCTTATCCTGTTCCCCCGTTATTCCGCGCCGGTCTTCGGTTGTTTGCATGAAAGTTCTCCTTGAGCGTACAAGGCCAGGAGGTGTGTTTCCGTGTGTTGGGGCAGGGTCACTTTGTGAC
>JAEYTI010000102.1 GCA_023434145.1 Chloroflexota bacterium | reverse complement strand
TGTACCAAAACCCCACCTTCGTGGGGTTGAAGAATGGCTGTGAGATGAGGCTTCTCTGCTGTCTCGGCCTCTTAGCCCCACGAAGGTGGGGCTTTGCTGTCCTAGCCGCGGTTTCAACCGCCAGGCGGCAGGCAGGGTAGAACTCAATGGTTACGCGATTCATTTCTTATTCTTCATCAACCTCCAGGCAATGGTGTCATGGAATGAAGCATCTTCTGTAATCCGACAAAACCACTCGAAATTGCACCTTAAAAATCGTTGACTTTTGCCTGCGTTTGCAGTACGATTATCCCCAACAACCAAATAGAGAGCAACACTCTTATCCAGAGAGGTGGAGGGACAGGCCCTGTGAAACCTCGACAACCAGCCGTAAGCAGCGTAGCTGCGACAGTATGGTGCCAATTCCTGCAGAGGCGGAATGCAAGTTCCGTCGGTTTCTGGAAGATGAGAGGAGACGCGCAGTTCGAATTTTGCGACCTCTTCTTATACCAGAAGGGGTCGTTTTGTTTTGAAAAATTTTTGGAATGTGGTTTGTATCCTTTGGGTGGGCTACAAGGTAGCCCACCCAAAGGATACAAACCACAAAATAGGAGTATGTACCAATGCCTGTGATCATTCCCGAATCGCTGCCTGCCAGAGAGATACTGGCGAAGGAAAATATTTTTGTCATGGGCGAGCAGCGCGCTGTGCATCAGGATATCCGCCCAATGCGGATTGCCATTTTGAACCTGATGCCGACAAAAATTGTCACCGAAACGCAGCTTTTGCGCCTGATCGGCAACTCACCGCTGCAGGTTGAGATCACGCTGCTGCGCATGGCGACCCACGAGAGCAAGAACACGCCCGAAGAGCACCTGCTGGCCTTCTACCGCACTTTCAACGATGTGGCGGGTGAGCGTTTTGACGGTCTCATCATCACCGGCGCGCCGGTGGAAAATCTGCCCTTCGAGGCGGTGGACTACTGGCAAGAGCTGACCAGCATTATGGATTGGGCCAGGGACCACGTCTTTGCCACGCTGTATATCTGCTGGGGCGCGCAGGCGGGGCTGTACCATCACTACGGCATCCCCAAATACCCGCTGAGCGAGAAGATGTTTGGCGTATTCGAGCATGGGGTAAATCGCCAGAACGTGCCGCTGCTGCGCGGCTTCGACGACGTGTACTACGCCCCGCACTCGCGTCATACCGAGATCCGCCGCGCGGATGTCGAGAAGGCGCCTGCGCTGGAGATCCTCTCCGAGTCGGAGGAGGCAGGCGTGTACATTGTGGCGAGCAAGGATGGGCGGCAGATCTTCGTCACCGGGCACTCGGAGTACGATCCGCTGACGCTGAAGGCCGAGTACGATCGCGATGTGCGGCAGAATCTGCCCATCAAGGTACCGCGCAATTACTACCCCGAAGATGACCCCAGCCGCGCGCCCGTTGTGCGCTGGCGGGGACATTCCAACTTATTGTTTGTGAACTGGTTGAACTATTACGTCTACCAGGAAACGCCCTACGACCTGGAGAAGGTGGGCCGCCGCAGCCCAAATGGAAGCCGCGCGCCCATCGCCTCCGCCTTATCGACTCAAAGGAGCTGACCATGTCTTCCGACCGCAAATTTGGCTTTACCACCCGCCAGTTACATGCCGGGCAGCAGCCCGACCCGACCACCGGCTCGCGCGCTGTGCCGATCTACCAGACGACCTCCTACGTGTTCCAGAACACCGACCACGCGGCCAAGTTGTTTGCCTTGCAGGAGTTTGGCAACATCTACACCCGCATCATGAACCCGACTTCAGACGTGTTCGAGCAGCGGCTGGCAGACCTGGAAGGCGGTGTGGGTGCGCTGGCGGCAAGCTCGGGCCACGCCGCGCAGACTATGGCGATCCTGGCGCTGTGCGAGGCGGGTGATCACATCGTCTCGGCATCGACGTTGTACGGCGGTACGTACAACCAGTTCAACTACACCTTCCCGCGTCTCGGCATCGACGTGACCTTCGTGGACCCCTCGGACCCGGAGAACTTCCGCCGCGCGATCAAAGACAACACCAAGATCATCTACGGCGAGACGCTGGGCAATCCGCGCATCAACGTCTTCCCCTTTGAAGAGGTTTCGGCCATTGCGCGCGAGTATGGCATTCCGCTGATGATCGACAACACCTTTGCCACGCCGTACCTGTGCCGCCCGTTCGAGTGGGGGGCCAACATCGTGGTGCATTCCACCACCAAGTTCATCGGCGGGCACGGCACCTCTATCGGCGGTGCGATTGTGGACGGCGGCAACTTCCAGTGGGAGAACAACCCGCGCTTCCCCAACTTCAACACGCCGGATGACTCGTACCATGGGCTGGTCTACTCCACGCTGGGCAACCTGGCCTTCATCCTCAAAACGCGCGTGCAGGTGCTGCGCGATATCGGCGCCAGCCAGTCGCCGTTCAACTCGTTCTTGCTGCTGCAAGGACTGGAGACGCTCTCGCTGCGCATGGATCGCCACATTTACAACACCAACTGCGTGGCCGACTTCCTCCAGCAGCACCCCAATGTGAAGTGGGTGGCTTACCCCGGCCTGAAGGACTCGCCGGAGCACGCCCGCGCGCAGAAGTACCTACCCAAAGGCGCAGGGGCCATCCTCGGCTTTGGCATCGAGGGCGGGCTGGAGGCGGGCAAGCGCTTTATCGACAACCTGAAGCTGCTCAGCCACCTGGCCAACGTGGGCGACGCGAAGAGCCTGGCGATCCACCCGGCCAGCACCACGCATTCACAGCTCAAAGCTGAGGAGCAGGTGGGCGCCGGCGTCTCCCCCGACTTCATCCGCCTGAGCATTGGCATTGAAGACGTGGATGATATCCTGTGGGACCTGGACCAGGCGCTGAAAGCCGCAGCGTAAGGTAAGCGTAGCGACCGCCTCACCCCCCGGCCCCCTCTCCATTTTTGCTGTTGGGTTCTAAGTACAATAATCTGGCACAACCCGCAAAAATGGAGAGGGGGTGCCTTGTTCCGAAAATATGGCTGAAATGAAATGCACCCCCTTTGATGTTCATGATAACCCGAACCGAAGGGGGCATTTGTTTACAAACGACGTATCTGATAAAAGGCACCTTCTCCATTTTGCCGATTTTGCAAAATGGAGAGGGTCGGGGTGAGGCGTTCTTACTGAACCCGGAACTCTGCGGCGATCTCGTCCGTATAGTCAACGCCGGGCATCCAGGGGACGAACATGGCCGAGATGGGCTGGCCTTTGTGCTGGAGGATGATCGGGCCGCTGTTCACACCAACTTGCAGTTGCCATAATGCGGCTTCTTCTGCGCTCAGAGCGAATGCGGCGCCCATTTCACCGAATCTCGTCAGCTCGATGTAGGCGGGGTCGAAGGGCCAGTCGGCTGGAGAGGCATCGGTGGGCATTTCGGCTGTGCGGACGAACAGCGTAGCGCCGTGCGGCAGGTAGACGGTGGCCTGTTCGTTCTCGTAATTGTTCAGCAAGTTGTAGATCGCGTCGTACGCGGCCGGTTCGTTGGCGAAGTTGGCGTAGTTCTTGATCTCGCGCAGCGTACCGTCTTCCATGCGAACGCGCATTACGCTGGTGGAGGCGTCGGCGATGCAGGTTTCCGAGCCATCGACCATCTTGCCGCACATATCGGTGTGCGATTCCAACCGCTCGAAGCCAAATTCGCGGACCTGTTCGAGCAGGGCGGTGGCCTCTTCGATGGAAAGCTGGGCGATCACCACCTTGAAGTCCTGATTTTCATCCACGTAGATCACGCGGCCATCGGCCAGCAAGGTGAAGAAGGGCACGCGCCCGAAAGCGAAGCGGTACTCGGGCAGGGTGAAGCCCGGCTCATAGTCGAGCTGGACGAGGATATCATCGGCTTCGAGCCCAGGGAACACGGCGGGCGCGGGGGTGGGAGAGGCGGGGACGGTTGGGTCCGCGGGTTGAGTGGGCTCCACGCCGGTCTGCGGCATGGGGGCGGGGGCGCAAGCCGCCAGAACGAAGATCAGCAGCGCGAGGAAAGCCATCGCGATTTTTTGAGCAGAGAATCTGGTACGCATTGTTAGAACCTTTCAGTTGTTTGGTTTGATGTGAAGGGCGAGGGTTTGTTTTCTGCTGTTCCTCTACCCTTGCTACACATAAGACGATAAAAAGCAACAAAGGTTCCCTGAATTGGAAGAATTTTGCCGTGTGGATGGTGTGGGCGTGGGTGCACCCACGCCCACACCATCCACACGCAAACGCACCCCCTCATGCCGGTTGTCACAAAGTTGCCTCCCTTTTTCGGGGTTTGGGGTATCGGTGGCCGCATTGCGGCCACCGATACCCCAAAATCTCTTTTCCCCCTTCCAGCTTGCGGAGCAAGCGCAGGAAGGGGTTGGGGGATGGCCCTCTGGATGGGGCTTTCACAAAGCGCTCGACTTTTTGTGAAAGCCCTGACCCTCTCATCTCCGTCACTTGTACGAGATTTCAAATGGGTGATATGATTGATTTATCGCAAGACGACATCCAGGCAAATACATTTAACAAAATACGATAGGAGCCTAGAAAAACCATGGTCAAAGTCGGTGTGATCGGGTGCGGGAAAATCGCGCAGTTTCGGCATATTCCCGAATATGCGTCCAATCCCAACGTTGAGCTGGTGGGATTTTATGATATCAACCAGAAGCGCGCCGCCGAAGTGGCGAATAAGTATGGCGGCAAAGCCTACGAGTCGCTGGAAGCGCTGCTGGCAGCAGACATTGACGCGGTGAGCGTGTGCACGCCCAATGCCGTCCATGCGGAACAGAGCATCGCCGCGCTAAAGGCCGGCAAGCACGTGCTGTGCGAAAAGCCAATGGCCGGCTCCATAGAAGAATGTGATGCCATGATGAAGGCCGCCCGCGAGTCGGGGCGCTTTTTGATGCTGGGACACAACCAGCGCATGGCCAAGGCGCACGTGAAAGCCAAAGAGCTGGTGGCAAGCGGGATGATCGGAGATATCGTCACCTTCCGCACCACCTTCTTCCACGGCGGTCCCGAAACCTGGAGCATCGATCCGGGCCCCGAGACGTGGTTCTTCGACAAACGCCGCGCCGTGATGGGCGTGATGGCCGATCTGGGCATCCACAAGACCGATCTCATCCACTTCCTCACCGGCCAGACGGTGGTGGAGACCACGGCGCAGCTTACCACCGTCGACAAGAAATATGCCGATGGCAGCCTGATCGACGTGGACGATAACGCCATCTGCATCTTCAAGCTTTCGGGCGGCGCGACCGGCACTATGGCCATTAGCTGGACTTCCTACGGCGCGGAAGACAACAGCACCGTGCTGTATGGCACCAAGGGCATCATGCGCATCTACGACGATCCGGATTACTCGCTCAAGGTCACCACCCGCAACCGCGAGAAGGTTCTTTACCAGATCGACGCCATTCAGACCAACGAACGGCAGACCAAATCTGGCGTGATCGATACGTTTGTCGACTGCATCGTTGAAAATCGCGAGCCGGTGCTCACCGGTGAAGAGGTGCTGAAGAGCATGCGCGTGGTCTTTGGCAGCATTGAGTCGTCCAACACCGGGCGCGCGGTGAAGGTCAACCAGAACGACTAAGAACTAGCTAAAATTGTTGGGGCTGTCTGAAAAGTAAATTCAGACAGCCCCCTTGATTCAAAAAAGTTGGTTTTGAAAAAGGAAAAAAAATGGCGATCAGGCGCTCGCCATTTTTGCGAAATTATGGGCGATGCAGAGCA
>JAEYTI010000083.1 GCA_023434145.1 Chloroflexota bacterium | reverse complement strand
ATCCTGAAAGTATCAATATAGTAGATAGGGATTGTGCGTAAGGCCAAGGTGACCCAGTCACCTTGGCCTTACGCACAATCCCTATCTTTACCGAAATTGCTTCTTGACATCGCTCTACCGCCGGGCTACAATACTTTTTATGAAATTGACTGCCCGCTATTATTTTGCGTACGCCTTTTGGTTTTATGGCTCCCGGTCCACGGCTGCCATTGGCGACGCTTAAGCGGGTACGAAAGAACCTGATCGACCCAACCGCGAGGCCCAATGGCCCGCGGTTTTTTTGTGTAATAAAAGCGTGCTTTCTCTACGCAAAATCGACTTCATCGATTTTGCGTAGAGAAAACAAGAAAAACTTTGGAGGCAGGTATGTCTGTTCGTGGTATTCGTGGCGCGACCACCGTGTGTGAAAACCAGGCCGAGGCTGTACTCTCGGCCACCCGCGAGCTGCTGCTGGCGATTCTCGAGGCTAACCCGTCCCTCCGGCCCGACGATATCGCCAGCGCTTTTTTTACCGTCACCCACGATCTGATCGCCGCGCATCCTGCCCGTGCCGCTCGCGATATGGGGTGGGGTGAGGTACCGCTGATGTGCGCCCAGGAAATCCCCGTGCCGGGCAGCCTGCCGTGTTGCATCCGTGTGATGATTATGTGGAACACCGACCGCTTGCAGAAGGAGATACGCCACGTATATTTGCGTGACGCCGTTCAGCTTCGCCCGGATCTTGTCGCGGCAAGCAATCATTCGTAGTTTGTAACCTATCTGTCTTTGGGTTTTGTGGTGTTTGCGGTACGCAGCACCGAAGAGCCCGGCCCACAAGCGTAATACATTCGTTTTTTACCAACCGTTATTCGATCCGTTTAGGAGTGTGTGCAATGATGATTATCATGTCTACCGAAGCTTCCACCGACCAGATTGCCCAGGTGGTATCTCGTGTTGAGTCCGAAGGGCTGCGCGCCCACCTGTCACGTGGCGATGAACGTACCGTGATCGGGGTCGTTGGCGATATACGCCGTGTTAACCGCGAGCAGTTGGGCCGCCTGGGCGGAGTCGACCACATTGTGCCGATCTCGCGGCCCTACAAGCTCACCTCGCGCGAGTTCATCCCGCAGGACTCGGTCTTCCCGGTTGATGGCACAACCATCGGCGGTAAGGATCTGATGATCATCGCCGGGCCGTGCTCAGTGGAAGATCGCGTGCAGTTGATGGAAACCGCCCACGCCGTTCGTGAGGCCGGAGCGCGCGCCCTGCGCGGCGGGGCGTTCAAGCCGCGCACGTCGCCGTATGCCTTCCAGGGCCTGGGTGAAGAAGGCTTGCAGCTTCTCGCCGAAGCACGCGAGGTCACCGGGCTGCCGATTGTGACCGAGGTCATGTCACCGGATCTCGTGCCGCTGGTTGCGAAATACGCGGACGTGCTCCAGCTTGGCGCGCGCAACATGCAGAACTTCTCGCTGCTGCACGCTGCCGGGGAGAGCCAGAAACCAGTGCTGCTCAAGCGCGGTCAGTCCGCCACGATTGAAGAATTCCTTATGGCTGCCGAATACATCCTTTCGCACGGCAACCGCCGGGTGATCCTGTGCGAGCGCGGCATCCGCACCTTCGAGACGACCACTCGCAACACCACCGATATCAACGCCATCCCGGTATTGAAGGGCCTGACCCACCTTCCCGTGGTACTCGACCCCAGCCACAGCACGGGCCATTGGGAATACGTCAGCCCCATTGCGCGGGCGGGCATTGCCGCGGGCGCGGACGGGCTGATCATTGAGGTGCATCCATCGCCTGAAGATGCCATGTCGGATGGCATGCAGTCGCTCAAACCTGAGCGTTTCGCCGAGCTGGTGCGCCAGATCCGCGTGATCGCCGAAGCCGTGGGCCGCACCGTTCCAGAGCCAAAGCCGCTGCCCACCAGCCAGACTCCGGCTGTGGTCGCGTAGAACGAGGCCGCCAATGGATGAAGATGGGTTTGCAGGTGACTTTTTTGGCCGCCAGCGCGTGGCGATTTGGGGATTGGGCCTGATGGGCGGATCGCTGGCGCTGGCGCTGCGTGAAAGTGACAGCCGAGTACAGATAACGGGGATCGACCCGGACGAAGACACGCGAACCCTTGCGCTGGAACGCGGAATCGTGGATGCTGCCTTCTCACCAGACGCGCTGGCCTCGGGTGTGGAGCGTCTGGGCGTAGTGGATCTCATCGTACTGGCGGCGCCGGTGCGCGCTATTTTGCAAACCCTGGCCGATCTACCCATGCTGGTAGATGGGCAGCCCGTGGTGCTCGACCTCGGCTCGACCAAAGCGGAGATTGTAGACGCGATGAATCGCCTTCCAGACCGCTTTGATCCGGTTGGCGGGCATCCGATGTGCGGCAAGGAGCAGTCCTCGCTGCGCCATGCCGATGCGGATTTGTACCGGGATGCGCCGTTCGCTTTGGTCGCCGCCAGGCGCACCTCCAACCGCGGGAAGCTGCTCGCCGAATCGCTGGCGCGCGCAATTGACGCCTGCCCCCTGTGGATCGAATCAGACACGCACGACCGCTGGGTTGCGGCCACCAGCCATGTCCCGTTTTTGCTCTCAGGCGCGATGGTCCGTGCGACCCCGCCAGAGGCCGCCCCGCTGGTGGGGCCGGGTTTTCGCGGTATGGCGCGGCTCTCGGGCGGATCCACCCGTATGATGATGGATATCTTGCAAACCAACCGCGCCAACGTCCGAGCAGCGCTGGACCGCATCCGCAAGGCCCTGGATGAATGGGATGCCCTGCTGGAACATGGGGACGACGCAGCGATCGCGGCGCTGCTGGACGAGACATCGCAGCGCTATTCCACCCTGAAGGGGGATCGATGAAACTGACTGTTTTTCCAGGCAATCCGCTTCGCGGTACCGTTCTGGTGCCGGGCGATAAATCGCTCTCGCACCGGGCGGTGCTGTTTGCCGCGCTGGCCGAAGGCGAGAGCCGCATCGAAAATTTCCTCGTCTCCGGCGTTACCCGCGCCATGCTCAACGCGCTCAAGGTGCTGGGCGTGCGCTGGTCGCTTGAAGGCGAGACACTGACAGTGGAGGGTCGCGGGCTGCGCGGCTTCATTGCTCCGGATGCCCCGCTGGACTGCGGCAACTCGGCTACCACCATCCGCTTGCTGGCAGGGGCGATTGCGGCGGCGGGCATTCCAGCGGTGCTGGATGGCTCCGCGGGGCTGCGCCGCCGCCCAATGGATCGTATCGTCGAGCCGCTGCGGCGGATGGGCGTTCCGATATCGGCGGATGCTGGCGGCGGCGCGCCGCTGCGACTGCTGGAACGGCCGGCTGATCAAAAATTGAACCCACTGGACGAGACTCTCCCGGTAGCCAGCGCGCAGGTGAAATCCTGCCTGCTGCTGGCAGCGCTGGCCGCGGATGGCGAGACGGTTTTGCGCGAGCCAGGCCCCAGTCGCGATCACACCGAGCGGATGCTGGGCAGCATGGGCGCGCGAGTGACGAGCCGGGTGCTGGATGGGGAATCACCAGTCTACGAGACGCGCCTAACTCCGCCCGCCAACCCGCTGCGGCCGCTTCACATGACCCTGCCGGGCGATATGTCGGCGGCAGCCTTCCTCATCGTCGCCGGGCTGATTACGCCGGGCTCCGAAATCGTCATTCCTGGCGTAGAGATCAACCCTACCCGCACCGGGCTGATCGATGCGCTGCGTGCAATGGGCGCGGATATTCATGTAGAGAATGAAACCGAACAGGCTGGTGAGCCGGTGGCGAACCTGCGCGTGCGCTCCTCGCGGCTGTGCAGCGGGCAGGTATGCGGGCCGCTGGTTGTGCGCATGATTGACGAGTTCTCGGTCTTTGGCGCGGCGGCAGCTTACGCGAAAGGCGTGACGGAGGTCCGTGAGGCAGCAGAGCTGCGCTTGAAAGAATCCGACCGCATCAGCACATTGGTGCAGGAACTCAACGCGTTGGGCGCGGATGCAAAAGAGCAAGCAGACGGCTTCACCATCGCTGGCGGGCAAAGCCCCCTGGGCGGCACGGCCACGGCGCACGGCGATCACCGGCTGGCAATGGCGATGGCAGTGGCAGGGCTCGCGGCGCACGGACCGGTGACCGTGGAGGGCGCGGAGATCATCGATGAGTCCTTCCCGGGGTTTGTGCAATCGCTTCGCGGCCTGGGCGCGCGGATAGCGATTAACCAATGACCGGAGAGCGCCGTTTTTACCGCCTGGGGCTCATCGGCTACCCGCTGGGGCACAGCCGCTCGCCGCAGCTCCATCATGCCGCGCTGGCGTGGGCCGGGCTGGAGGGCGAATACCGCCTGTTTGCCATTGCGCCAACCGAAGCAGGACGTGCGGAGATTGAATCGCTTATCGAAGACCTCCGTGCGTGCCGCCTGGATGGGCTGAACGTCACCATCCCGCATAAGGGCACGGTGATCCCATTTGTCGACCGCCTGACCGGGGTTGCGGAAGCAGTTAGCGCGGTCAACACGCTCTCGCGGGATGCCAGCGGGCGCATTATTGGCGATAACACCGATGTACCCGGCTTTTTGCACGATCTAGCACGGCTGGTAGGCCGCGAACCGGCGGGCACGGCACTCGTGCTGGGAGCGGGCGGATCAGCGCGGGCCGTGGTGTACGCCCTTGCGCGCGAGGGCTGGAGCGTGCGCGTACTGGCGCGGCGCGCCGAGCAAGCGGCGGCTTTGGTGGAAGACTTTGGGAAGCTCGATTTGCCTGGGCCAATGGCCTGTGGTGATCTGCAAGACTTGCGCGATTTCGCCACGCAGCCCTGCCGGCTAGTGGTCAATACCACTCCGCTTGGCATGCACCCGAATTATCACGGCTGCCCCTGGCCCGATGATATCCCGCTGCCGCAGTTCGCCGCCGTATATGATCTGATTTACAATCCTGCCGAGACTGTACTGCTGCGCCGGGCTCGTTCTGCCGGGCTGGCTGCCAGCAACGGGGCGGGGATGCTGGCGGCGCAAGCGGCCCTGGCATTCCACCAGTGGATTGGAGTCGAGCCGCCGTTTGAAACAATGGAGAAAGCACTGCTATGACAATCCGATTTCTCACCGCCGGTGAATCGCACGGCCCGGCGCTGGTAGCCATTCTTGAAGGCATCCCAGCTGGCCTACCGCTGGATGAAAAAAGCATCAACGACCAGCTTGCGCGCCGCCAGCAGGGTTATGGGGCCGGACCGCGCATGAAGCTGGAGCGCGACCAGGCGCAGATTCTTTCCGGCGTGATGGAAGGGCGCACCACTGGCGCGCCAATTGCCTTAAAGATTGACAATCTCGATCACGCCAAGTGGCGTGGCCGGGCTGTGGATGCGTTCACCACCCCGCGCCCGGGGCATGTGGACCTCGCCGGAGCGGTGAAGTACGGGTATAACGATCTGCGCCCGGCACTGGAACGCGCATCCGCCCGCGAAACGGCCGCGCGAGTGGCAGTGGGGGGCATCTGCCAGCGACTGCTGGCGGAATTTGGCATCCAGATTGGCGGCTACGTCTGCTCTATCGGAGCGGTCACCGGGCAGGTGGAGGATCTGCCCTACGCGGAGCGCTTTGCCCGCGCTGAAGAGTCGGACGTGCGCTGCCCCGACCCTGCCGCGGCGGAAGCCATGCGCGCGCGCATCCGGCAGGTGATGACTGAACGCGATACGCTGGGCGGCGTGCTGGAAGTGGTGGCGCTGGGGCTTCCGGCGGGTCTGGGCTCGCACGTGCAGTGGGATCGCCGCCTGGAAGCGCGCCTCGCCGCAGCGGTGATGAGCGTTCAAGCCATGAAAGGCGTGGAATTTGGCCCCGCCTTCGACAACACCCGCCTGCCGGGCACCAGCGTGCATGATGCCATCCACCTGGATGGCGGCGCGCTGGTGCGCCCAACCGACCGCTCTGGCGGCGTTGAGGGCGGTATCAGCACCGGGCAGCCGCTGGTGATCCGCGCGGCGATGAAGCCGATCGCCAGCACGCTCACCCCGCAGCGGACGGTAGATCTGTCGACCGGCGCGGAGACTGATACGACCTACGAGCGCTCCGATTTCTGCCCGGTTCCACGTGCCGTGCCGATCCTGGAGGCCGTGGTGGCGGTTGTTCTCGCCGATGCCCTGCTCGAAAAGCTGGGCGGCGACTCGCTCGATGAGATTCGCCCCAGGTTTGCTGCCCTGCGCAAGGCGCGGCTCGAAGACCTGCGCATGGACGGCGGCAGCCACGTCTTTTGGCCAGAGGAGGCAGGCGCATGAACATCTTTCTCTACGGACCGCCCGGTTCCGGCAAAACCACGCTGGGCAGCGACCTCGCCGCCGCGCTCGACCTGCCATTCCATGATCTGGACAGCAACATTGAAGCACAGGCGAGGTGCGGCATCCCGCAGATCTTCACCGAGGAAGGCGAGCAGGGCTTCCGCCGCCGCGAGCTGGATGCGCTTAATGCATTAATTAATGAAGAGACCGCTGGTGAGCGTGTGATCGCCCTGGGCGGCGGGGCGCTGCTCAACCCGGCGGCGCGAGAGGCGGCGGAAGCGAGCGGCGTGGTGCTGTGTCTCTCCGCTTCACTCAATACATTGGCGGCGCGGCTGGCATCCGGTGAAGCAGATGGCCGACCGCTCCTAACCGGCGACCCGGTGGAGCGGCTGCGCGGGCTGCTGGCGCTGCGCAGCGCGCACTACGCATCCTTCCCGCTGCGGCTGGACGTAAATCGGCTGGCACGGGAAGAAGCGCTGCGGCAGGCACAGATGCTTCTTGGCGCGTTCCGCGTACGCGGAATGGGTGCTCCTTACGGTCTGCGCATAGCCATGAATGGACTGGAAGCTCTCGGGGAGCACTTGCTCAGGCTCGGCTTTGGCGTAGGGCAGCATC
Organism: Chloroflexota bacterium; assembly: GCA_023434145.1. Taxonomy (GTDB): domain Bacteria; phylum Chloroflexota; class Anaerolineae; order Anaerolineales; family Anaerolineaceae; genus DSYU01. The sequence continues at coordinate 15,835 of JAEYTI010000083.1, read as the reverse complement.
CGCCCGCCGCAGTGGTAACCGATTCCAATGTTGGCGAATTGTATGCCGAGCGAACGGCCGAGTCACTGCTCCGTGCCGGATTTATCCCGCACGTGATCACCTTCTCGGCAGGGGAGGAGCATAAGACGATACACACGGTGATGCAGGTATGGGAAGGTTTGCTGCAAGCGGGGATCGAGCGCGGCAGCCCGGTGATCGCACTGGGCGGCGGTGTGGTAGGCGACCTGACGGGCTTTGCCGCCGCCACCTACCTGCGTGGCGTGCCGTGGATCAACGTGCCCACCACGCTGCTGGCAATGATCGATTCTAGCATTGGCGGCAAGACTGGTATCGACTTGCCTCAGGGCAAGAACCTGGCGGGGGCCTTTTATCCACCTCGGCTGGTGCTGGCGGACCCCGCGCTGCTGGCGACTCTGCCCGAGCGTGAGCTGCGCGGAGGGCTGGCGGAGGTAATCAAGCACGGCGTGATCGGCGACCCAGATTTGTTCGAGCTGTGCGCTCACGGCTTGCAAGCTGCGCTGGCGTACCCCGAGCAATTGGTCAAGCAGGGTGTGGCGGTGAAGCTGCGCGTGATCGAGATTGATCCCTATGAGAAGGGTCTGCGCCAGGCGCTCAACCTGGGGCACACAATCGGTCATGGCGTAGAACTGGCTTCTGATTTCTCCCTCAGCCACGGCGAAGCGGTCGCCATTGGCATGGTGGCTGAAGCCCGCCTTGCGGAAGAGATTGGCATAGCTGAAAGCGGCCTGGCGGAGACGATCCGCGCGGCGCTGATGCGTGCGGGCCTGCCGGTGGAGATCCCCACCGATCTGGAAACAGAACGTATCGCCGCCGCCATGCAGCACGACAAGAAAAAATCCGCGGGGCAGGTGCGCTTTGCCCTGCCGGCTCGTATCGGTGAGGTGCGCGTAGGCATTGTGGTAGAAGACTGGCAGAAGCGGCTTGAGAAAGCGCGGGAAGTCGTTATTGGAGGGGAGCAATGAAGCCAATTCTCATTTTGCACGGCCCGAATCTCAACCTGCTGGGGCAGCGCGAGCCAGACGTATACGGGCGGATCGACCTGTCGGAGATTAACCGGCGGGCCGCGGAGGAGGGCGCAAGATTGGGGCTGGAAGTGCGCTGCGAGCAGTCGAACCACGAGGGTGCGCTGATCGAAGCGCTACATGATGCGCAGACCTGGGGAGGCGGAGTGATCTTCAACCCAGCGGGGTACACGCACACCTCTGTGGCATTGCGCGATGCCGTCGCCGCCATTCAGCTTCCGGTAATCGAAGTTCATCTCTCGAACACCCAGGCGCGCGAGGACTTCCGCCACCGCTCCCTGATCGCCCCGGTCTGTGTGGGGACGATTGCCGGGTTCGGCTGGCGCTCGTATATCCTGGCCCTGCACGCAATGGCGGGTATACTGGCAGACGGTCAAGGGTGATTGTAGTAATTTTTCCCTTGTGCGGCGGTTGATGAAGTTGTCAAAGCAGCATGTGGATGCCCATGGCGTTTGCTATATTTTGCTGTTTGGACTCGTAGGGGCGCAGCGATGCAGGTCAACCCGGCAAGTAATATAACCAATGGCTGCGCCCGTGGCCGCGGAACCCGATGGTTCTAGGGCCCGGGCGCAGCCATTGGTTCTACATCAATAAGGCTATAGAGATTCGCTGCGCCCCTACGGGAGCATTGCGCGGCGTGGCCTTCAACTCGAAGAGCACGTATTGAAACGTGATCCGCAAGCTGCTGGGGAATGCCGTCCAGCCGAGCAGTTCATTGCGAATAATAACCCCATCCATGCGGATGGGGTTATTATTCGGGTATGGCTTCTTTTAGTAGCGGAAGATCGCCGCGACCGGGGTGTTGCCCTCGGGCAGTTCGTCTGGATCGACTGCGTAGACTGTGCCGCCGTTCATCAGGGTTTGCGCCACGGCAAAGTCTAGCAGATCCTGGTTGCCGGGTTTATGCTCGTTATCCAGCTTCACAACGATGTTCGTTTCATCGAACGTGCCCCACTGTTTGGCATTCTTATCGACAAACAGCACTTCCACGCGTCCATAGGGGGCAGCTTTAACCACCTCTTTTAGATCCTTCACCGCCCGCTGATCCTTGCGTCCCGCCAGCATCTTATACTGCTCGGCGACCTGTCCGCGGTTATCGTGAAAGATAGGCGCCAGCTTCTGCCACGCTTCTTCGCGGAGCGTATCCGGATCGGTTTCGTCATGGTTTCCGGCGATAATATCATCCGCGAGGTGTGCATAGGTATTGGCCTCCTTGTACAGCGGCAGATGATATTCTACCCCTGCCAGCAGCAGCGGAGCCGTATCGTTCCGCAGGTAAGCGGATACGGCCTTATCTACCTTGTGGAAGAAGTTGACTAACCGCTTGTCACGGTCTTCTTCGCCCTGCCCGTAGCCGTAGAAGATTGCGGGCCGCTCTCCACCTCCGTGCCTGGAGCCTGGTTCGGCGGTGCTGGTGTGGAAGCTCACGTTGTTGTCGGAGACATCTTCTCCTTCCGCCTCGACCAATGACTTTGGCATGTTCGGAACTTCCACCGGCTCTACCTCCTGCTGGGTTGCGCGGAACATGTGCACCTGGTTCTGGCTGACGGTTAGAATATAAAACTCCTCATCCTCACGCAACATCGGCAGCAGCGGCTTGATGGTGAAGCGGTCCGCAAGGGTCACATTTTCCTCGGGTTCCATGCGCAGAGCATGTGTCTGGAAGAAGTCTTTGGCAATAAAGACCGCCAGCCCGCTGGATTGATGCTGCCAGAACATACCATCGTCCAGCAGATCCACTGCCGGGGCGAGAAAGGCATCCGCCTCTTTCTGTTCCATCCCAGCTTGCAGCAAGAGCTGCTCGGCTTGGTTGATCAGGTTCTTAAAGCGGATTGCGTTTTGCCGCACCTCCTGACTCTTCTCGATGGAAGGCATAAAGATGGAAATGCAGTGCCCTTTCCGCTGGGTTAATAATTGTTGCAGTTCTTCTTTACTGATCGTTGTCATCAATCCGTTCTCCTTCCGGTCGTTGCTGTTTCCAGCGCTCGCGCAGTTTGTCGCGTTTTTCGCGCACCTGGCGTTCCACGGCATCCAGCGCGCCTTTTAACGCAGCGAGCGCGGTATCTGCCTCTTGAATGCCTGCAATATCTTCCGGGCGGGTATAGGTAACGACACGCGCCCGGTATAGGTAGGGCGTATTGGCACCCTCAACCGAATGCTCCAAAATAATCGCCGCTCCGGTGATATCGGTGTTGCCTTTGGTGAGCTTGCGAAGGCGTACTTCTGCCTCATTGTGCAGTTTGTCCTCCAAATCGCCGATATCCCCCAACTTGCTTTGCCATTCTATATCGAAGTTCAACTCTTTCTCGGTCATGTCGTTCCTCCTGTCTGATGTTCCCCCTGCTCCGGCACCGCAGCAGGAGCGGGAGCCTCTTCCAGCGCGTTGATACCGGGCATTGGGCGACCGCGCAGTGCGTCGAGGAAGGCTGCCCCTCCGGTGGAGAGGTAGTCAAATTGGCCGCTGACACCCGCATGGTCGAGTATGGCGAGCGTATCGCCGCCGCCTGCAATGGTGGTCACATTTTTCAGCGCGGCGATCTTACGGGCAATCGTCAGGCTGCCCTCGGGGAATTCAGGCTCCTGTGTCTGTCCAACTGGCCCATTCCAAATCACTGTAGCAGCGGACTGCATAGAACGGATAAAACGTTCCGTCGTCTGCGGGCCGATATCGACGATGCAGCCATCCACAGGAATGCGATCAATCGCGATAGCCTTGGCAGGCCCTTGTGGGTTCGCTGCGCGGGTAATCATCGCATCTACCGGCAGCATGATGTGCGGCCCAAGGTCGGAGAGCAAATCTCGCGCCAGGGCGACCGCATCCCGGTCGATTTTTGACTGCCCAATCTCGAATCCACGGGCGTGCAAAAAGGTGTTCCCCAGTACACCGGCAGCCAGCAGGCGGTTTGCCTCATCGGCAAGCGGTTCTTGCACCCGCTTGATGAAGAAGTCGATGAAGTGTGCCTTGTCCACAAGCTGAGTTCCGCCAAGCAGAACCACCACCGGCGCGCGGATCTGCGTGTGAATCCGATGTAAGCCTTCCAGCTCGCTGTCCACCAGCAATCCAGCCACAGAGGGCAAATAGCGCGCTACACCTGCGGTAGATGCGTGCGCGCGGTGAGAGCTGGCGAAGGCATCGTTAACGTACAGGTCGGCAATCGATGACAACCGGGCGGCAAAGTGCGTATCGTTGACCACCTCCCCCGGGTGGAAACGGACGTTCTCTAGCAGCAAAATCTGCCCCGGCTGCAGGTTGCGTACCGCTTCCTGTACCTCGGGGCCAATACAGTTGTTCACCTTGGCAACCGGTGCACGCAGAAGATTTGCCAAGCGTTCGGCGATAGGGTTCATACGCAAGCTTTCGATGACAAACCCATCGGGCCGGCCCAGGTGAGAAAGCAGAATGATGCGCGCGCCCTGCTCGATCAGGTAGCGGATGGTGGGCAGCGACGCGCGGATCCGCGCGTCGTCTTCGATCTGACCATTTTCCATCGGTACGTTAAAGTCCACGCGTACGAGCACCCGCTTTTCGGTGACGTTCACGTCTCGGACAGTTTTCTTCATGAGTTACTTCAAATCTTTGTTATTCTTGCGCATGCGATCGGGCATATTCTCTGCAAAGGCTTTAAAGTCGCGCATGCTCTCCGTGATTTTCTCGCGCGGGTTGGCAAGCAACTTCGATGCAACGTCGCCTAGCTTGCCACCCGGGGGCACGTATTGCATCGTCACCGTCATTTCTGTCTCATTATTGGGCAGATCCTTGAAGGTCACCTGCCCGCTGGTTTTGATGTCGCCTTCCAGCGTCTTCCATGCGATGCGGCGGTCCTCATCGAAGCGTGTAATCTCGGCGATCCACTCGATGCTCTTGCTCAGCGGGCCTTTTACAACCCAATGGCTGCGCAGTTCATCCAACTGCTTCACGTCCTTAATATCCTCGATGATGCTGGGCAGCATTTCTAGATCGGACCACATCTCAAAAATTTCATCCGATGTGCCTTTGATCGTGACACTTTCCGTAATCTGTACTGTCATGATGGTTTTCCTTTCTGTTTGGTGAATTTACTTACCGCCCATTTGCCGGGGCGGTGATGAAAATCGTCCGCGGTTGGCTTGCAGGTTACTCTGCAGCCAGTGAAGAATATCGCGACGGCGCAGCAGCCCGATGAACTCGAAGTCGGCGCAAACGACGGGCACCTGGCGCACATCGCGCTGAACCAGTTTTTCCATTGCGCTGGCGGCGTCTTCTTCTGGAGATACCGTCACCAGGCGCGGGCTAGGGGTCATAATCTGGCTGATGGGGATGGCGTGCCAGCGCTCGCGCGGCACCCTGTTGGCGTCATCCAGGGTGACCATGCCCACCAGATAGTTGCTGTGCAGCACGGGATAAGCGGAGGGCTCTTTCTCGCTCCCGCCGAACACGCGGATAAAATCTGAAATGAGCCAGCCAGGCTCTACGGTTGGCAGATTGGTTTGCATCAGCCGCTCCACCGACACGCGCCCCAAGATGTCTTGCAGCGCAACCTGCTGATAGCTCTGTGAAGATGCGTTGTTGAGGAACCAGCCGATGAAGACCAGCCACAGCCCGCTCATCATTCCCGTACCGAGCATCGGCAGTTGAACGCCGAAGGCCATCGCTATCCCGGCGACGATCATAACCCAGGCGATGAGCTGGCCGATCCACGAAGCCCAGCGGGTGGCCAGGCGCAGGTTGTTCGTTACCGCCCACAGCAGCGAGCGCAGCACCCGCCCGCCATCGAGCGGGAAACCGGGGATCATGTTGAACAGGGCGAGGATGATGTTGATGGAGCCGAGCCAGAAGAGGAGCGTGCTGGCCGGAGAGAGCTGCGATGCAATCGAGCCCACCCCGCTGATGCCGCCCAGGGCCAGGCTGCCCGCCGCTATGGCTGTCATCGCGCCGCCGATCACCAGGCTCACAGCCGGGCCTGCTGCCGCCACGAGGAACTCGGTTTTCGGTGTGGGCGGCTCGCGCTGGATATTGGCAACGCCGCCCAGCAGGAATAGGGTGATGTTGCGCACGGGCAAACCGTGCGCTCGTGCCACCAGTGAGTGGCCCAGCTCGTGCGCCAGCACCGAGGAAAAGAACAACAGCGCCGCGACCAGCGAGAGGCCAAGCCGCAGCCCGCCGCCCCACTCAGGATGCAGGCGGGCAAAGACGGTCGTCAGGTTCCATGTGATGATTAAGACGATCAGCATCCAGCTCCAATCCACGCGGATATTGATCCCATATAACCGGCCAATCCGAAATCCTCTACCTACCATTCAAATTTCCTTTCCTACAACGCTACCAATAATCCCGTTGATAGACGCCGGTTTGCATTACTGCAGTTCCCACACCACCTGTACGTCGAGCATGACGGTTTGCGTGCCAGGTGCGACGGGAACGGAGCGGCCTTGCGCCATATCCATCGCCGCGCTCTCGTACATCACCGGGGTGCGGCTGAATTCGGAAATGCTCACGACTACGCCCAGCTCTGCTCCGGCGAGATCGGCAAGCTGCTCGGCCTTGCGGCGAGCGTCTGTCATGGCGGCCTCACGCGCCTCATCGAGCAGCGCTGTTTGGTTGGCAATATCAAAGCGGATGCCCTGGACTGTGTTGCCGCCGGCGGTAATGGCATCGTCTATCGTTTGTCCCAGGTTGGCCAGGTTGCGTACAGTTACTTCCACCGTGTTCGAGGCCACGTAACCGGCGATCCGGTTTTCTGGAGCATCAGGGGCTGCGCCGGTGGGTGTTGGGGTGGGGTCATCCGGCACAGGGGTAGGGAACTGGTCATTGTAACGTGGGTAAAGCTGTACCGAGAGCGTCTTAATATCCGCCTGTGCAACCCCGGCAGAGCGCAGTGCCGCGATCAGATCGTCCATCTGGTCGTTATTGGCGGTCAGCGCTTCGCGCGCGGTGGCGGCCTCGGTTTGCACACCGAGGACCACTACGGCCATATCTGGCTCGGCCTGAATATTACCGGAGCCAGAAACAGATACCGTTCTCGGGTACGTTTGCACGGGATTATCGGGAGTCTGAGCGGAGACGGAGTTGTTTGCCCGCCCAGGCATCATCGCCAGGATGGTTACCAGGAGCGCCATGCCAATAAAGACGGGTAGCGCCCGAAAGAGATCGCCCATCGGGCCAGAAAATTTCGGAGAATCCATTGTTGCCTCCTATCGATCGATCATACATTTTGAAAATTTCCAGTGGTTTTGTGCTGCCTTCGCTTACAGGCGAAGTTTCGGCATCACTTCTTTCTGATAAAAGTTGAAGAATCCGTCCTGATCGGGGCCGATTTGGTGCACATACACCTGCTCGAACCCCATGTCGATTAACTCTTGCAGGCCCTGGATGTGCTTCTGCGCGTCTGGGCCGAGCACCACCTCCTCTTTCAATTTCTCCTTCTGAATCAGCTTGGCGGCGTCTTCAAAATGAGCCGGGGTGGGTAGGTCGGCGTGCAGGGTGCCGGGCACGAGGGCTGTAGGCCAGTATTTGTAGACGGTCTCGAGCGCGTCGTTTTCGTTTTGCGCCCAGCACACCTTCAACTGGGCAATTTTGGGTTTGCCCTTGCCGCCGTTGGATTCAAATTCCTCGATCAGCTTGGGGTTGGCCTTGGTGGTGATAAAACCATCACCAATCTCGCCTGCCAGGGCCGCCGATTCTGGGCCGGAAGCGGCGACGTAAATCGGCGGCGGGCCGTCATCGGGCAGGGTGTAGAGCCGGGCGTTTTCTACGTTGTAGAATTCGCCCCAGTAGTTCAGTTCATCGCCTTCCCACAGCAGGCGGATAATTTCAATCGCTTCTTCTAACATATCTTGCCGCACAGAGATCATCGGCCAGTGGTCGGCCAGAATGTGCTCGTTGAGCGCTTCGCCGGTGCCAACACCAAAGAAGAACCTGCCAGGCATCATTGCGGCTGAGGTGGCGGCGGCCTGGGCGATAATTGCCGGGTGGATGCGCATGATCGGCGCGGTAACGCCGGTGCCCAGGCGCATGCGCTGTGTTACCGCCGCGATCCCGCCGATCACTGACCAGACGAAGGCGCTGTGGCCCTGCTGGTCGATCCAGGGGTGATAGTGGTCGGAGATCAGCGCGAACGTAAAGCCGATTTCCTCGGCCCGGCGTGCGTTCTGCACCAGAGCATTCGGGGTGTGTTCCTCGCTCGATAAAGCATATCCAAGTTCAGCCATTGTCTTCCCTCGCTGGTCCGGCGTTGAAATTTATCCGGCGCTGCCAGCAAGGCAGGTGGCCAGAAAACGCCCGGTTTAAGTGTACGGGTTGCAGCGGGGCAAGCCAATTGTGAATGATCCTCTTAGAGATGTAGGAATTACCCTAAAGAAACCGTTTTTCTCTAACGAAAAAAGCCAGGCTCATATGTAGTTTCAAGGAGGTTTGGTGTCACAGGGGGGCCACCCCCTGTTACACCAAAACTCCTTGAAATCCATAAAGAGCCAAAAGCTATTTGTACTCCGTATCGTTAATGCGTGGCCAACTACGTCGACCACGCATTAACGATACGGAAAGTATCAATTCCCAAATCAATACGGCGCTTAGAAAAGGATGGGATTTGCCCAGCCCTGATTGTTGACCTCGCTGCCGGGTACGTCGACCACCAGCTTTCTTTCGGTGTACTTGCAAACAAAATACGGCACGTACACGTCTTGCGCCAGGGTGCGGTTGAGCAGGAAATCGGTGCTGCGCACCTCTTTCACCTCGCCGATCTTGTCTCCGTCGCGGTCGTACACTGCCATACCTTCGGTGAGCATTCTTGCCAGCAACTCCTCATCTGAAATCGCGCCCGACATACGAATGGCATCCGCTGCGCCCGCGTCCATCACGCTGCTGCCTTCGCCCGTAAAGGGGATGGCGATCTGCGCGGCTTCATCGGCGGTGTACCCCGTATCGGTTCCACCGGTTACGCCGGAAGGGGTCACGGAGCGTACCTCGCTGAAGCCGGTAGTGCTGGGATGGTGAATGCTCTCGTCGCCGGTATTGGATGCCTCGCTGAGCGCGACATCATCTGACGCGATATCGACCGGCGACACGTCTTCGCCAGCGCGCCCAATGCCCAGTTCGATCTTATTGTGCACTTCTTGCACGCCCGCCACGGCAGTGGCGATTTCATGCGCCAGGTCTACCAACAGGGGCGACGTGACTGTGCCAGTGAGCGTGACAACCCCGCTGAACACGGCAATATCCACATCGTGCTCTTGCAGGTATTTCTCTGCCTTGAAGCGCCGTTCCACTTCTTCGCGAATCTGATCGTCCATGCTGATAGGCTGTGCCTGATGGAGTTCGATCTCTTCGCGCATGTCTTTATTGCTCTTTTTCTTTTTGAAAAATGAAAACATGATCAGCCTCCTTCGCGGCTATCTCCGGTGCCGTCCACCGGCACTTACTTTCCAATTACTCTCAATGTATCCATTTCTCGATCAAAGATCAATTGGGACATTCCTTCTCGGATTGTGGGGATTTTCCAGAAAACAGAACGGGGTGTTTTTGATATTCCGCGCGGAATATCAAAAACACCCCGTATACAACCCTTGCTTACTTTGGAAAAGTGAAAAATTACCGCGTGAGGCTGCGGTATTTGATGCGGTGCGGGGTCTCGGCGTCTTTGCCCAGGCGGCGCTTCTGGTCGACTTCGTAATCCGTCCAGTTGCCGTCGAACAGGCGCACCTGCGAGTCGCCTTCAAAGGCCAGGATGTGGGTCGCCACGCGGTCGAGGAACCAGCGATCGTGCGAAACAACCACGGCGCACCCGGCGAAGTTGTCGAGCGCCTCTTCCAATGCGCGCAGGGTGTTCACGTCCAGATCGTTGGTCGGCTCATCGAGCAGCAGCACATTCGCGCCGGACTTGAGAATGCGCGCCAGGTGGACGCGGTTGCGCTCGCCGCCAGAAAGCACGCCGACCTTTTTCTGCTGATCGGAGCCCATGAAATTGAAGCTGGAGACGTAGGCGCGCGAGTTGCGCTTGCGCCCGCCCAGGTCGATGTGCTCCTCGCCCTCGGTGATCTCCTGCCAGACGGTGTTTTCGGGGTTCAGCACATCGCGGGACTGGTCGACGTAGGCTAACTGAACCGTCTCGCCCAGGCGGAAGGTGCCGCGATCGGGCTTCTCTTGCCCGGTAATCATGCGCAGGAAGGTGGTTTTGCCCGCGCCGTTGGGGCCGATGACACCCACGATGCTGCCCGGCGGGATGGATACGTTCATGTTATCGATCAGCAGGCGGTCGCCGTAGCCCTTGCTCAGGCCCTGCGCCTCGATCACCACGCCGCCCAGGCGGGGACCCGGTGGAATGTAGATTTCCAGCTCTTCGCGGCGCTGCTCGAATTCCTGGCTCAACAGGCGCTCGTAGGCGGTGACGCGGGCTTTGCCCTTGGCCTGCCGTGCCTTGGGCGACATGCTGATCCATTCTAGCTCGCGCTCCAGCGTGCGCAGGCGCTTGCTCTCACTCTGTTCTTCTTTCTTGATGCGGTCTTGCTTCTGCTCTAACCACGAGGTGTAGTTGCCGCGCCACGGGATGCCGTAGCCGCGGTCCAACTCCAGGATCCACCCGGCGACGTTGTCGAGGAAGTAGCGGTCGTGGGTAACGGCGATGACAGTGCCGCGGTACTGCTGCAAGTGGCGCTCCAGCCACGCCACCGACTCGGCGTCGAGGTGGTTGGTGGGCTCATCTAGCAGCAGAATGTCGGGCTCGGTCAGCAGCAGGCGGGTGAGGGCCACGCGGCGGCGCTCGCCGCCAGAAAGCACCTTCACCGGCTGGTCGGGCGGCGGGCAGCGCAGGGCGTCCATGGCCACTTCCAGGCGGTTATCCAGGTTCCAGCCGTCCACCTTGTCGAGCGCGTCTTGCAGGCGGCCCTGGTCGGCAATCAATTTGTCGAAGTCGGCGTCGGGTTCGGCGAACTTGTTGGAGATTTCATCGAACTCGCGCAGCATGTTGACGATCGGCTGCACGGCTTCCTGCACCACTTCAAGCACGGTCTTGTTCTCGTCGAGCTGTGGTTCCTGCTCCAGCAGGCCGACGGTGTAGCCGGGCGAGAAGATCACTTCACCGGTGTAGCCGTCATCTTTGCCGGCGATGATGCGCAGCAGAGTGCTTTTGCCAGAGCCGTTGAGACCCAGCACGCCGATTTTCGCGCCGAGGTAGAAGCCCAACGAGATATCGCGAATGACCTGTTTGTTTGTTGGTGGAAAGGTGCGGTTGACGCGCACCATCGAGAAAATGACCTGCTGGTTCTGATCGCTCATGGGTTTGGCTATCCTCCTACGCGCTTGACGGCGTGGCCCTTGCTTTTTAAGAGTTCCACCAGCGTGTCGCGGTGGTCACCCTGGATTTCGATTACGTTGCCCTTCAGCGTGCCGCCCGTGCCGCAGCGGCGCTTTAGCTCGGCGGCCAGATCTTTCAGACTGTCTTCGCTGCCGGGCAGTCCGGTGATCACGCTGACGGTTTTGCCGCCGCGGCCTTTTTTCTCCAGTGCCACGCGAACTACGCCATCCTTTGGTGCGTTTGCCGCAGCCGGGCTGGGGGCTGGCCGCGCGCTCTTCTTCTTGCAGCGGCAGGCGTCGGCGGCGCGCCCGCAGTCTGGGCAGATCCGCCCGCCGGATTCGGTGGAATATACAGTTCTGGAGTAATCGTCACGCGGCATCGTCCCACCTCCGTGGGGATGGTTATTGTACCATTTCTGGGGGTGAGGGATGAAGAAAATGCCTGAAAACGCCTCACCCCGGCCCTCTCCATTTGCGATAAACCACGCAAATGGAGAGGGTGACTTGTTCCGCACAGGTATTGGTTAGCAAGACACCCTCTCTATTTCGCTTGCGAAATGGAGGGCTTCACCAGGAACATTCTGGTCTATCCAGAGTAAAGGGATTCTCCGGTGAAGCACGGCCGGGGTGAGGCGTTTTCCGAAGCAATGCTGGCTTGGCGTATTGGAAAATTAACAAAACCTTGATTCTCCCCCTTGACTCATCGTGTATAATGAGAAAAATGACCAAAAGGAGGTGATCAGGGGATTTTTGTGTTTATGGGGAAATACAGCGCATGGCCTTGCGTCGACGGGGGATGGTGATCGCAAGGTGACGAGGATGAGGGTTCTCTGCCGCAGGGCAGAGCTAACCGGGCAACGATCAGGCTTGCTACCTGATCGCCGGGAAAATCGACAGATCAGCGGAAGCCCTCCAGGTATTTGAAGTTCACAGCCCAACGGGTTGTTTCGGAGCCTGTTTCTATTCCCCCTTTTTATCCCAACTGAAGACGATCTTCGAAAGAAGACCAACCCCTGGCCGCCTGCCGGTGTCATTTTGATTCGGCTCACTGTGTGAGCGGGGCGAAGTGTGCCTCTGGCAGCCGCACCTGGGCTGGCCCAATCCAACAACTACCGCGGGGACGTGGGCGGATTCCGCCTGCTGCGCCTGCACCAATAAAGTGAAGTACCTGCTCAGTACCAGGCTGAGTAGTTACAAAGGGAGAATTGATCATGTGTGGAATCGTAGGATACATCGGCGAACAGAACGCAACCCCTATTATCCTCAACGGCCTGCGGCGGCTGGAATACCGCGGCTATGACTCTGCCGGGCTGGCGGTGCTGACCAACAGCCACATCGAAGTTCGCAAAGACGCGGGCAAGCTCGATAAACTATCTGAGCTGGTCTACCGCGCTCCGGTAGAGGGCCATGTGGGCATCGGGCATACGCGCTGGGCCACGCACGGCGAGCCGAACGCCCGCAACGCGCACCCGCACCCCAGCACCGATGGCAAGTTTGTGGTGGTGCATAACGGCATCGTGGAGAACTTCCTCGAGCTGCGCGATGAGCTTTCGGCGGAAGGCACGGTCTTCCAATCCGAGACGGATACCGAAACCATCGTCCACCTGATCGAGCGCTGCTATGCGGTGGAGGGCGGGCTGGCCGAGGCGGTGCGCCTGGCGTTGACCAACCTGCGCGGCGCGCACGGCGTGGTCGTTATGTCCTCGTTGGAGCCGGATAAGATCATCGCCGCGCGGATCGGCAATGCCGGCGGGGTGGTGATCGGCATCGGTGAGGGCGAAATGTACGTGGCCTCCGATATCCCGGCCATCCTCGAGCACACCCGTAAGGTGATCTTCCTCGAATCGGGGCAGATCGCGGTGGTGACGCGCGACGGGGTGGAGGTGAAATCGCTCCACACCGGGCAGGTAGTGGAAGCAGAGGTACACACGGTGGCCTGGGACCCGGTATCCGCTGAGAAGGGCGAGTACCGCCACTTTATGGAGAAGGAGATCCACGAGCAGGTGCGCGCGCTGACCGATACGCTGGCCGGGCGGGTGGATTTTGAGGCGGGCCGCGTGCGCCTGCCGCAGCTCAACCTGACCCCCGAGCTGGCGAAGCGGATCAAGAAGATCGTCATCACCGCCTGCGGCACGGCGGCCCACGCGGGCATGGTAGGCAAGGTGATGATCGAGCAGATCGCCCGCGTGCCGGTGGACGTGGATATCGCCTCCGAGTTCCGCTACCGCGACCCGATCGTGGACGAGGATACGGTGGTGCTGGCGATCAGCCAGTCGGGCGAGACGGCCGACACCCTGGCGGCGATGGAAGAGGGCCGCAAGAAGGGCACTGTGCTGTGGTCGATTGTCAACGCGATCGGCTCGCAGGCCATGCGCCTGGCGGACGGCTTTATCTCCATGCAGACCGGGCCGGAGATCGGCGTGGCATCTACCAAAGCCTTCACCGCGCCGCTGGTCGACCTGTACCTGCTGGCGATCCTGCTGGGTGATCTGCGCGGAACGCTGAGCGAGAGCCAGCGCAAAGCCCTGGTGAAAGACCTTGCCTGCATCCCCGAACTGGTCAGCCGCTGCCTCGACCGTGAGGCCGAGGTGATCCAGGTGGCCAAGGAGCTGAAATACACCAAAAACGCGCTGTACCTGGGGCGCGGCATCAATATGCCGATTGCTTACGAGGGCGCGCTTAAGCTCAAGGAGATTTCGTATATCCACGCCGAGGGTTACCCGGCGGGTGAGATGAAGCACGGCCCGATCGCCCTGGTGGACCGCGACATGCCGGTGATTGCCATTGCCACGCAGGACCCCTGGCACGAGAAGATGATCAGCCAGGTGGAGCAGGCCAAGGCGCGCGGCGGCAGCGTGGTGGTTGTGGCGACCGAAGGCGACCAGCGCGCCGCGGATCTGGCCGACCACGTCTTCTGGGTGCCCGAGGCCCCCTGGCTGATCAGCCCCGTGGTCACGGTGATCCCGCTGCAAATGCTGGCCTATCACATCGCCCGGCTCAGAGGGCTGGACGTGGATCAGCCGAGGAATCTGGCGAAGAGCGTGACGGTGGAGTAGGTCACAAAGGGAAGGGGCTGTCCAATTGTTCTTTTTGGACAGCCCCTTCTTTGGAAAATTCACTTGATCAGGAGATTGGCGATGATGTTCGAGAGAACATCGATTGCCAGTTTATACAGGAAGAGGATCAGGTACTTCTTCCAGTGTCGCTTCAATTTTGGCCCCAGGCGGTTGACGCCGTCTTTTATAAGCCCCTTTAGCTTATCGCACAGGTATCCGGCTATGAGCTCCATTGTAGGATCTCCGTAGCGGATTCCTGTGCTCAGCCATCTGGTGCTCCATGGCCTTGCACAGTCATCTCGCTTTGAACGAAATGGTGGCAAGGCCCCTTGCACCTAGACGGATACTGGGAAGGGGGGCTGAGCCTTCCAGAAGCTGTACATCACAGCTTTCGGATTGCTCAGCAAAAGTGGCTGAGGATCACCGTACCAGGTTTTTGAAGGTTCTAGAACGAAATTCCTTTTTTCCTCCTTTCTCCTCTCAAGTGATGGAGTGGGGTGGTGTGACTGCCTTTCTGGCAATTGGCACAATTATATTATTGCATGTTTCGCATTCCAATACAATATGTTTTACAGAAATAGTATAAGATTGAAGCCATCGTCTGTGACTTGCTGTGCGCGCAACACGGCAGTAAGGCGCGTTTTTAGCTCATCGAACTGGAAATGAGCGCGATCAACGCCACGTAGAGGATGGCAAAGAGCACCAGCGCCGCACCGGTGGAGAACAGCGCGGTCTTTATGCCCTTCCAGGCGAACGTCACGCCGAAGATGACGATGATTCCGAGCAGGGCAGCGATCGCGAGGATGAGGGTGAACGACATTACCGCCATAAGATATCCTTTATTGATTTTAATGGAGATGACACCAGGAAAGAGCTATCAAAAAGTGCCAAGATTTTAGTCGAGATTTCTCTCCGTGTTTTACTCTAAAAAACAGGAAATAGCATCATGATTTCAATATATTTGCTTTTTATAAATACCCTTTGCTTTTAACCATTGCTTCGGGAAACCGTTTCATTAAAAGCTCATCGGGTGTTCCTTCAGGTATAGCGATTAGTAATATTTTCCTTGGGCGTGTCATTGCTACATAAGCTGTTCTAACTTCCTCGTTATCAATTGGTTTTTCAATAATTTGTTTAATAGTACCCTTCTTTCCCCTATTATCATTAACCAGATACAAAACTGCATCATATGTTTTACCTTTCGCTGCATGAATAGTTTCAATAGTCAAATCCTCTACGTCTGTCGAATTAGCTAAAAGGCAGGATACTGGCTGATTATAGAAATCCGTATACCTTTTTTTGTTTACTAGAACATAACATTTCACACCTATTTTTAAATTATCTAAGTACAAACACATAAGTCATGCAAGGTTGGCCCCGATGATCGACAAGATCTTCTCCGGGGTTTGGTTATAGCGATGAAAGAAATCATAAGCAGCTTCGATCAGCACTTTAACAGTCTCAAACAA
>JAEYTI010000074.1 GCA_023434145.1 Chloroflexota bacterium | reverse complement strand
GATAAGGAGATCCCAGCCACTAATTGCCCCCTATTCTGTCGCTGATTGTATCAGTATAGTTGTAACTGAAATGCAACGCTACTGCTTTTGTGAAAAATATATATTACGTTAAGTTGTTGTAAGGTGTTTCGTAACTGCTCACCCCTATCGGGCGGGCAAAGCCCGCGATTCACACAATCGCCTCGCGACTGAGCCGTTGCGGTGTTTCTTTATCAGAATTCCAAAACGACCGTGAGAAACCTTCACGGTCGTTGTAAGATCCGATATAACCTATTTCTTTCTGCTGCCCGCCCAGATGGCCAGGGTCACCCCGCTAGCAGCCACCAGCCCTACCAGCGCGAAGAACATGATCGAGCCTGCCTCTGCCGCATCCGCCGGCTCAGGTGTGGGGGTGGGTGTTGCGGGTTTGGTGGGTTCTAGCGTTTGGGTGGCCGTTGCCGGAAGCGTATTGGTGATGGTAGGTGTGGCTGTGGCAGGTTCAGGGGTGGGCGTGATCGTTGCGGGCGGGGTCACTTGCAGCAGCAGCTTTTGGTCTGGGAAGAGGATCGAGTTGGCATTCAGCTTGTTCCACATCATCAGGTCATCGAGCTGCACCTCGTACAGCCCGGCGATCCACGAAAGCGTCTCGCCACTCTGCACGGTGTGGTAGTATTTGCCATCCGCGGCAGGGGTTAGCTTTTCCACCGGGGTCAGCGGACGCGGGGTGGGGCTGGGGGTCACCTTGCTGGGTTCGATCACCAGCTTTTGCCCAATTTGCAGCGGCCAATCCTCTTGAATACCGTTCAGCGCCAGGATGGTGTTCACCTCCACTTTATACGCTGATCCAATGGTGCTGAGTGTCTGGTAAGCCTGCACCTCGTGGATCACCTTGCCATCTTTGTCTGGCTGGGCTAAGAGGATCATACCCATGGGTGTGGGGGTGGCAAAGCCTTTGGTGTTTGGCCCAGGGATCAGCAGCTTTTGCCCAATCTGCAGCTTGGAGTCTTTGGAGATATTGTTCCAGGTTTCGATGTCTTTGATCGTTACCTGATAGGCAATGGCGATGGCCCAGAAGGACTGCCCGGCCTGTACAACGTGGTAGATATTTCCGTCCGCGTCGGGCGTGGCGATCTTGACCGGCACAATAAAGCCTGGCACGCCGGGGTTCTTGCTGCCACCTGGGTTGCCCGAGGCCGGGGCCGTCGCCCATCCATCTGGAGCTTTGTACTCGCCGCAAGAATTGCTGCTGGTGTAAGCCGCTTGCAGCACGAAGTACGTCATGCCGTTGGCGGAGCGTGCCGTACCCGCGCCCACGTGGCAGTAAGCCGGGTTCACCGCGGGGATCATGTGCGACGGGTCTGCCCACATCACCATGATCTCGTCGATGCCAGGGTTGCCGACCGCGAAGTTTTCGGTGCCCCACACTTTAGCGCCGCCGCCGTACCCGGCAGACTGCAAGCGCCCCGAAACGTCACCGATATGCCACGACATCTGGTTATCGGCCATAATCTGCGCCGTCGACTGTGCCACGGCGTTAATGATCGGGTCTTCGATCAGCGCGGACAGCCCGTACGACATGCGGAGCTGGTTCATGGCAATGATCAACTCGTAGGCGGTGACTTCCCCCGCCGGTTCCAGTGCCACGTCAGCAGCGGAGACCGGGGCGGTAGCCGAGAGGCTTCCAAAGCTGCCCGCTAGGAGGATCAGAATGAGGAAGAAGCGGATGATGTTTTTTGGGTGCACACGCATATTATAACGGGGAAATTTGTCAATACATTAATTGGACCTGCTTCTCGGGTGATAAAATCACCCGTTTTTTACGCCTTGCCCCATCCCCAACCATCTGAATCGCAACCATTTTTAGGGCGCACGCAAAAGTTGTCAGGTTGTGAAGGGATGTGCGCAGCACATCCCTTCACAACCTGACAACTTTTTCCCCAACCCATTTTTAGGCGATAGTGTACAAAACGGCTTGTTTTCCCTATAATCGTACAGGGGGAAATTTGAGAAACCTTTCAAGACAGCGAGGTTGTATGGCAGCATATCCCATGTACCTGGAAATCGGTCAGAAGAAGAGCTACGCCGGAGCCGTTGATTGGCCCGGCTGGGGAAGGGTGATTAAAGACCCATCTGAGGCGGCCCAAATGCTGCTCGATTATGCGCCGCGCTATGCCGCAGCGATGAAGCTGGGCAAAGTCGACTTCAAGCCGCCCCAGAGTGTTGAAGATTTTAAAGTGACTGAGGAGTATCCAGGCACATCATCCACCGAGTTTGGCGGACCGGATACCCCACCTTTGATCGACCGCGAAGCCGCGACCGAGAAAGACCTGCCCGATCTACTGAAAATTCTCGACGCTTGCTGGTTAGCGCTGGCGGATGCTGCGCGCAAAGCCGAAGGCAAAGAGCTGCGTAAAGGCCCGCGCGGCGGCGGGCGCGACCTGGAGGATATTATCCGGCACGCGATTGAATCCAACCGCGGCTACTTCAACAGGATCGGGCAGAAGCTCCCTGCTGAGCCGGATATGCCCGAACCCGTCCAAGCTCGGATCGAGCGGGCGCGCCACATGTCGCTAGAAGCGCTGGAAGCTGCTGTTCGTGATGGCATCCCCGCGCAGGGTCCGCGCGGTGGCAAGATGTTGACGGCGCGCACCTACCTGCGCCGTGCCGCCTGGCATCTGCTTGATCACGTGTGGGAGATCGAGGATCGGGTGGTCTCCTGATAAAATATCCACCCCAGCAGCCCCAGCAGAAACAGGCGCAGCAGAATGGTGAGCGGAAGGGTGTTGAACAATCCCCGCGAAAGCAGCAGCGGCCACTCCAGCAGGTTCACCAGCACAAGCAGTACCACCAGCAGCAGGCCCGGTGAAAGCGGAACGACCAGCAGAGCCAACGGCAGCAGGAACAGCACCCACTGCGGACTCCACCCCGGTGACCAGATGAAAAACAATGCCACCGTCAGACCTGCAAAGGCGGTGATCTGCGCGGGAGTTTCCAGCCGCGCCCGGAGCCACACGTACAGCCCCAGCCCGCCAAAGCCCGCCAGGGTTAGCATGGGCGGAATCACCGGACCGTTGCGTTGCGGTATGCCTTCCATAGTCGGGTCGAGGCGGTGCACCATTGGTCCGTATCCGCCAACTGTAAGATTGCCATCAAACAGCGCCCATACGGTTGCATAGGAACTGCGCATGCCCGTTGCCGTGAGTGATGCGCGGGTGAACTCAGGCGAGATTGCATAGAGGATGAGCACCGGCAGTACGAACAACCCGACCGCAACGACGGCAATTGTAGCGGTGCGGCGCGGCGGTAGCACTTTTGCCAGCGCCGGGAGGATCAGCACAGGGAACAATTTGGTAAGAATGCCCAGGCTGAGCACAGCGCCAAGAGAGACGGAGCGCGCGCCGCGCAGACCCAGGTACAGCGCCAGCATTAGGAAGAACACCGCCAGCGAATCGAAATACCACCAGGCGTACGGCAGCCCACCCAGTGCGACGGCATATACCAGTGACCGCCAAATGGGGCTTTCGGTGTCCGATTGGCCTGGCTCACCTGGGTACAGCAGCTTCTCCAGGCGTGTGAATAGGATCACGCTACTGATGTCCGCTGCTAGCAGCACGGCCACCAGCAGGTAGGTGAAAGTATGCTCCACGCCGCCGGCTAGCTCGTATAGCAACTCGCTGAGGAAGGGAAACAGGGGCGGAAATTCGCTCCAATAGTGAATGTACGGCAAGCCGGGGATTACCGTAACATTGAAGAAGTGCTGTAAATCTCCATACCCGCGCAGCCCGTCGAAAGGCAGCGCCAGCAGCAGCGGAACCCGAGCGCACAAGAACAGCAGAATTGGTAGTGGGATCTTTGTTGGTAGCTGCCCTTCTTTACGCATCTGCTTATTTTGCTCCTCTTCGATAGATTGCTGTGCTTCTATTTTACTCGTTCCTCCTCAGCCCACAAGCGGCGCATCTCATCGCTGTTGAGCAGCAGTTCATCCAGCGTGCCTTCACTCTCGATACGACCTTCCTTGAGTACGATGATGTGATCTGCTTTGCGCAGTGCCGCCCGCCGGTGCGAGACGACCAGGCAGGTTTGCCCGGGCTTCTCGAACACGCGCTCCCACAGCACCCGCTCGGTCTCTACATCTAACGCGGATGAGAGATCGTCGAACACCAACAGCTCGGGATCACGGACAAACATACGTGCCGCTGCGGTGCGCTGGATCTGCCCGCCCGAGAGCTTCACACCCTTCGGCCCGACCTTTGTCTCCAGTCCCTCCGCGAAGTCGCACAGGTCTTCTTCCATTACCGCTGAGCGAACCGCCTGGAGGATATCCTCGTCGCTGTTCGGTAAGCCCATCAGAATATTATCACGCAACGTATCCGAGAATAGGCGCGGAACCTGGGCGGTGTAGGCGCAGTTGGGCGGGGTAAAGAACTCCCCCGGCTTTTCCACTTCACTCCCGTTCCAGCGGATCTCGCCCGAATCCATGGGCAGCAAGCCCAGCAGCACGCGCAGCAGGGTCGTCTTACCGGAACCGATCCGCCCGGTGACCACCGTGAATGAGCCGCGCGGCATATCCAGGTTGATGCCTTCGATGCCGTTACCAGAGCCGGGGAATCGGTAGGTAAGGTCACGTGCTTCCACATGGTTCAGAGTCTTTGATGCGTCTTTGGTCGGGTAGATTACTTCGGGGAAGGTGTCGTCAACGTACACCGGTCCGAATTCAATCAGCGCCTCGGGCGGTGCGCCTTCCATCAGGCGCTGCATGCGCTCCAACGAGATACCGATTTGGCGATAGCGGGCCACCAGCAGGCCTGAAAAAGCGGTCATATCGGCCAGAAATTCCAGGTAGTATACGAACAGGGCAAAGTCGCCCACAGTGAATTCGCCCGCCTGCATGGCCTGCCCCGCCAGGATCAAGATCACACCGGTGCTGAGGCTGGAGGCATTGTGGAAGATTGAGTTAAGAATCTCATTGAACAGCCGGTCGCGCAGGGCCAGCTTGCGGCGATCTTCGTTCAGTTCCTTAAACCGTCCGATTACGCCTTCTTCGGCGGTCGAGACCTTCACCGCCTGTACTGCGCCGAAGAACTCGCTGATGAAGCCGGTGATAATGCCGGTTGCGCGGCTGCTGGCGCGGCGGTATTCGTCGATGCGCTTGGTGGAAGCTGCCGCGATCACGGCCACTACCAGCAGGGGCAGCATCGCCAGTGCAGTATACGTGGGGCTGATGCGTACCATCACGATCAGCGCGATGATGTTGAACGCCAGTGAGCCGAGCAGATCGTTGATCCACAACGAAAACAGCGGGATCTCGAGGGTATCACCGCGGAAGCGGCTGATGGCTTCACCGGGGGAGTCGGGCAGGGCAGAGGCGCCAGGTCGTCGAAGAATGTGCCACAGCATGTTCTTACGCAGCAGCGTCATGGTGTGCAGGAAGAACGGAACATTGGTGGCAACCAAACCGAAAATTCCGGCTACGCTGGTCAGCTCAGAAACGAACAGCAGCGCTACCAGAGTCCAAACATTCAGGCCATACTGGGCGCTCCCGCTCAGCATGTTGAAGAATTCGCGCAGCACGAAACCTGGGATCAGCAGTACCAGCATTAACACCAGCATGGCGCCCAGGTTGCCCAACCACAGTTTCTTGCGGAACACGATCATCCTCCAGATGACCTTCCAGGCGGGCAGTTTTTGCGTTTGGTTTGTCTTATTACTCATGCCAGCACCTCCTCCAGCCCGGTGCGCAGCAGGCTGTAGAACCGCGTGATGGGGTCAGCGGCTAATTCTTCACGAGGACCATGTTCAACAACCCTACCGTCTTCCAGAATCATAATTTCACCGGTGCGGTGCAGGGTGCCCAGGCGGTGCGCAATGATAATGGCCGTGCGGTCTTTCAACAGCTTATCGATGGCCCGCTCGATCATCTGCTCGGTGGCGGGGTCCAACCGTGAAGAAGCCTCATCCAGGATCACCAGACCCGGGTCGCGCAGAAAAACGCGGGTAAAGGCCAAAAGCTGCGCTTCACCGGCTGAGATGCTGCGCCCGCCTGTTTCTAATTTGGTATCCAGTCCATCGGGCAGGCGGTGCAGCCATTCGGTTAGCTCCAGTTCGTCGATCACTTCTAAGATGCGGCTGTCTGGAATGGAGCGGTTGAAGAACGTGATATTGTCACGCACGCTCGCCTGGAAGAGCTGCACATCTTGGGTCACCAATGCCACGCGGCTGCGCAGATCATTCAGCTTTGCTTCGGTGAGGCATACGCCGCCGATTTTGATCGAACCGGCGGTGGGATCATAAAGGCGGAACACCAGCCGCGCCAAAGTTGTCTTGCCCGAACCGGTGCGCCCGAGCAAGCCCAGCACCGCACCGGGCTGAATATCAAAATCAATCTCCTCCAGTACCGCTTCACCGTCTTTATATGCAAAAGCAACATTCTCGAAGTCCAGTCCCAGCGCCCCGTCAGGAATTGCAGCGCCTGGCCCGTCGTTAATCTTCGACTGTACGGCGCGCAGCTCGCGCAGGCGCTCGGTGGCCGCGCCGATGTTCTGTAAACTCTCCACCTGCTGAGTCAGCTCGCGGATGGGTCTGCGCAGTAAGCCGGTGTAGGTGACGATCATGTACACCGTGCCCAGGGTCAGCAGATTGCGGTTGAAAAGCGTATAGCCAAGCAGCATGGCCACGGCGATTCCGCTGGTCATCAGCATGCCTGCTACCAGCCGCACCACCACAAACCGCCGGTTCGAATCCCGCCAGTGCTTGTGAACGGTGCTAGAGAGTTTGTACAGCCCGAGGATCACGTAATCCACTGCGCCGCTGGAGCGAATATCCTCCGTACCGGATAAGCGCTCTTCCAGGTAGCCGAGCAATTCCGCTACTGCTTCGCGGAATTTCTTCTGGTAGGGGATGGCAATGCCCCGCACAGCGTTAAGGGCCAGTAGGGTTAGAATGACAAAAGTGGTGAACGACAGCCCCACGCGCCAATCTTCCAACAGCAGCGCGATCAAGATGCCCAGCATAAGGAGAATATTTCCCAGCACGCGGATAACGAGCTGTGAGAAGAAGTTGGAGAGCTCCGCCACGTCGCCGTCGATGCGCTCGATTAGCTCGCCCGGGCTGACGTTGTTGTGATAGCTCATATCCAGGTTCAGGCAGTGGCGGGCCATATCCGCGCGCAGGGCGTTGGTCGCCGTCCACGCCACGTTCTCACCGGTGTACGTTGCACTCACCCCAACCACTTGCTGGGTGAGCGCGATAGCGATAAAGAGCAGTGCCGCCCACAGCAGTACCTGCGTGTCGCGGCTGGATTGGGCGGTGTCGATGAAGAAGCGCATAATCTGCGGGTTGATCACCTGCATGCCAATGCTGGTTAGCAGCAGCACCGCAAGCAGGGCAAAATGACCTCGCTGCGGGCGGATATACTTCGCCAGCAGGTCCCAGTATTGATGAAAGGGGATTTTCAAAAGAGCCTCCTGATCGCGCGGGGGAAACGCCGATCGGTGCTGTATTAATGAAAGATGTGCGTTTACTGTGACGGGGAAAATTATCCCACAATATTATGCGGTGAAACCGCTAAAATATTCGATCATGCTGCGCCTCCTGCGGCTATGGAGTACGTCCAATGCGAGTTGTGGTTAGTAACAGAATACTGCGGTTTTCTACTTTCGCAGCCCGCATAAGGTAGGATCTTGATATAGACTTTTGGGTAGGTTTTGGCGATTATCCACATCAAAGATTACAAGTACAGGGCCAGCCGGTTGATGGAGATTAAGAAATGGATCTGATAAGCGATCTCGGCGGTCAGCCACGTATTGATTTGTTTACCATCATCAACCCCCAGGCATGCAAAGACAACCAAATGAGTTGTTCGTATCGCTGTAATCTATTTGAAAATCCCGTTTGAAACATGTGAAACAAATGGGTGGCTGTATAATATGTTGATATCCACCAGAGGTTGAGGAAAACCGTAAGATGTCTCCTAACGCGCCCCTCCTTTCCACCAAACTGCGACGGCCCGCGCCGCCGCAAAAAATCTTGCCGCGCCCGGTGATCGCCCGGCGGCTGGATGAGGGGTTGTCGCAGGCGCGCGCGGTGACCCTCGTCTCCGCGCCGGCGGGGTTTGGCAAGACCACCGCGCTGACATCCTGGCTGGCGAGCGTAGATCTTCCTGTAGCGTGGCTGTCGTTGAACGCGGATGATAACGATCCGGTGCGCTTTTTCACCTACCTGATCGCGGCGCTGCGATCGACTGAATCGGCAGCCGGGGTGGATGCCTTTGCCAACCTGCGCCAGGTAGAAGGCGTGCTGCGCTCCGGGCAGCTTCCTCCGCTGGAGCGCATTACCGGGGCGTTGTTGGCCGATGTTGCCTCGATCGAACCTTCCCGCGTCCTGCTTGTGCTGGACGATTTCCACCTGATCCAGGATCGCTTCATCTTAAAGGTGTTCGAGAAGCTGATCGCCGGGCTGTCTCAGACCAATCTCCACCTTATTCTGCTCACCCGTGAAGACCCGGCCCTGCCGCTCTCGCGCCTGCGCGCCGGCAACCTGCTGACCGAGATCCGCGCGGATGATTTGCGCTTTCAGCGCGATGAAACCGCCCGCTTCCTCAACGATGTGCACAGCCTCTGCCTGCCGGACGCGGAGGTTGCCGCGCTGGAGCAGAAGACCGAGGGTTGGGTCGTTGGTTTGCAGCTTGCGGGGCTTTCTTTGCGCAATCACCCTGATCCGGCACGTTTTATCGCCGGTCTGAGCGGCAGCCACCGTTTCATCCTCAGCTACCTGACCGAAGAAGTGCTCTCCCGCCAGCCGGAGGATGTTCAGGAGTTCCTGCTCGATACCGCCATCCTCGAACGGTTGACCGGCGACCTGTGCTGCGCGCTGACGGGACGCACCGACAGCCACCTGCTGCTCGAACAGTTATGGAACGCCAACCTCTTCCTCATCCCGCTGGATGAAGCGCAGCGCTGGTATCGCTATCATCATTTATTTGCGGATCTGCTGCGCAGCCGCCAGAAGATGCTCCACCCCGATAAGACCGCCGAACTTCACCGGCGCGCCGGACAGTGGTACGCGAAGTCCGCGGCGGGCCTCCCGCCCATGGAACAGGCGGTTTCGATCAGCGAGGCCGTTCGCCACCTGCTGGCGGCAGAAGATTTTGCGGCGGCGGTTCAGTTGATCGAAACGTACGCGATGGATATCTTCAACCAATGGTACACGCGGGTGGTCGCTGGGTGGATCCGGGCATTGCCGCCCGCCTGGGTGGAGCAGAGTCCGAGGATCAACCTGATATTTGCCCGCACGCACCTCGTTCAGTCTGAATACGCCCAGGCGATGCCGTATATCACCCGATTGCAGGGCATGTTCAGCAGGGAGAACAGCCGCGCCATACCACCCGCTATCACCGCCGATTGGCTGGCGATGCAGTCTACGATCCTCAGCGGGCAGGGGCAGCCGGAACAAGCATTGGACCTGGCCCTGAAGGCACTGGCTATTGCCCCAAAAGAGGACAACAACGCGCAGAGCCAGGCGTATCTCGCCGTTGCCGTTGCCAGCCAGCAGTTAGACGACTTGCCCAGCGCGGAAGGCGCCTACCGCCGCCTGATCCACTTGGGGCAAGAATCGGGCAGCCTGGTGATGGAACTGCTTGGGCGCTCTGCCCTGGCGCTGCTGTTGATCCAGCGCGGGCGGCTGAACGAAGGCCACCTGCTGGCAGCGGAGGGCATGGAGCAGGTGGATCGGACAGGCATTCTGCCGCCGATCTGCGCCGGGCTGCTGGGTGAGCTGGGGCAGGTGAATTACCAGTGGCTCAATCTGGAGCAGGCGGATTGGTACCTGCGGCAGGCGTCGCAGGTAAGCGCGCTAGGCGGTTTTAGCGACTCGGAGATTTTCTACGCCGTTTTCCGTTCAAGGGCCTGCCTGCTGCGCGGGGATATTGCTGGGGCAGCAGCCGAGGCGCGCCGTGCAGCCGGGTTAATGCGCGAAGATGCCCCCATCGTGGTGCGCGAAGAAGTGCAGGCCCAGCAGATGATCATGGCGCTGGCAAGTGGGGACGTTGCCACCGCCGAGCAGATCTTTGCCCAGGTCGTCGGTCCGCTGGATGCGCTTGATCCGGGCGATAGAGGCACGTATCAGCAGGGGGTGTTGTACAACTGCGGCTTGCGCATCCTGATGCACCGCGAGCGGCTGCAAGCGCGTACCGGAGCGATTGATCTCCATAGGTTCGCGTTAGCAGACAGGCTTCTTGATGCCTACCGCCAACGGGCGTACGTTCCGCACGCGCTGGAAGCGCTGCTGCTGCGTGCGCAAATGCATGCCGCATCCGGAGACCCGCAGGCAGCGCTGGCCGATCTCACCGCCGCGTTGGATCTGGCTGAGCCGGAGATGGTTCTGGCTCCATTTGTGGCGGAGGGGAAAATCGTTGCAGCCATGCTGGCAGAATTGCTGTCGCGCCTCTCGCCGGGCAGCAGCCGGGCGGCATTCGTGCAGCGCGTCCTGTCCGCCGTGAACACAACTCCAGAGGAAGAAACGGCAAAGCCGCCCCCGCACGCACCAGCAGAAGCCTTTCCCCTGTTCGAGCCGCTCACCGCTCGCGAGCTGGATGTGCTGCGCCGTCTCGCCGAAGGGCAGACGTACGAAGAGATCGCAGCCGGATTGGTGGTGTCGATCAACACGGTGCGCAGCCACGTCAAAGCGATCTACGGCAAGCTGGGGGTCAATAACCGCACTGCCGCGATTGAAATTGCCCGGCGCGTGAATTTGCTGTAAACTTTCGCCCTCACCCCTCAAAAATCACATCCCCACCCCGTTGCGGATCACATCATCATGTGATCCGCAACGTTTTTCGCTTCGCTATGATGAATGCATCAAATAAAACGATGCTTTCTGGAGGGAATAATGGAACACATAAACGCGAATGTTGAAAACGCACAGCCCCGTTACACCGCGCTGTACCGCATGGCGGGAGCCGGGTTGCTGATCTCTGTACTGTTCGTGCTGGTAGACATTGGCATGTCCTTTAACGGCGGTGATGTTCCGACCGGCACGTGGGGGGCAGCCGAATGGTTCGCCCAGTTCAACCAGGACCCATTTCTCGGGCTGCGCAACCTGGGCTTGTTCAACGTGATCAATCTCACTGTGGGCATCCCCCTTTATCTGGCACTCTATCTGCTGCATAAGCGCAGCGCCCCGGTGCTGGCCGTTCTGGCGCTGACGCTCGTGATGCTCGGTACGGCAGTGTATGCCGCCAACAACCGGGCGCTGGCGATGCTGTCGCTCAGCAGCAAATACGCGGAAGCATCCGTCGTGGAACGTGAGGTGCTGGTCAGCGCCGGGACGTCCATCCTCGCAACCGCCGAGGACTTTACGCCGGGCACGTTCACGGGCTTCTTCCTCTCCAGCTCCGGCAGCCTGTTGATGATGGCGGCGATGCTGCGCGGGCGGGTGTTCGGCAAGCGGATTTCCCTGGTTGGCGTGGCGGGTTCCGGCGCGCTGCTGATCTTCACCATTGCCGTCACCTTTGCCCCACACACCTTCGACGCCATGATGCTTCTGGCAATGGTCGGAGGCCTGCTGATGCTGGGATGGAATGTTGCGATGGCGCTGCGCATGTTCCGGCTTGGGCAGGCGGATGCACCCCAGTCCGCACGCACCGCGGCCCCGGTGCTGCGATGATCACCTACCAGATCACGGTGCGCGGGCTGGTGGACGTGGACGAGCTCAACCTCGCCAGCCCGCACCACATGACGCTCGTCCAGGCGCAGCCAGGCGTCACGCAATTTTCTATCTGCACCGACCAGTCGGGTCTGATCGGCCTGCTGCGCCACCTGCACAACCTGGGGTTCGATTTTCAATCGATTACTTGTGCGACGGAAACGATTTTGAGTTCAACAGAAAGGAAAGAATGATGGATAAACCCATTCTCATAACCTATGCATCCCGCTCCGGCGCGACTGCCGGTGTCGCGGAGGCGATTGCGAAGATGCTGGCAGAGTGCGGCGAGTATGTGGAGCTGCGCCCGATGACCGAGGTGACCGACATCACCCCCTACCGCGCGGTTGTCGCTGGCAGCGCCATCCAGGGGCAAAAATGGCTGCCCGAGGCCATGCGCTTTCTGCAAACCCACCAGGCTGAGCTGCGCCGCCGGCCGTTCGCGGCCTTCCTCACCTGCATCACGCTCTCGATGAAGGGCAGCGAGCAGTATCGGGATGGTGTCTCTTCGTGGATGGCTCCGGTGCGCGCCCTGGTGCCGCCGGTTAGCGAGGGCTTATTTGCCGGAGCGCTCAATTTCGGCAAGATGCCGTTCAACCTCAACACGCTGATGATGCGCATCCCGGTGCTGCTGGGGATGTGGAAGGTGGGCGATCACCGCGACTGGGACGTTATTCGCGCCTGGGCAAAGCAGACTCGCCCGTATTTGACAAAGTAGCGGCAGGAGGACAAAATGACCGCAAAAACCATTTCACGCCGTGATTTTCTCAAACGCTCCGCTGCCGGAGCTGGCGCGGCGGCACTCGCCGCGACCTCCACCGCATGCGCTGCTTCACCTGACAAAACCGGCAAACTGGAGATCGAAACGCCTTCGTACCAGTATGGCGCAGGGGACACAAGCAGCCGCATTCTGGTGGCGTACGCCACCCGCACCGGCTCCACTGTAGGGGTGGCCTCCGCCATTGGTGAGGTGCTCGCCGCGCGCGGGTTTGCAGTGGATGTAAAGCCCATCCGGGATGCCCCATCGCTCGACGGCTATCAGGCGGTGATTCTTGGCAGCGCCATCAACGGCGGGCGGTGGCTGCCCGAGGCGACAGCGTACGTGCAGGATCACCAGCAGGCCCTCAGCGCGCTTCCGGTGGCGTTGTTCTGCGTCCACATAATGAACCTGGGCGATGACGAGAAGGCTGAAAAGAACCGCCGCGCCTACCTGAACCCAATCCGCGAGATGGTACAGCCAATAGATGAAGCCTACTTTGCCGGGATGGGCATGAACCCCGACGAAGAACCCGCGATTGTTCGCTGGTTCTACCGCACTTTTGAAATCGGCGGTGAAGGCGACTGCCGCGACTGGGAAAAGATCCGTAGTTGGGCAGAAGGTGCGCGCGTGGAGAAATGATACAATCGACCTTGATACCCGCGCTTCTACCTGGAGGTTCGATTCATGCGACTCTTCTTCCTTGGAACGGCGGCAGCCGAAGGCTATCCCGGAATCTTCTGTAACTGCGAGAACTGCAATGAGGCCCGCACCCTGGGCGGGAAGAATTTGCGCTTCCGCAGCGCCATGCTGGTCAACGACGATTTGCTGATCGATTTTGGCCCGGACCTGATGGCTGCCGCCCAGCGCTTCAACCGCAACCTCGCGCGGGTGACGGTTGGACTGGTGACCCACGCGCACGGCGATCACTTCGACACGTTCAACTTCCACATGCGCAGAGATGCCTTCACAGGCGGTCTAGAAATCCCGATCATGCGCGTGTTTGGCCCGCAAGAAGTGACTGATACGCTCGAAGGCATGGATGGCGACCTCTCGCAGATGCGGATCGAGACGCAGACGGTGCACGCAGGTGACCGCTGGCAGTAT
Organism: Chloroflexota bacterium; assembly: GCA_023434145.1. Taxonomy (GTDB): domain Bacteria; phylum Chloroflexota; class Anaerolineae; order Anaerolineales; family Anaerolineaceae; genus DSYU01. The sequence continues at coordinate 2,081 of JAEYTI010000074.1, read as the reverse complement.
GGAGGCTATACCTTCACCGCGTACCATGCGTATCATGCGGTGGGGAAGCTGGAGACGGTGTTCTACAGCGTCGAAGACGGCGAGCATTCCTGCCTCTATGCCACCGATACCGGCCCCTTCCCCGAGGAAACGTGGCAGGCGCTGGCGGGCAAATCTTTCGATGTGGTGATCCTGGAAGAGACCTTGGGCGTAGGCAACTACGCACAGCACCAGAGCTTTGAGAGCTTCGTAGAGCACGCGGACCGGCTGCGCGCCGAGGGCATTCTGCACCCCAGCGGTCGGCTGATCGCCCATCACATGTCGCATTCGGGCAACCCCACTCATGAAAAGGTGGAGGCTGTGCTCAGCCCATATGGCGTAGAAGTGGCGTATGACGGGATGGATGTTCACCTTTGAGCGATGATGCGCTCGTCCCGCTCCTGCTGCGCGCCTGGGAAAGCACCCTGGGTGGGGATGCTGCCTGGTCGCCGCTGAGTGACCGGAACTTTGTCTATCGCATCATCGCGCCGGGCGGAGCGTACATTTTGAAAATGACCGGCAGAGTCAACCCTTCGGGTAGCGATCCGGCCCGCAAGCTGGCGGCTGAATATGATCTGCTGCTCTACTTGAAAAATAGCGGTGTGCCTGTTGCGGTTCCACAGGCAGCGGATGATGGACAGCATTACTGCAAGCACGAGGACCGATTCTACGCGCTCACGCCTGCTCTGCCGCATGCTCCTGGAGCAGAGGATGATCTGGGCCGGGTATTTCGCAGTACCGGCGCAGCAATTGCCCGCCTGCACCGTGCGCTTGCCGCTTACACCGGCCCTATTTATTCGTGGACGATGGATCTGCCGCCGCGAATCCTCAACGATATGGCGCCAATCATTGCGAGCCGCGTGGATTTGGAAGAGAGGGCGCGGTTCAACACGGTCATCGAAGCGGTCCGCGCCCCGCTGACAGAACACCTCAACGGTCTGCCATCGCAGTACATCCACGGTGACTGCCACGGCGGAAACATTCTGCACGTAGGCGAGGAGGTGAGCGGTTTTATCGACCTTGACCACCTGCCTTTTGGCCCGCGCATTTACGACTTATGCTACCGCCTGACCGACGAGGGGAAGCAACTCGTCAGCCATCCCCCGACATCGGAGCGGTGGTTTGAAGATATCGTCCCGAGCCTGTTTTCCGGTTACGAGCAGGAGATTTCGCTAACGACAGGTGAAAAAGACGCCGTTCCGTACATGATGATGGGCATCTGTCTCATTTTCACAGGATGGCTGTTCGAACACAATATTCTTCCCCAGATCGCGCAAGATAACCTGTCGATGTTTTTCTGGCTCTTTGAGCACCGGGATCGAGTGCGTACCAGTATTCGCTGAGTACTGTTACCCAATCGGAAGCTGAAGGCGGTCGATCCAGGCTTTCATGCGCGGGTAAATGGTGCGGAAGACGGGGCAGCGGTCGTAGAACGCGCTGAAGAGCACCACCGCCCCTACGGCGGCAGGCAGCAGCAATGTCTGGGTGACCCCAAGGGCGATCAGGATCAGCCCAACCCCGCTGCGCAGCACCCGATTGCTGTTTGTAGGTGGCAGGATCACCGTGCCGCGCTGGTGCAGGGTGGCCTCGAAGAAAATCTCCAAAGCGTCCCCTTGCTGTATGCCAGTTTTGCGCACCAGTTCTTGCCCATCGGCGAACCCGATCATGGTGGGGATCCCCATCACGCGCAGTTCTGCCGCCACCTCGGGCAGCTCATCCGTGTTGACCTTCCACAGATCGACCTTGCCTTCATATTTGCCGGAAACCTGCTGGAGCGCCGGGGCCATTGCCCGGCAGGGGGCGCACCACGGCGCCCACACATCAATGACTACCGGTCGCGGGTTCTGACGGAGCTTTTCAAAAAATTCGCTGCTGTTCATCTGTGTTTGTTTGGCTCCTCTCGCAAACGAACCTTACTTCTTATTGTTATTGTCGTTCGGGGCTGTCTGAAAAGTAAATTCAGACAGCCCCCTTGATTCAAAAAAGTTGGTTTTGAAAAAGGAAAAAAAATGGCGATCAGGCGCTCGCCATTTTTGCGAAATTATGGGCGATGCAGAGCAGAC
>JAEYTI010000091.1 GCA_023434145.1 Chloroflexota bacterium | reverse complement strand
ACCGGCGGTTGGTGGTCCCCCTAAACCCCCCCCAAAACACACAACTCCAGTACAGCCCAGATATTACTTCTTCCCAGCCAGCAGCAAGATCTGCTGCATTCCTTTCGTTATGATCTCTTCTATTGTTTCAGCGGTCTTCTGGTATTCTTCCAGCGGTCCACCGAAGGGGTCTTTCACCGGGTCCAACCGGCCTACCATTTCGCTCAGCATATACACGCGGTTGGCAATCGTTGGAAATTCTACCTGCAAGGCTTCTTTGTGCCCCGGCTCCATGGTCAAGATCAGGTCATACGATGCCAGCATCTCCGCGGTGACGGTGCGAGCGCGGTGTCGCGCGATATCCACGCCGCGTTTTGCCATCACCACCGCCGAGTTGCGCGAAATGGCAGCCCCGTCATCGGCCCAGGTGCCGGCAGAATCAATCCGCCAGTCGGCCCAGTCCGCGCGCTGCTCTTTCAACGCCAGCTTAAACAACGCGGCAGCCATCGGCGAGCGGCAGATATTCCCGGTGCAAACAAATAGCACCGCCGGGCTTGTGGGGTTCGAGCCCGTACCCTTCTGCTCCTCCGCGGAGACCGTTTCGGGGGTCACTGCTCGTTTTTTATCCGCCGCCATAATCAGCCTCCATGCCAGGCCACGTTTCACGCCGCACAGCGTTAGTGTTCGTCCATGCTGACAACCTGGTGCTCCCAGCGGTGCCAGCCATCGAAACAGTCTTCCAGGATCTTGCGACCCTCGCCAGGCGATACCAGGCCAAGCTTCTCCATATCTGCGTCGACCATGATGCGCACCAGCTCCTGGAAGCGCACTTTTGCCTGCCAGTTGAGCTTGCTCGTCGCCTTAGAAGCATCCGCCAGCAAGTAGTCCACTTCGGTTGGGCGGAAGTAGCGCGGATCGATGCGCACGTAATCTTCCCAATTCAGGCCCACATAGCCAAAGGCCTCGGTAAGGAACTCGCGCACCGAATGCGCTTCGCTGGTGCCGATCACATAGTCGTCGGCCTCATCCTGCTGCAACATCAGCCACATCGCCTCTACATACTCGGGCGCATAGCCCCAGTCACGCAGCGAGTCGAGGTTGCCCAGGTACAGGTGTTTCTGCTTGCCGGCGATAATCGCTGCCAGGGCGCGTGTAATTTTGCGCGTGACGAACGTTTCACCGCGGCGCGGGCTTTCATGATTGAACAGGATACCGTTGCAGGCGTAGATGTTGTAGGCCTCGCGATAGTTGCGAGTCATCCAGTAAGCGTAAAGTTTTGCAGCCGCATAGGGGCTGCGCGGCTCAAAGGCCGTGTACTCACCCTGCGGGGGCTTCGCGCCGCCGAACATTTCACTCGATGAAGCCTGATAGAAGCGCGCCTTGATCCCACTGCGCCGCACGGCGTCGAGAATGCGGGTGGTACCCATACCGGTCACGTCACCAGTGTACTCGGGCATATCAAAGCTAACACGAACGTGACTCTGTGCGGCGAGATTATAAATCTCGTCCGGCTGCACATCATAGATCACATCCAACAGTGTACCCGAAGCGGTAAGATCGCCGTAGTGAAGCCGGATATTGACCTTTTCACCGTTGCCATGCGGATCGTGATAGATATGATCGATGCGGCGCGTATTGAATGTACTTGCGCGGCGAATGACGCCGTGGACCTCATAGCCTTTAGCGAGTAAAAGCTCGGCCAGGTAAGAGCCATCCTGGCCTGTGATCCCGGTGATTAATGCTTTTTTCAACGTTTCCTCCAGGAATACTCTGCCACCCAGGCACAGAAGCCCCCATTGCAGAGTAAATAGCTGCGCAATACTGCGCAAATTTTAGGTAAATCCCGCAAAACGGATTATGGCTAGTATAACAACCGCATTAAATCGTGTCAATTGATCCATAACAATGCAGAAGCCGCCCAACAAAAGTGTAAAATTGCAGTCTACAAATCGGATATACTGAATGGCTTGGGACAAACCAGCAGATTACCGCGCGCGCATTGCTATGGCAATGCCTAAAAAAGACCCGCGCATCTGCTTAGAAGGAAGAAATTTATGACTGCACAAGCAAAGGCCCTGGAACCCGTACCAAGCGTACCCAGGGTTCCGCTGTTGCTGAAACCAGTGGTAAATTTACCGGTTTGCGCCCATCCTGGCGCGATTCTGCGCCCGCTCCACGGCCTGCCAATGCACATCAAAGCGATATAATTTTCGTATCCTACTGAATGGCCCTTTTGGTACTGCGTTTTGTGGGAAGTGTAGCGTCCCACAAAACGCAGTACCCCCCTCCTTCACACCCCTTTTTGAAGGGGCAACACAAACCTTTCGGAGAACAAAATCTATGCAGCAAAGCGACGATTCGGAACGCCTTGCCCTGGTATTCGATTGGGGCGGCACACTAATGAAGGTTTTCCCACAGTACACCGGCGCAATGATCGACTGGCCGGAAGTAGCGGCGGAAGACGGAACCGTGGAAGCGCTGGCTTCACTGCGCGAGACCTACCCGATGGTCGTTGCAACCAACGCGCTCGATTCAAGCAGCGCGCAGATTCAGCAGGCGTTGGCCATGGTGGGGCTGTCTGAGAACTTCCGCGCAGTGTTCACCGGGCGCGAGCTGGGCGGACGCAAACCGGAACTGCGTTTCTTCCGCGCGCTGGAGAGCGTGCTAGCCCAATCACCCTATGCAATGGTGATGACCGGCGACGACTATCGCGCGGACGTGCTGGGCGCAAAAGCTGCCGGGTGGCGCGCCATCTGGTACAACGCCCGGTACCAGTCACCGCCCGGGGCCTTCCCATTGCACGACGCCGAGATCCACCACATGGGTGATTTACCACGCGCGCTGGCGCGGTTGCGCCTGCCAGATGTGCCCACCTGCCTGGTCTGGCTGGAAAACGCCGGCGTGCCCTTTAACGTAATCCTCCACCTTCAGCTCGTTTCGGTGATCTCCTATCATCTGGCGCTGTGGCTGGCCGAGAAAGGGGAAACGGTCGATCCCATCCTCACCCACCGCGGTGGGCTGCTGCACGACATCGCCAAGATCGAATCAATCCGCCTGACGGAAACGCAGGGCAAATACGTAGACCACGCCGAGCTGGCACGCGACCGCCTGCTAGAACGCGGGCAGCCCGAGCTGGCGGAGATCGCTCTGCGTCATATGCTCTATCAGAGCGATCATGATCCGCGCAAACCGCAAACCTGGGAGCAGCGCTTAGTCCATTTTGCCGATAAACTGGCGGAAGGGGGGGCGGTAGTTTCCATCGCCCGGCGCGCTGAAGCGCTTAAAACCCGCTATCCGCAGTCCGTGCCAGAGATTGATGCCGCGCAGCCTTTCCTGGTGGCTTTGCAAGATGAAATTTGCGGCATTCTCAGCATCACTCCCGAAGAAATGATCTCGAAGCTGCGCGAGAGTACCGGACTGCGGTACGAGCTATAACGCCATCTTCTGCGCTACGACCGATATACCAAACGGCAGGCAGCGCGCCTGCTGCTCTGGCTTATCGTAGGGCAGCATCTGCTGTTCTAGCGGCACATCAGGGCGCGGGTTTTCCCACAAGCCGCGGATGGCGAGACCTGCGCCAATCATCCCATTGAGAATATCGGAAAACAGGTGGTGCGTCTCGCCAATTGGCTTACCCTCCGAGAACGTCACCCGCCCGTCCTCAGTCTCGCGAATATTTCCGCGCCGGTAGGGCTCGGTGATCCGCAGCGTAAATCCCTTGCCATCCCAGCCCTGGTTCTGTGCCATATAGAGCAAGGGGAAAGCATAATCGGAGTAGTACAGCCCGCTGGGGCGTAGCACGCGCCGAACTTCTGCATATACCGGGCGCAGATCAGGTGCATACAGGGTAGAAATCGGCTGGTACACCCGGTCAAAAGAGCCGTCAGCGAAGGCCGATAGGTCACTCATGGTACCCTGTATTGTCCTCACGGTTGTACCGTAATGCCCAGCAGCAACTCGGTCGGACTGGAGTTGTTCTTCCATCAAATCGAGCACGGTGACCCTTGCTCCCAGCAGTGCAAACACGGCGGACTGCTGTCCGCCACCGCCTGCCAGCAGCAGAACATCCAGCCCCGCTGCGTTTTCCATCATCAGCCGGTTGGCTGGGTCGTGGCAGTACGGCGTAGGCAAGACCTGCGAACGCCCTTCCCGATATGCCTGGTACGCAGCTACATCCAGGTTCAGCCACGGCACGGTGTACGCTTCATGCTCGCGCACAGCTCGTTCAAACTCTTCTACGACCAGCCGGGTATATTCATCCATGCGAGCCATGCCCTTATCCCTGATTATTGCGCATCGATAGGAGCGCCGAGAATTAGAACCCATCCCAAAATAGTTTTGGGGCTGTCTGAAAAGTAAATTCAGACAGCCC
>JAEYTI010000315.1 GCA_023434145.1 Chloroflexota bacterium | reverse complement strand
GTCACAGGGGGTGGGACCACCCCCTGTGACACCAAAACTCCTTGAAATCCATAAAGAGCGAACATTAATTACCGGAAATTATGCATTGTATGCGGCACTTCACGCTGGCGCTACCAGCGTTCCAGCCCGCGCTGGCGTTCCACCGGGCGAAAGCCAACGCTCTCGTAAATGCGCGCAGCGTGATAATGCTCGTCCGCCAGCATCACCAGCGTGCGAGCGTCCATTTGCTCCAAACCGAAACGCGCCGCCTGGTAAACCAGCGTCCCGCAGATGCCCCGGCGGCGGAAAGCCGGGTCCGTTTCCACGCTTTGGAAGCGGCCAATGCCATCCATGACAAATAGGCCCAGATCCGCGACGATCCTCTCACCCAGAAACGCCCCAAACCAATGCCCCAGCCCGGCGTGCTGCATCTGGCGGTAGCGGTCAAATTTCGATTCTATATAAGTCCGGTAAGGGCCTTCTTCGTGGACTTCGTCTCGGCAGGCCACCTGCATGGTTAACGCCGCATCCCATTCCCAATCTTTCACCAAAGGACGAATGACCACCTCTTTATTAACCTTTGGCGGTGGTGTTACCTGCTCCGCAGCTAGCACCACATTCTCCGCCAGTTGGAAGCCAGCATCGAGAAACGGCTGTATCTCGCCCACCTCCCCTTCCAGCGAGTCCCAACCGAACACCATGTGGTGCGTCTCCTGCCTGGCGCTGATCTCCTGATCGAACAGTACTGACCAGCGTTCCAGGTCGCCCTTGGCAGGCGGGCTGGCAAAGAGCAGGTAGTTACCCCAGAAAAAGCCCGGGTTGGATGGGGTGCGAATCACCAGATATTCCCCACGATCCTGGATGATGCCCTCAAACTTCGGAAAGAATAGGTCGGTGCGGTATCCCAGCGATCGAATTTCCATAGGTTGCCTTCTACAATGAACAGTTTTGTATCGATCCGAAAATTATTTTTTGGACCTGTTGTTTTGCGATGTAGCTGTATAAACAACAGGTCCAAAACAATTTTCGGATAGGTTCTTAATGGCTTGCGCGGAGTTGTTCGAGCACTTCCGAAAGATCGGGCGGGAGCGGCGATTCAAACGTGCGCGGCTCCGGCTCGCCCGGAAGCTGAATGGTCAGCCGGGCGGCATGCAAGAAGTGCCGTTTGATCGGCAGGCTGGGCTTGCGCCGTCCATACACTGTATCGCCAACAATCGGGCAGTTGATCAACGCGAGATGCAGGCGAATCTGGTGCGTGCGCCCCGTTTCCGGGTGAACTTCAAACAGTGTGTGCTCGGGAAAGCTCTCCAGCACGCGATATTCGCTGGCAGCGGGGCGGCCCTTGGCATTGGGCACAATAGCCATCTGTTTTCGCATCGTGGTATCACGGCCAATGGCTGCTTCAATACGCCCGGTGGGCGTCTGCGGTTGGCCATCGGAAAGCGCGATATACACTTTGCGCACCTGCCGCAGCCGGAACTGGTCCTGCAAAATCTCCAGGGTGCGGTCGTTTTTGGCCACCAGGATCAGCCCGGAGGTATTCTTATCCAGCCGGTGAACGATGCCAGGGCGCAGTTCGCCGCCAATCCCTTCCAGTTCGGGGTCGTGCCCCAGCACGGCGTTCACCAGCGTGCCCTGGCTGTGTCCCGCCGCGGGATGCACAACCATTCCCGCGGGCTTATCAATTACGACCAGATCATCGCTCTCAAACACGATGTTCAGCGGAATATTTTCAGCCACCAACCCAACCGATTGCGTGGGCGGCAGCGTGACCTGTACCTGATCCCCGGCTTCCAGATCGAATCCGGTCTTGGTGATGGCTTTATCATTCACCAGAACCTGCCCGTCTTTAATTAAATCTTGCAGGCGCGAGCGCGAGAAATCCGGCATCTGCCGGACCAGGAATTTATCCAGGCGTTCTTTAGCCGGTCCGTCATATGAAAATTGCAGCGTTTCGCCAGTCTCGCCGCTCATGCATCACCTGCCGGACGTTCTGCCGCTGAGGGATCACTTTCTGCGGAAAGCTGCGCCGCCTCTGCTGCCTGTTCGCGCCGCTGACGGCGCTCTTGCATCCACACCCCCAATACCAGCACGACGACACCCACAGAAATGCTCGAATCGGCGACGTTGAAAACCGGGAAATCACCCACAGAGACAAAGTCGGTCACGTGCCCTACCGTCAGGCGGTCGATCAGGTTGCCAACCGCGCCACCCAACTGCATCGCCATCGCAAGCCGCAGAGTCCAGTCGGCGGCAGGCACCTGCCGGAAGTAGTAAACGATTGCAATAGAAACGATTACCGCCAGGATCGCGAATACGGTATTCATACCCTGCAACATACCAAAAGCGACGCCGGTATTGTGCACGTGAACGATGCGCGCATAGGGAAGCAGCCAATCCCACGGCGCCCACATTTCCACGTAGGGGGTGAAATTGGCGCGGACGTACGATTTGGTGATCTGATCTACCAAAACGATCAAACCTGCGATCAGGAACAGGTAGGCATAATCACGGATTAGGTTTTTACGATCCAAGCATCTTCTCCCATCACAAAGTGACCCCATTTTACTCTATTTTGCTCATTAAAACCGGCGGGCCGCCGAACAGGGGGGCGTTTCAGTTTCTTGGGTACTTCCCAGTTTGTTGG
>JAEYTI010000313.1 GCA_023434145.1 Chloroflexota bacterium | reverse complement strand
GCGAGGAGGGGGTTAGGGAAGCATACCCAGCTGCCGGGCCCGAGCAACTGCCTCGGTCCGGTTGGCAGCATCCAGCTTGCGATAGATACTGGCTGCGTGGGCTTTGACAGTGCCCGTGGCCACGATGAGCTGCTTAGCGATTTCCTGGTTCGTCCTGCCCAAAGCCATGAGATGAAGCACTTCCAACTCACGCTGACTTAACGGTTCGACCAGCACAGCGCTGGCCTCGCGGGAAAGGGGCGCTGCTTGATCTCTGGCAGAAACGTTCCGTTGGCTATTTGATTTTACACTTCCTTGTTCTTCCCGGATTGCAGTGAGAAGACGGAGCGCATATGTTTTGTGGGGTGATGATGAATTGTTAGCAACCTGTGCCAGAAGCATCCCCATGGGATGGCCTTCGTCGAGGAAGGTGCGAACATAACCTTCCGGCTCGGCCAGAGCGAGCGCCTTCTCAACTTCCGCAACGGCTTGTTTGTTTTCCTCCATGCCAAGGAAAGCGATGGCTCTGAGCGCATAAATGCTAATCAGGCTGCCGTTTCTTTCTTCTGCTTCGGCAGAAGGGGACAGCCTGTTGAGCACAGAGCGCGCATCCTGGTAGGCATTCTGTGCCAGGAGGATTCGTCCCAGGGCAATCGCTCGGGTTTCATCTGAAAATCGCAGAATAATCTCATGGTCTGCTGCCTTTTGAGAAGCCCATTCCACCGCCAGCCTGAGCTCGCCCTTCTTCAGCCAGAGCCTAACCTGGAGTGCCTCGGATGGCCAGGTCAGGCCTTCCCATATATACGACTTGCGGGAAAGCGTGCGCGCATTGTTCAGAGCGTCCTGGGATCCACTGTAATCCTGGTGAAACATGAGATCCAGCGCCTGGATATTATCGGAATCGACCAGTAAGTAGAGGATATCAATTGGCGGTTTCTGTTCGAGGACGAATTCAACCAGGCGTTGATATTCCTCGAGCTGATTCCATTCATACAACAGTTCGATCTTGCGAAAATAGAGTTGTAAAACGGCAAAATAGTCCTGGAAACCCTGCTTTTGCAAAAACGACAGGGTCTCTTCGATCAGCTGGTTTGAGCGGTGAAGATGCCCGTTTGCGGTATGGATAAGGATAAGCTTATTGGTGCAGTGGATCAGGCGAAGTATGAAGTCCATCGCGTTTGCCAGTTCAATGGTTTCCCGGCAGGTTTGCTCTGCCTTTATTAGATCGCCTGTTGCAAAATACATGGAGCTCAAAAGATGAAGGAGATTGCATCGGGTGAACTGGGCCACTTTTCTATTTTTTATCGGCGGATTTTTCAAAACGGTTTCGGCCAGTTCAATAGCCCGTTCATAATCTTTCAAAAAGCTGACAGAGAATGCGCGCAGTGCAGCGATTTCATTCATCAACGCTTGAGCATCCGGATTGGCATCCGAAGCAGCGATAGAAGATCGTTCGCCATATTGTTGGTTGGCAGCCAGTTCGGCTGCGGTGATCCACTGATCGATCATCTGATAATCGCCCATTTGGGTAGACGCCCAGGCATTCCAGATACACAGCCAGGGGCGGCTGTGTATCAATTCAAGGGGGATCGATTTCGTCCAGGTCAGGATACTGGCATACTGCCCGTCGAGCCAGGCATTTTCGGCGACCGCTTCTACTAGACGGGCGGCTTCCGAATAATCTCCGGCAGCCAGGGTATGGTGGATCGCCTCTTCATGGAAACCGTTGGTTTCATACCAGGCAGCCGCCCTGGCATGCAGGCAAGGAGATATGCCCGGGTGGAGCTGGTTTAGCTGGTGGCGTAGCAGGTCGGCAAAAAGGTGGTGATAGCGGTACCATTTCCGCTCATCATCCAAAGACACCAGGAAGAGATTTGCGCGTTCCAGATACGTAAGGATGGGCTGGGTGCTGTTTGGGTTGGCAGATGGCCAGACATGGTTCCAATCTTCTGTACGTACAGCTTTCAGAACCTCCTCGCACAGTGGAGTGGTCATGCGCTCTAAAATTGAAGTGCATAGAAGAAAACGTTGGACTTCTTCGGACTGGCTGGCTAGGACTTCTTCAATTAGATAGTCAAGAATATAGCGGTTTGTGCCCGAAAATGCTTCGATAAACCCGCGCACGTCTCTGTGATCGCGCATGGAGAGCTGCGATTGCAACGCAATCGACGCCAGCTGCAGACCGGCAATCCAGCCTTCCGTGCGCGCTTCGAGCACATCCATTAAGGCTGTCTCCAGGTGGAGCCCCATGACATCATTCAGGAACTGGTTCGCCTCGGCGGGCGTGAAGCGGAGATCAGCGGCGCGTATCTCGACCAGGTGACTGCGTGCGCGCAAGCGTGCTAAAGGCAGCGGAGGATCTGAACGGGTCGCGATCACCATATGGAAGGAATTCGGGCAATGGTCGAGTAAGAAAGTTACTGCCTCATGCACTGCCTGGCTGCGAATGTACTGGTAATCATCCAGTACCAGGGTAATTTCTGTTTTGGCAAGATCTAAATCGTTGATCAGACCAGTTAGGATTGTTTCGGACGATGCCTGGTCAGTCTCGGCCATGAGCTGTGCCACTTTAACACCAATGGTGTGGTCAGCCACTTGCAAGGCAGCGACCAGATAATGCAGGAAACGCCCGGGTCGGTTGTCCTCCATATCGAGAGACAGCCAGGCTGCTTTTCGGCAACAGTCCGTTAAGCATGCTGCCACCAGGGTTGTTTTCCCAAAACCAGCAGGGGCGACAACCAGTGTTAGTGGGCCTTGAAGACCGGCTGTAATACGTGCCTGAAGTCGCGGACGGGTAACGAACCCTGGTCGGGTGAAGGGTTGGCATAACTTCGTGCGAATGAGTGTATTTTCCGGTTGCATGTGATCGTCTCGGTTACTAGTGGAAGGATGTGCCAATGGGCGATTCCCTCTATAGACAATTATATGGTACGACCACACTTCGCAGTTGATAACTTATCTGATAAAACCGGAATCGTGGCAGTTACGCACAAGGGGCGGGGAGGGCGAAAGAAGGAAGTTCAGACGGAAGAATCCTTCTGCCCAAATAACCGTTGTGGCTATTATGGGATTATCGATGAAGGGACCCATGCGCTGGTCGGATATGGAACACATGGGAATCGAGAGACGATCCAGGATATAAAGTGCCAGGCGTGTGGAAAGAAATTCACAGTTCGACGGAACACGATCCTGTATCGGCTGAAAAGCCACTCGGACCTGGTTGAGAAAATATTGTGGTTATTAGCATTGGGGATAGAGGTATCTGCGCTGGGACAGGTATTCGGGGTGCGGGAGATTATCATCTGTACCTGGCTGTGTCGGAGCGGGATACAGGGAAATAAGCTGCACGAGCGGTTCATGGCAGAGTTTGTGTTAGTGCATGTGCAGTTGGATGAATTATGGACCAATGTGAAAGATCGAGGCCAGGATATGTGGCTGTGATTGCCAGCGATGCAAAGACGAAGATCATTCCGGTGATGCAGGTGGGAGCAAGAAACCAGGAAATGGCATATTCGGCGCTGCATGAGTTAAAAGGAAGACTGGTTGAGAAGTCCGTATCCCTTTCAAATATCGAGACTTTTTCACGACCAAACTCGAGAGGACGAGTTCTCAAGTTTGGCATCATCAATAAAGCGGGCAGTCCTTCAAAAGACCGATTTGCTAAGGAGCCAGAATCACGGGGAGGAAAAGCGTTTCTCCTGTGATGGTCAATTTGCCGTTCACAAAGGTGAATGTGTAGTTGGCAGTGGTCAGCTTTTTCAGCGGATCGCTGTTCTGGGTGATGGTGCTCAGATATACACCAACCGGGCTGTTCGCGGCGGCGGTGGTGGCCAGTAGCGGCTCGCCGCTTACGAAATGCATATTTTCCTCGCCGTTCACAAAGCCGGTGATCGTATATGTCAGTGGGGGGAAGGGGGTATTTGCACCGAAGATTTTGCTCTGGTTATCGGCGGTGACGGTTAACGAGGCTTTTTGGAACACGAAAATCCCCACAGAAAGGCCGGTGAGGGTACGATAATTTTCTGTGTCGGTGGGGATGAAGTCAGCGGTAATGGCGATGTTGCCTGCATTGGTTGGCGGGGTCACCAAACCATTGTACTGAATATTACTGACCGAACCCGGTACAGAAGATGCTGCAATCTCTAACGACACTGGATGGGGCGCGCCATCATATGTCACAGGCGCGCTCTCCAGGTTGAATGTAACCGTGGGGGTCGCTTTGCTCACCACCAGACCGCCCGTCAGTGTATCACTGGACGAGGCAAATGCTCCTTCGCCGGCATACTGAGCGGTAAGATCATGGGTTCCGGCCCCGAGCGCACTGGTGCTAAAAGTCGCTTGCCCGTTTCCATCCAGGATCCCAGTTCCCAAAAGCGTCGCTCCATCATAAAATGCCACCATCCCAGTTGGAACACCCGAGCTAGCCGTCAACGTAGCGGTCAATGTCACCGGGTCACCGTAGGTGGTGGAGGTTTTGTCCAATCGCAGCTCCATCTGAGTGTCGACGAGCCGCAGCACGGTCCAGTCGGAAAATTGTGTAATCCCCTCTCGGGTAACACTCGTAGCGGTTCGAGAGGACTGGGAGCAGTCCCAGCCGGGACCGGCGTACCGGCAAACCTTGTAGGACGGTGTCGTGGGGGGGCTGACGGGTAGGGTCAGGCTGATGTTGAAGCCTGCCGCACCAGCATTCGGCGTCAGCGACCAGTAGCGCCCGCTTTGCAGTTCGGCCGGCGTGTTGCCCGGATAGTTGGTGTCTCTGCGCGTGACTTGCAGGCTGGTCAACGTGCCCGGGTTGGAGATATCCAGGCTCATCTCACCCAAGTTGTATGAAACGCTTTCGGCGCCGCTGATAGGCCGGGTCTCACGGGTCCAGCCGAGATTGGTCAGCGTTCCGGTCAGGCTGACTGTACTGCTGGTGGTGAGGATCGAATGGCTGCCAATTACCAGGTTATGAAACAGCGTATCGCCAGCCAGAGTCTGCGTTCCACCGCCGTCGAAGGTGACCGTGCCGCTGCCGGGCGAAAAGCTGCCGGTCAGTGTCCAATCACCAGACACAGCCAGGGGATTGCTGCCGCTCACGGTCAGCGCACCGGCAGTCGTCAGACTCAGCGCCGCACCGGCGCTATCCAGGGTGACGGTATCGCCGCTGTTGATGGTGACCGTATCGTAACGGGTCGGCACCCGGCACTGCCAGGTGTCTGAGCTGCTCCATGGGCCAGAACCCAGGGAATGAATTTCCTGCAGCGGGGAGGCTTGATTCAACAGGATGCTTAAGCTGGTGTCGCTCAGCGCCAGGTCAGGCTTGCCATCCAGATTAAAATCGCCCACGGTCGTGATACTCGTCACCACCGGATAGGTCACTGGATTTGCGAAGCTGCCGCTACCATCCCCCTGCAGAATGGATAGGTGGGTATTGGTACTCACTGCCAGGTCAGTCTTTCCATCCCTGTTAAAATCACCGGCTGCCAGTTCAACCGTTGGCTGCCCGGTCAGGTAGCTCACCTGCGGCTGAAAGGTCCCATCCCCTTTGCCGAGCAGCACGCTGACGGAGCCGCCGGTATTCGCCGTCGCCAGGTCAGCATTGCCATCCCGGTTAAAATCGTTCACCGTGACATGGAGCGGCATTAAGTCAACCGTATATTGCGTGTAAGGATAAAAGTAGCCACCGCCGGCTCCAAGCAGAACACTGACAGTGCCCAGGTCGTAATTCGCCGTGACCAGATCGAGGATCCCGTCATGGTTGAGGTCGCTAGTCGTCACAAACATCGGAAAAGTACCGGAACCGGTTTCGTATGGTATCTCCGTCTGGAAGGTGCCATCGCCATTGCCCAACCGAATGATGACACCTGGTACCCCCGAGGCCTCAATCAGATCGGCTTTGCCGTCCTGATTTAAGTCGCTGATGGCCACCGCATTGGGTAAATATTCAGAGAAAATAGTTTGCCCAGCCTGGAAGGTGCCATTGCCATTCCCGAACAACACGCCCACACTGCTGCCGCCGTAGCCGGCGGTAGCCAGGTCCAGGTGTTGATCTCCGTTCAAGTCGGCCACCGCAAGGCTAACGGGGTTATAGGAGCCGCCCGCTCGGGTGACCGGGTAATTCACACGCGTTTGAAACGTGCCGTCACCATTGCCGATCAATATGCTGAGACTGTCACTTGCGGAATTGGCTGTGGCCAGATCGGGATAGCCATCCTCGTTGAAATCATCGGTGCCGATGGCTTTGGGCAGACCGCCAACGGCGTACTGAGCTTGGTTGGGGTATATGCCCAAGCCATTACCCAGCAGCATGCTCACACTGCTGCTCCCTGCGTTTGCTACGACCAGATCGGGTTGCCCATCGTCGTTCAAATCACTGACTGCCACAGAATAGGGGCTGGCGCCGGCTGTATAGCTGGTGGCCGCCAGGAAGGCGCCGTTCCCGCTGCCCAAGAGTACATTGACTTTGCTATTGTTTTGGGTGGTCACCGCCAGGTCAGGCATTCCATCCCGATTGAAGTCGCCAGATGCGATCGAGAATGGTCCGCCGACCACCGGGTAGGTGACCTGGGCTTGAAAGGCGCCATTGCCATTCCCAAGCAGAACGCTGATATTGTTGCTGCCATCGTTAGCAACGACCAGATCGAGCCTGCCATTCAAGTTCAGGTCGCTGACCATCAAGTAGCGGGGGTTGGTTCCAACGATATAGTTGACCGGAGCCTGGAAGGAACCGCTTCCGCTGCCCACGTTGAGGGCGGCTGCGACCAGGTCAAGCTTGCCATCCCGGTTAAAATCGCCCGTTGCGAGTGCGATCGGCCCGTCGCGGTCGCATAATTGACTCTGGCCTGAAAAGTACCATTTTCATTGCCAAGCAGTACGCTCACCTGATCGCTGGCGAAGTTGGCTGTCGCCAGATCGAGCATGCCATCGCTATAGTGTGAATTCAGTTGTAGACAAAAAAAGGATTGGCTTCGTACAAAATTATTTTACAGCAATTGATTACTGGTATCCTTATCAAAAGAGATAAGCGGCCATTTTTCGGTAGTTCCAATTAGGTGAAATTCTTGAGATCCATTTAAGTCAAAAATAAATGACGCTTTATTACGTCAAGAGCGCTCTGGACTGTCATGGTCAATTTCAATCTAGCTTGTACGCAATTAGGGGTGTTTTCTATTCCCGCATCGGGGGCTAATAACTGGACGGGCAGAGCAAGTTCCGTCACATCGTACTCTGGTGTGTTGACTTTAATTTATTGATGCATGGGGATCTCGATGATGAAGGCGCATCCCTTCCCGAGCTTGCTTTGAACCTCGATGACACCATTGTGTGCAAGGATTAGCTGTTTGGTGATTGCCAGCCCTAACCCAATGTGCGTTCGTTCCTGGCGGGAACGGTCGCCGCGCCAGAAGCGGTCGAAAATGAAGGGGAGGTCTTCCGCGGCAATCCCTGAGCCTGTGTCCTTGACCATGATTCGCACGCCGCGCTCAACGCTCGATCCCTCCCCGGTCTCGATAGATACGGTTCCGCCTGCTGGGGTATATCGGATTGCGTTTGACAGCAGATTGGACAACACCTGGTTGAGCCGGTCATAGTCAGCGGTAATCTCCTGCAGCGGGTTCGCGATTTGCAGGCGCAGGTCGATTCCCTGAGCAGTGGCCTGGGACGCAAAACTCGTTTCGATATCCTCAATCAGATCGGCGAGTAAGAAGTGGGTGGGATACAGCGGTAGGTGTCCCGTCTCCGCGAGGGAAAGCGTTTGCAGATCGTCTGTCAGGCGCGCGAGCAGTCGGGTCTCATCCAGCGTGTCGCGGATGTGGTCGTTGGTGGGCTGGTAGACGCCATCGAGCACCCCTTCCAGGTTGCCCTGGATGATATGCAGTGGGGTACGGATTTCGTGAGCGATGTCGGCGGTCAGGTTGCGGCGCTGCTGTTCGGCGCGTTCCAGCTCGACCACCATATTGTTGAAATGCTTGAGCAGATCGTTGAAGACATCGGATTTGTCTTCCGGCACGCGCACGGAGAGGTCTCCCGCTTCGACCGCGTTAATGGCATCGAAAAGGCTTCTCAACGGCCTGCCATATCGGGTGTACATGTGGAAGATAATCAAAAATACAAATACCATCAGGATGACCGGGGCGCCGCAGATCAAAATCCAAAGAGCACGGATGCCGGAATATTCCGAAAACAGGTAATAGAGAATTGCCGCTGCACCTCCCGCGAAAAGAAATAGGGCGAGGAGAAAGAACAGCATGAAAAAAGAAAAGCGGCTGGTGCGGCGTTTGGGATCAGGGGTGGACATGGGAATTCCGAATCGTACTGGTTAATGCTGCGGTTCGATAAACCGATAGCCGATGCCGTAAACCGTCTCGATCATCGGCTCCCCTGACGCACTTTCGAGTTTCTTGCGCAGGTTCTTGATGTGTGAGTCTACGCTGCGATCCAGGCTGGAAACAGCGCCGTGCAGATCATCCAGCAGCTGTTCGCGGGTAAAGGTTTGACCGGCCCGGCTGGCAAGCAGATACAGCAGTTTAAATTCGTTGGGCGTGCATTTGATGGGACTGCCATTGAAGGTAACAGAATACCTTTCTGGATCAATTTCCAGCCCGCCAGAGCGAACGATGCCCGGCGCGCGGATATCCCCGCGCGTTCTGCGCAGCAGCGCCCGAACGCGCGCGACCAAAGCGCGGACGGAAAATGGCTTGGTGATGTAATCGTCCGCGCCGATTTCCAATCCGGTCACCTGGTCGATCTCCTCAGATAAGGCGGTCAGCATGATGATGGGCACGTCGCTTTCGCGGCGTAGGATGCGGCAAACTTCGCGGCCATCGATGTTGGGCAACAGAAGATCGAGAATGACGAGGTCCGGCTTTTCGCGGCGGGCAACCACCAGCGCGGACTGCCCATCCGCGGCGGTGAGGACGCGGAATCCGTTTTTCTCCAGGTAGTCGCGGGCCAGGCGCGCCACCTTGGGTTCATCGTCGACAACGAGGATTAGTTGAGGCATAAGAATAGTATAGGGGAAAAGCGAGCGGATGCCTGAGCGGAATAGACTGCACTCCAGGGACGGCTACAGATCGGGCTGCAGGACGGCGATATTCTGCCCGGCGTACTTCTGATACAAATCCCCGCGTCGCTTGCGCCAGCCGTCCAGCCCGCCGACCAAATTGGTGACGTGCGGAAAGCCCTTTGCCATCAAATAATACGAAACTACCAGGGAAAGCCCTCCACCTGGACAGTAAACCAAAATCTGCTTATCCCTGGGAAGCTGCTTCAGGTATTTTTCCACCCAAAGCGGCGGGACCTCGTGCGCGTTTGGCAGACCCAGGTGCCGTTTGCGATCATCCGGCGGGCGCACGTCGAGGATAAAGGTATTCTCATTGAATAGAATGGTTTCATTCAACTGCGCGGGGGCGAGCATGTTTACAGTCGTCGCGCGGCCTTCGACAAAATCTTGGATCATGCGGGCTGTGTAGTCGATGTCGCGGGCGGAGGTGTAGCGCCCGAGACTGAAGCGGATGGTCTCTCGCGCAGCTTGATCGGAAAGCCCGATGGCCTTCAAAACGTGCGAGGGCGTGTCTTCGCCTGTGCTGCAGGCCGAACCGGCGGAGACCGCGATGCCGTGGTAGTCCAGGGCTGCCATCAGACCTGCATTCTCGACGCCGGGGAAGGTTACGCTGAGCGTGTTTGGCAGGCAGTCCGCGTCTGGCGAGTGGATCACGCAGTCCGGTTTCACCTGTCTGAGCAGTTTCATGAAGTCTTGTTTCAATGCGCGGGTCTGCCCGGCGTGTGCCAGCAGATGCTCGACTTCTTCGCACGCAGCCCCAAAACCAACGATATTGTGCAGGCTTTCGGTGCCGGCTCGCAGCCCGCCCTCCTGGTGACCGCCGTGCAGCAGCGGAGAGATCGGGCTGCCCTGTTTGACGAACAGCGCGCCAATGCCTTTCGGCCCATAAAGCTTGTGCGCCGAAAACGATGCGTAATCGACGTCCCAGGCGCGCACGTCGACGGGGACTTTGCCCAGTGCCTGCACACAGTCGGTTAGCACCAGCGCACCGTGCTGCCGGGCGATTTTGACCACTGCCGGCAGATCTTGCAGAACGCCGGTTTCGTTGTTGGCGAACATGCAGGAGACCAGGAAGGTATCCGCGTCCACCCGTTTCTCCAGCTCCTCCAGAATGACGCGTCCCTGGCGGTCCACTGGGCAGTACTCGACCAGGACACCCTGGGTTTGCAGGTATGCCAGCGTGTGTATCACCGAAGGATGCTCGATGGGCGTAGAAACGATTTTCTTCCTTCCGGGGAAGCATTCCGCGCTGACCGACTTGAGCACGGCATTGTTGGATTCGGTCGCGCAGCCAGTAAAATAGACTTCCTGCGGATCGGCATGGATGGCACTGGCGACCTGCTGCCGGGCGCGTTCCATCAGCTTCGCGGCCTTTCTGCCCAGGCTATAGAATGACGATGGATTGCCGTAATTCACCCGCAGCATGCGGTTCATTGCGCGCCGCACGCGGCTGCTGACGGGGGTGGTGGCATTGTAGTCCAGGTAAACCCGGCGGTTGAAGCGGATCACGTGTTTTAAAAATGCAAGCTGCTGGATTTCCATGAGAATGCCTCACTTCTCCATTGTGATAACGATTTTCCCCTGCGCGTGACCCGCGCCCAGGTAGCGCATAGCATCCGCGATCCGCGCCAGCGGGTAAGTTCGTTCGACGAAGGGCTTCACTTTGCCGGCTTCGAGCAAATCTTTCAATACCAGGAAGTCTTCCCGAGTGAATTTTGCAATAAAGAATTTTACCTCACCGTTGGATCCCAACGACCCAAAGCGCATCCGGATCACGTGACTGAGCGGGCCGATCAAAGGCGTCCGGGGGCCGCCGGCGATAACCACGGTGGCATTCGGCTGGAGCACGCGCCGAATTGCATACCAGGACTGGCTTCCGGCAATATCGAAAATCAGATCATAGCGCTCTCCTCGGCGCGTGAAATCCTCGCAGGTGTAATCCACCACCTGGTCAGCACCCTGCGAACGGGCGCAGTCGATATTCTGCGTGCTGCACACGGCGGTCACTTCGGCTTCAAACGCTTTGGCGATCTGCACCGCGAAGGTACCTACGCCGCCCGATGCGCCGTTGATCAGCACCTTTTGCCCCGCCTGTATTTTGCCAAAATCACGCAAGCCCTGCAGTGCGGTGATCGCCGCCGTGGGGACTGCTGCCGCCTCTTCAAAGGTCAGGTTGGCTGGTTTTGGGATCACCATGTTGCGAACGCATACGTATTCCGCGTACGCGCCGGTGCGGGCGCCGAATACTTCATCGCCCGGTTGGAACTGCGTGATATTCTTGCCGACCGCTTCGACCACCCCGGCATAATCCACACCCAGGCGGGTTTGCTTTGGCCTGTTCAGGCCGCCGCCTATCCGGGCAAGAAACAGACCGGTCATAGCGTACCACTCGGCCATGTTCACCGACGAAGCGCGTACCCTGACTAGAACTTCATCTTCCTTGGGCTGCGGTTTCTCCACTTCGCGGAGCTCGAGAACGTCGGGTGCGCCATATTTCGAATGAAACACTGCCTTCATAGATTGTTGACCCTTTCGTGTGATGGGGAAGATCAAAGGATCGCATAGACGGATCTCCTTTGGTGATGGTTTTTCAATGTATCAATCTTATGTGGAGAAATTATGGAGATTCCGGTCAGGGTTTGTGGAAACTAAATCAAAAGTATTCTCTGAGAGGCTTTATGAAGAATGGTGGTCAACTCTCCCTTTGGGTTGTCAGCAATTTGCGCTGCGGCATCAAGACCGACGGGCTGAAAACTCGTTTTGCGTTTTAGTTCAATGGGGCGATCTGTTGATTCTGCTCGTGACACTCATCCTGTCTTGCGGCCCAAGAGCGAGCGCGATTGCCGTTTCCGCGAGGAAGACAAGACAAATGGAAAAGGAAGAGGCCAGAGCGCGAAGCCCCCGTTGCCTGGCGGTTGAGGAAATGCAAAGGTGACCGAAGAAGAAAGTGGTCACAGCAATGTATCTATATTGAAAGGCCTCGGGAATGGAGAAGTTATTACCATTTTGTCCGACCGCATGAAAGCCGGGAAGAAGAAATGACACAGCCAGTGAAACGCAAAGGTAAACAGCAGTCCAAAAAGTGTCGAAAGCGGAATCCTGCCATGCTGGCTGGACTGACCAATCGACGCTGGACGGTAAAGTAGTTACTGCTCTATCCTTTACCATGATTTGGATGAAATGAGGGGGCCAACATCGTGAAGATTGGACGATCAGCCTGACTCGCAGGCCACATTTTGCCGAGATCTGGGAGGTTTAAACGAATAACACGCCGATTGGCGTGTCTTGGAGTTATACACCATGAATAAAGGGTGTACCGAAAATTGGGCATGGTTCAAAATAGATTGACATAGAAAAAAAGAGTACCCCCAGGGACAAACCGGTGCGATACTGAGTTTGCGACAACCAGACAGCACAGGAGCGAACCATGGGGGCACGTAAAGAT
>JAEYTI010000266.1 GCA_023434145.1 Chloroflexota bacterium | reverse complement strand
GGGGGTGGGATCACCCCCTGTGCCACCAAAACTCCTTGAAATCCATAAAGAGCGAAACTATTTTGGGATAGGTTCTTAGATCTCTGCCAGCCGGTGGCTGATTCCCTTGAGCGCCGGGTAGAGATCGCGGTAGATTTCGTAACCCTTTTGGTAGGCCGCGACACCTTCGGGGGTCTGCGTGGTGCAGCCGGTCTGCTTGACGGTGTGCCCGCAGGCGGCATCCACATCGGCCCATACCCCGGTGCCAACACCCGCGAGCAGGGCCGCGCCGTAGGCTGCGCCCTCGGTGGTGTTGACCGTAACAAGCTCAGCGTTGAGCACGTCCGCCAGAATCTGACGCCAGAGCATGCTGCGGGCGCCGCCGCCCGAAACGCGCACCTGGTGGATGGCCTCCAGACCGGCGGATTTCATCAGCTCGAAACTGTCGCGCAGGCCAAACGCCACGCCTTCCAGCACAGAGCGAGTCATGTGCGCCTGTCCGTGGCGAATGTTGAGGCCTACGAAGGCACCGCGTGCCAGCGGATCGGGATGGGGTGTGCGCTCGCCCGTGAGATACGGTAGGAACAGCAGCCCCTCGCAGCACGCGACAATGTCATTCGCCGGCGCGAGCAGGGTGTCATAGTCTGTGCCTGGGGCAAAGGTGTCGCGGTACCAGCGCAGGCTGCCCGCCGCCGAGAGCATAACGCCCATCAGGTGCCAGCGGCCCGGCACTGAGTGGCAGAAGGCGTGCAAGCGCCCCTCCGGCTCGATGAAGGCCTGCCCGGTGGTGGCAAACACCACGCCTGAGGTGCCCAAAGTCAGCGCAACGATGCCCGGCTGCACCGCGCCTACGCCAACCGCCTGTGCGGCCTGGTCGCCGCCGCCCGCGATGACGGGCGTGCCTGCCCGCAGGCCGGTGGCCTGCGCTGCTTCGGCGGTGATTGTGCCGGTTACCTCCGGGCCTTCAAAGGTCGGCGGCAGCCATTCTTTCGGGATGCCGAGCGCCGCGAGAACTTCTTGCGACCACTGCCGTTCCTTCAGATCCATCAGAATGGTGCCCGCGCCGTCGGCTTTATCCATCGCGTATTCGCCGGTCAGGCAGTAGCGGACATAATCCTTTGGCAGCAGGATGTGCTTCGCGCGGGCGTACACATCCGGCTCGTTCTGCTGCACCCACAGCACCTTGGGCGCGGTGAAGCCGGTCAGTGCATCGTTCCCGGTGATCTCGATCAGCCGGGAACGGCCCAGCCGCTTGCGGATCTCGTCACACTGCGGGCCAGTGCGCTGATCGTTCCATAGGATCGCCGGGCGCAGTACGTTCCCGCCCTCGTCCAGCAGGGTCAAGCCATGCATCTGCCCGGTGAGGCCCACGCCCTGCACTGCCTCGCCAGAAATGCCAGTTTCGCTGAGCACCTGGCGGATGCTCTGGATCGCGCCGTTCCACCAGTGGGCCGGGTCCTGCTCGCTCCACAGCGGGTGCGGGGTAGAGAGCGGCTGTTCGGTGTTCGCGCTGCCTACTACGTTTCCATCCTGGTCGATCAGCAGCGCCTTTACACCGGTCGTCGATACATCAATGCCAAGTAGGTATGTCATAAGGTTCCTCTTTCAACCGTCAGATGATCGCCTGGTAAGGCGAACTTGGGTAAATGTTGGAAAAGCATGAAATTCTATACCTATATTATAGCTTCACTGCGCGCTCCATACCGCAAACAGGAGCGGGGTGTGTTTCAATGTTGTGATACCCAGCAACAATCGGTGAAGTACCCACATGAGCGTGAACGTTCGCGGCTTTTCAAAAATTCCTGTATACTCTGTGTAAGGTTGAGCATCGTTCGTATTGTTTGGTGTGGACGAATGAATCGTCCACACCAAACAATACCAACAAACCCGTGAAGGATAACTTCTGACGAAAGGAATATCTCCCATGTCTGAATATTTTGCCAAGGTAGAAAGCAAGCCTGGGCTGAACGCCCTGCCGCACAATCCATGCAACCTGCTTAACTTTGAGCTGCTGGTGCTTCCCGCCGGAGAAACCTATCAGGCCGAGACCGGAGGCCGTGAAGTATTGGCGGTGATCCTGGGCGGCAAGGCCACGTTCGAAGTTGCCGGGAAGCGTTTTGAGAAGGTGGGGGGCCGTCCGAATGTCTTTATGGGTAAGCCGCACTCGGTGTATTTGCCCTGCGGCACCAACTTCTCCATCCGCGCGGAAGGGCCGGTGGAAGTCGGACTCTGCAGCGCGCCCAGCGAGCTGACCGCCGAACCGTATGTGATTGAGCCTGGAAAGGTGAACACCGGTGTTTGGGGCGCTGCGAATTACAGCCGTAACTATCACGAGATCCTTACCGCCACGCAGCAGCCGGATATGGCCGCCCGCCGCTTGATTGTCGGCGAGACCTTCACGCCCTCCGGCCACTGGAGCACCTACCCGCCCCACAAGCATGAAGAAGAAAAAGGCCCCGAGGCTTTCCACGAGGAGATGTATTTCTTCCGCGTTAGCTCACCGGAGGGTTTTGGCATCCTGCATCACTATGATCGCAAGGATTTCGAGGAAAACTATACCGTGCGCAACAACACCATCCTGATGGCTCCGCGCGGATACCACACCTACGTTGGCGCGCCCGGATACAACTCGTACTACCTGTGGATGCTGGCGGGCGATCACCGTAACCAGGGTGTGACGGTCGATCCGGACCTGGCCTGGCTAAACAAAGCCGTGCCAATGCTGAAGGATCTTGGGCACTAGTATGGGCATTCTCGATCTCTTCCGCCTGGATGGGAAGGTTGCCCTGATCACCGGCGCGAGCCGCGGATTGGGGCAAGGCATGGCAATTGCCCTGGCCGAAGCGGGCGCGGATATCATCGGCCTGGATCGCACCGAGGACTGCAACGCCACCTGCGGGGCAGTGGAGGCACTGGGCCGCCGCTTTTTGACCGTGAAATGCGACCTGGGCGCGTGCGGCGTTGCTGAACTGAAAGAAATCATCGGCGGCGCAGCGGAAACAACCGGCGGAATCGATATCCTGGTCAACAATGCCGGCATCATCCGCCGCGCCCCAGCGCTGGAGTTCAGCGAGGCCGATTGGGACGATGTGATCAACATCAACCTCAAAACGGTCTTCTTCCTCTCGCAGATCGTGGGAAACATTATGGTTCCGCGTGGCGGTGGGAAGATCGTCAACGTCGCTTCGATGCTGTCGTTCCAGGGCGGGATCATTGTCCCATCCTATACCGCGGCAAAGAGCGGCGTCGCCGGGGTGACGCGTGCGCTGGCGAACGAATGGGCCAAGTACAATATCAACGTCAACGCCATTGCTCCCGGCTACATGGCGACCGACAACACCGCCCCGCTGCGCGCGGATGAAAACCGCAGCAAGGCGATCCTGGAGCGCATTCCCGCCGCGCGCTGGGGCACTCCGGATGACCTGATGGGCACGGTGGTATTCCTGGCATCGGCAGCATCCAGTTACATGAACGGTGCGATCGTGCCGGTGGATGGCGGCTGGCTGGCGCGTTAAAAAGCTATTCGAACTTTGTTGGATCGTTTTGTGTGGCCAACGAAGTTGGCCCCACAAAACCATCCAACAAAGTAT
>JAEYTI010000239.1 GCA_023434145.1 Chloroflexota bacterium | reverse complement strand
AGCAGATACATTGTTGTATAGGGAATTGAA
Organism: Chloroflexota bacterium; assembly: GCA_023434145.1. Taxonomy (GTDB): domain Bacteria; phylum Chloroflexota; class Anaerolineae; order Anaerolineales; family Anaerolineaceae; genus DSYU01. The sequence continues at coordinate 13,049 of JAEYTI010000239.1, read as the reverse complement.
TGCCTGGGTGTTGTACAACACCCAGGCATTCAATTCCCTATACAACAATGTATCTGCTCAGGCTTGGCGGGTTTTTATGGGTCTTGTTGTGAGGGAGTTGCTACGCAACTCCCTCACAACAAGACCCATACCCGGCTGAGTAATTACAATCTTATTTGAGAAAAAGGTGCGCGATTAATGGAGTAGAATCGTCCATAATAATGAACCGCTCTTCCTCCACCTCCTCACCTCAACTTTCCACCCGCCTGTGGCGCGGCGTGACCCTCCAATTGTTTCTGTTTGCCGTGCTGCCGCTCACCCTGCTGGTGCTGATCGTAACCTTTGGCAGCTTGCAGCTTCACCATGATGCGATGCGCTCGCTGGTTGCAGATCGCAACCTGCGCGCGGTGCAGTCCGCCGCCGCCAGCATCAGCAAAGCGGTAGAACACCGCGGGCAAACGCTCGTGCTGGTCTCGAAAGCGCTGGCGGCAGGCGGGATGATGGAACAGTTTGAAACCGAACTGGCCTATTTTGAGGGTGGCGTGGCAGCCTTTGATGCTACCGGAGCGATTCAGACCTCCGTAGGTGGCAGCGCCATCGAGACTTTCATCGATTCGGCGGATTGGCCACAGATCGCGGCAGAAGTGGAGTCTGCGCCGGTTGGCAGCGCCGCATACCTGCCCACCCAGGAGATAGACGGCAGCCGGTTTATTCCGGTAGTTGTCCGCGGAGCGAATGGACTAGCACTGGTGGGGCTGTTCTCGCCAGAAACAGTGCTGGTAGACGGACTGTCGGTTATCGCGCGCGATGAGCCAGTAACCATTCTGGTGGTCGACTCGAGCCACGAAACGCTTTATCAGCATGGGGCGTTTAGCCCGGACGGACACCTCGACGCGCATCCGGGCATCCCCGAAGCACTGGAGGGCGCCAGCGAAATCGACTTTATGCCCACGATACACGGCGAGCACATTATTACCAGCAGCCCCATCGAGCCGGTGGGCTGGGCGCTGATGATCGAGGAATCGTGGGAGGATATTGCCAGCCCGCTGCTCCAGGCCACGCAAAACGCACCGCTGATCGCCATCCCCATTCTTGGTCTGTCGGTGCTGGCGCTGTGGTTCGGCCTGCGCCAAATTGTACAGCCTATGCAAGCCTTGGAAGGCAAGGCCAGCGACCTGGCGCGCGGTGACTTCGAGAGTATCCGCCAGCCGGTAGGCGGCGTGCCTGAAATTCAACAACTGCAAGGATCGCTAATGGACATGGCGGCGCAGCTCAATGAAGCACAGAGCAGCCTGCATAGTTACATCGGCGCGATCACCGAGAGCGTGGAGAACGAGCGCCGCAGCCTGGCCCGCGAGCTGCACGATGATACGCTGCAATCGCTGATCGCCCTGGGGCAGTACACCCAGTATGCCCTGCACTGGAACCATGACCCCAAAGTAGAAAAGACGCTCGACCAGGTGCTCAACCTGGCCGAAGACGGACAGAAAAGTCTCCGGAGGGTGGTGCAGGGTCTGCGCCCAATTTATATTGAAGACCTGGGCCTTTCCACCGCACTGGCGATGCAGGCAAACGCCCAGAGCAGCGCGGAGGGGCTGGAAATCCACTTCCGTCAGGAAGGCAAGGAACAGCGGCTGAAACCAGAGATCGAAATGGCACTGTACCGCATTGCCCAGGAGGCACTGAGCAACATCGCTCGCCATGCGGAAGCCCGAAATGCCTGGGTGACTCTGCACTTCCGCCCAGAGAGCGTGGTTCTCGAAATCCTCGATGACGGCAAGGGGTTCGAGCTGCCGGCTGAATCGACGCACTATGCCCGTTCTGGCCACTATGGGCTGCTGGGCATGCACGAGCGCGCAGACCTGATCGGCGCGAAACTGGTAATTCGTTCTACCCCCGGCGAAGGCACGCATATACGCGTGCGGCTGGCAGTCGCGCTGATACCCAACAACACAAAGGACCCTACCAATGACTGAAGCGAAGAAAATCCGCCTTGTACTGGCAGATGATCACGTGGTTGTGCGCGCCGGAATACGCCAGTTTCTGGAGTTGGAAGACGACTTTGAGGTGGTTGCAGAGGCTGATGATGGTGATCAGGCAAAGCAGATGATCGAACAGCACCTGCCCGATGTCGTGGTGCTGGATATCCAGATGCCAAAGGCCACCGGGATCGAAGTGGCACGGCATATTCGCGCCAACCGCTGGCCCGTGGGCGTGCTGGTGCTGACCGCCTACGAAGATGACCCCTACGTAACCGCGGTGCTGAAGGCAGGAGCCAACGGTTACGTGCTCAAGACCGCCCGCCCGCACGAGATCATCCAGGCCGTTCGCGACGTACACCAGGGTAAATCGGTGCTGGATAAGGCCATCATTGCCAAGGTGATGAAAACCCTTTCTACCCCCGCCGGCCCGCCGCTGACCGCCAACCTTTCGGACCGCGAGATGGAAGTGCTGACCCTGGCAGCCAAGGGTAAGACCAATCGCGCCATCGCCGCGCAGTTATCGATCAGCGACCGCACCGTACAGGGTCACTTCGCCCGCATCTTTGAGAAAATGCAAGCTGCCAGCCGCACCGAGGCGGTGATGAAGGCAGTCTCGATGGGCCTTATCCCGCCCGATATTGCCCACGAAGAAGAAGGATAGCCTTCAAAAATGAGCGCGCGGTGACCCGCGCGCTCATTTTTGAAGGCTATTGTTACAGGTTGGGCATAAATGCCTAATGAAGAACGCGCCAGCCTGCGCTTTTCCCCGCTTTTCTGCGCGGCTACAATGGAAACAGGAGCAAACGTTATGAACCAAGCGGAGAGAAAACAAATCCTGGTGACCCCGGCTCCGTGCCCGCAGTTTGTGGATGCATTGAAGAGCGAATTGTTGGGCGCCGGTTTCTGGGTTTTTCAGTCCTTTGATTTGCAGAGCACCCGAGCCCTGCACGAGGGCTGCGCTTGCCCGCACCACGGCACCGCCCAGTGCACCTGCCAGATGGTAGTACTGCTAGTCTACCATGCTGAGGGTGATCCGCTAACCTTGATCCTGGACGGTCGCGATGAGCAAACATTTGTGTATTTCGCGGAAGAAGCGGGGAAAACTCCGCCGCCAGGCGCGCTCCACAGAATAACCACCGTGATCGAACAGACAGCCAAGCGTTTTACGCTTTCCGCCGCGCCTGGTCTGAGCGGCTAACCGCCGCGCGAAATCTCGTATGCGTACAGCGCGGCCCCAATAATCCCGGCCTGGTTGAGCAGTTTCGCGGGTACCACGTCGGTCTTCAGCTTGAGGTAAGGCGAGAACTTGTGGAAGAGCTTGCTCGTTCCGCCGCCCAGCACAAACAAATCGGGCCAGAACAGCTTTTCCATGCGGTTCAGGTACTCATTGAACTTACCGCCCCACTCTTCCCAGCTCAGGTCCTTCTTTTGGCGCGCCGCATCCGAGGCGCGTTTTTCGGCGTCTTTTCCACGGATCTCAATATGCCCCAGTTCGGTGTTCGGAACCAGCTTGCCATCCACGAAAATGGCCGTGCCCAGCCCTGTTCCAATGGTGATGAGGATCACCACGCCCCTGCTGCGCTCGCGGCCCACGCCAAAGCGCATCTCGGCAATCCCGGCGGCGTCCGCGTCGTTGAGCATATGCACCTCGCACCCCGAGGCATCGCTCAGCAGCTTCTCAGCGTGGGTTTCGATCCAACTGCTGTGGATATTTGCCGCTGTATAGGTAACGCCACGCCGCACCACAGCCGGGAACCCCACCCCCACCGGACCGGTGTAGGAGAAGTGCCGGATCACATCTGCGACCGTCTCTGCCACGTCATCCGGCATGGCTTCTTCGGGTGTAGGCAGGCGGTAGCGGTCTCCCGCCAGTTCGCCTGTTTCGATATCTACCGGCACGCCTTTGATTCCTGATCCGCCAACGTCAATCCCCATCACTGCCATTTCGTTTCCTCCTTGTGTTCATTTCCATCGTTAAGCCACTGTGTCGCTCAACGATGGAAATGAAAAAGCACTTTATGGGCACGCATTCTGTAGGTGTTCTTCGTACGTCACCGCGAAAAAGTGGCGGCCAGAGCCATCACATTGGGCGCGGAAGTAGTAGAAACCGGTCTGCTGCGGGTAAGCCACCGCGGTGAGCGCCTCAATGGCCGAGTTGGCAATGGGGCCGGGCGGCATTCCAGTATATCGATATGTATTATATTCAGAATCCACCTGCAGATCGCTGGTGCTGAGGGGCGATTTCCACCACGGGTTGCCGCCGGTTTGCGTGCCAAGCGCGTACTGCACCGTGGGGTCGCTGTCCAGGCGCATCCCGGCGTTGATGCGGTTGTAGAACACCGACGCGATCATCGGCTGCTCATCCACCACGACTGCCTCGCGCTGCACCAGGGAGGCGATTGTTACCGCTTCGAACAAGCTGAGTCCGTTACCCGAATATGCCCCAATCAGGTCGGCGGTCACCGTCTGCTCAAAGCGGCGCAGCATCATGTCGACCAGGTCATCCGCGGTAGCTTCGCGCGGAACTTCATACATGCCTGGCATCAAGAAGCCTTCCAGTGTTGGTGCTTCGGGAGCGCCCGCCGGAACAAGCGTGCCCGTTGGGTTGTTCACACGCTCCATGAATTCATCCGGAGTGATCGATAGCCCTGAGGTAGGCAAAGCAGCCGCGATCTCTTCCGCCCGCCAGCCCGGCAGCACGACAAAATCTACTTCGCCGGGCGTCGGATCCTGGAGCGCACGGGCAATCTCCACGGTGGTCATGGCCGGGCTGAGCGTGTACTCACCTGCTTGCACCGCGGTATCCAGGCCGGCGTAGATCAGGTAGGTGCGGAAGGCCGAGCTGGAACCGATCAGGCCTTCCATTTCCAGACGGTAGGCGATCCGGTCTACTGTTTCCCCCAACGAGATTTCAAACGGGCGGGGCAGGCCTTCGGGATTCTTCGGGGTGGTGAGGGTTTCTTCGGCAGCCAGCAGGCGAACCGAGTACATCAACTCTTGCCACAGCGTGAGATTGGAGCCGGGCGGGCCAAAACGCTGTTCCACTTCACCGGTGAAGCGGGCCGCCAGCCCGGTGCCTGCCAGCAGCATCAGGCACAGCACTAGCAAAACGAGAATTGCAGCGAACCGCAGCAGCGAAAAACGCTTGCGCTGCTGCTTGCGGGGTGCTTTGGTGCGGACTCGAGTCGTTTTCTCTTCAGTCATGGGCTTCGTTGGCATGGGCATCTAAGTAGGTTTGCAAAATCACGGTCGCGGCCATTTCATCCATGTGGCCGCTGCGTTTACGGCGCGATACGCCCATGGCAATCCGCGCGGAGCGTGCCACCTGGGTGCTGCCGCTTTCGTCCCACAGCACGACGGGGAGGTTCGTCTGATCGCGGATGGCATCCGCCAGCCGGGCCGCGTGGCGGGCGTTGGGCGTCTCTTCGCCGTCCGCGCCAAGCGCCTGCCCGATGACGATACACACCGCATCATGGTCGGCTGCCAGTTGGGCAATCGCCGCCGCATCAATGATCCGCGAAATGTGCTTGATCACCGCCAGCGGGCTGGCAATCGTCCCGGTTGGGTCGCTGAGCGCGATCCCTAACCGCTTTTCGCCTGGGTCAACGGCAAGGATTCGTCCGGTCATGATTCTCCACGAGTCATATCACAATCACCGCAATGCGGAATGGCAGGAAAGGCAGGGTCTTCCACCACGCAGGATTGATCTGTATCACGGGCGGGGCTGCCAGCGGCAGTGTCGATAGTCCCTGGCGGGCCGCATCTGCGCTGCGACCGCGCACGGCCTGGATCACCTGTTCCTCGGGCAGCATCGCGATTACCTCCCGCTCAATGCGCAGATCCCAGCTTGCCGAACGGGCCTCTCCATCCTGCCAGCGCGGGCTGCTGGCGAAGTCAATCCGCAGTGAGCCGGGCACCGCAGTGTAACCATCCTCAAGCACCGCATTGAGCGATGCTGATGCTACCAGCTGCAAATCTTCTTCGCGCACCACCCACACCGCATATTCCGCCCGCAGGGCGATCTCCAGAATGTCCGACGGCTGCCCGGTCTCTGGCTGGCGCGTTTCTTCCAGCACCTTCACCTGGCGCAGCGATCCTTCCACCAACCGCAGATCGGAACCGAGCAGGGCAAGGATTTCTTCCATTGCATTGGCCTCCAGTTCGGCGGAGAGCCTATCTCGCAAGGTTTTGGTATCTGCTGTGCTGGGTGAGGGCGCGGGCCGGTCGAGACCGCCGCGGATGGGAGAAGGGTTTTCCACAGTCAGCTGCAGGCCAACCGGGCCTTCCAGCGCGCGGATTTGCCCGGAAGCGATGTTGCCGCGGCTGCCCGGTGTAAGCGCGCGCACGGGCATGGTAAGGGTCTGCCCCACGCCCGATGGAACGGTGCCTGAGGCGGTGAACTCAAACCGTATGGGAGCTAAGCCGCTAGCCACAACCACCGTGCCTGCGGGAACAGTCACCGGCTGATCGGTGCGGTTGGTCAGCTGCACCTCGCCTGTGGCGGGTGCTTCTGCAATGCGTGCAGTGCCGGTGGACGGAGCCTCATCGCGCCCCTCCACAACCACGCTGAGGATTTCTACCGGCAGGCTGCCCGAAGCCCCCGCCGAACGAGTCGACAGGTCCGCGCGCACCGGGATGGTCAGCGATTGGGTGGCGCGGCGGGGGGTCAGTGTTACCTGCGCGCCAGGGGCAAAGAACAATGCCAGCGCAAAAAATGCCGCCAGCCCCAGCAGAAATGCGGCGAACCGCAGCCAGCGGTTTTGCAGCCAGCGCGCATCAAACGGGTCGGGCTGGGCCAGTGTACGCGCCTGCGCGCGAAGCGCTGCCGCATCTGGCGGGGTGTGTTCCTGCGCCTCGAACCCGTTGGGGCTGCGGCGGCTGCCACGCGGCCTGCGCCAGACGACTGCCTGAGCCTGGGTCGCGGACTTGAACACCGGAATGCCCAGCTCGGCGGCGTGAGTCTTCACCTGCGGGCTGCGTGTCACCAGCGCCATCTGCGCGCCATTTTGCTTTGCATGGCGCGAGAGCAGCAGCAGGTCTACCGGACGATCCAGCACGCTGCCGCGACGCGGCCAAACCAGCAGCACGCGACGCGCCTTGGCCCACGATATCTTATCGCGGGCAGAGATCACGTCATCATGGGTTTCGAGCTGGACGATAAAGGTCTTCATGATTGCTGGATAAATTATACTTGAGAACGGGTTGCAATTTGAACCGCTGATGGCTGTGAGCAGCCATCAGCGGTTCAAATTGCCTTTCTGATCAGGTGCATTATTGGGTGGCTGCCTGAACGCTCAGGCAGCCACCCAATAATGCCGTATACACTGCGACTCGGTATAGATTGCAGATTTACCGGGTTGCGAGGTAAAATACCCTACATATCACCATGGAGGAAAGCTTGTGAAGATTTTTGTGCCGGGGCGAATTTGCCTGTTAGGGGAGCATTCCGATTGGGCCGGAGGTTACCGGCGAATCAACGCCGAGATCGAAAACGGCTATGCGTTGATAACGGGCACCAACCAGGGCATTTATGCTGAGGTAGAGCCGCATCCCAATGCGCTCGTGATCACTTCCACCAAGCCAGACGGAACACAAATGGGCCCATATGAAATCCCCATGCGGCCTGAAACACTGCTGGCAGAGGCGCAAAAAGGCGGCTTCTGGAGCTACGCCGCCGGCGTGGCCTACCAGGTGATGACCAACTACCACGTGCGCGGGCTGGTAATCAACAACTATCTGACGGATTTACCGATCAAGAAGGGCCTTTCCTCCAGCGCGGCCATCTGCGTGCTCACCGCGCGCTCTTTCAACCGCATCTACGATCTAAAGATGACGATCCGTGGCGAGATGGAGCTGGCCTACCAGGGCGAGATCATGACGCCCTCGCGCTGCGGGCGCATGGACCAGGGCTGCGCCTTTGGCGACCGTCCCGTGCTAATGACCTTCGACGGCGACCGGCTCTCCACCCGTGAAATCCAGGTCAACCAGGATTTCCACTTTGTAGTGGTGGATTTGCAGGCCAAGAAAGACACAATGGAGATCCTCAACCGCCTCAACCGCTGCTACCCCTTCGCCGAGAACGAGACCGAGCGCGGCGTGCAGCAGCTCCTCGGGCCGATCAATAAGGAGATCATCCACCGCGCCATCGACGCGATCGAGCAGGGCGACCCGCAAACGCTGGGTGAGATCATGGTCAGCGCGCAAGAGCAGTTTGACCACTACGCTACGCCCGTCTGCCCCGAGGAACTCACTGCGCCAGTGCTGCATGCGGTGCTCAACCACGAGCCGCTCAAGCCCCACATTTTTGGCGGCAAAGGCGTCGGCTCGCAGGGCGACGGTACAGCGCAGTTCCTTGCCCGCGGCGCGGAAGACCAGGAAGCCATCATCCAGATCCTTGAGCGGGACTTCAACATGCCCGCGCTCAAGCTGACCCTGCAAGGCGGCCCAAAAGTACGCAAGGCGGTTATTCCGGCGGCTGGGTTTGGCACGCGCCTTTTCCCTGCCACCAAGGCGACCAAGAAAGAGATGTTCCCCGTCATCGACCGCGACGGCATCGCCAAACCGGCCATTTTGCTGATCGTAGAAGAAGCCATCGATGCGGGGATCGAAGAGGTGTTCATTATCGTTCAGCAGGAAGACCTGGACGAATTCCAGAGCTTCTTCAGCCAGCAGATTTCGATCGAGAATTTCAACAAGCTGCCCCCGCACTTCCAAGAGTATTCCAAACGCATCCTCGAGATGGGGCAGAAGGTGAAGTTCGTTATCCAGCAGAATCAAGAGGGCTTTGGGCATGCAGTCTATACGGTGCGCGAGGCGATTGGGCGCGAACCGTTCCTGCTGATGCTGGGCGACCACATCTATCGATCAAATACCCACGTCTCTTGCGCCCGGCAAATGGTGGATGCCTACAACCGGCACGGCAGGAGCGTGGTGGGGCTGAAGTACACACCAGAGGATGAAATCCACAGCTTTGGCGTGGTTACCGGCGAGTGGCTGGAGGAAGGCCGTCTGCTGGCGATCACCGAGTTTGCCGAAAAGCCCACCCTCGACTACGCCCGCACCAACCTGCGTGTGGACTGCATGCCCGATGACGAATACCTGACCGTGTTCGGCCAGTACGTGATCAAACCCGATCTGTTCGACCTGCTGGAGATGAACATCAAGAACAACGTCCGCGAGCGCGGCGAGTTCCAACTCACCAGCGTGCTGGATCGTTTGCGCCAGATGGATGGCTTCAACGGCCTGGTGGTAGATGGGAGAAGGTTCGACATTGGCATCCCCGAACACTATTTGGAGACGCTGCAGACGTTTAGCAAGGCATAAAGGTTCTGCCCCAAACAGGGCCTGGCGGCTGATGAACATTAAGAAATGGATCACGGTACGTCGTCTTATGCCCTATGCAAGTCTGGGGGGTGAACCCCCGGCTAATCACCGAAACTGCCGCAGCAAGCTGCTTATACCCCACCTTCGTGAGGTTCATTCTGGGTGGATCGTGGGATGAAACGGTATTTTATTGTGCTATTACACGGTGAGGAGCAATCGAACCGACCATTCCAAAAAAAGGAGCCCCACGAAGGTGGGGCTTTGCTGACCTGGCCGCGGCTTCAGCCGCCAGGCATTGATGATGGCCCTACAACGTCCCTCGCCTACGCACCGGCCGCTTCGGACCTTTGCCGGACGGCCCTTTCCCCTCAGTGGGATTCCGGCGGCGCTGTTTGAGCCGCGGCGGCTCGGGCGTGTAGAGTTTTTTCTTGGGCTTCGGTTCTTTCTGCTGGCGTTCTGCCGGGGTGCTCGCGAGGGCTTTGAGCATCTGCACCTCAGCTTCGGTCAGGTGCCTCCATTCGCCGGGCTTCAACTCGCCCACGCCAATCGGCCCAACGGCTACGCGAACAATGCGCAGCGTGGGTAAGCCAACCGCGGCAGTCATGTGGCGGATCTGGCGCTTTTTGCCTTCTCGCAGCACAATGCGCAGCCATGCAGTCGGGCCATGCGGGGTGACGGGTTTTGCCTGCCCTGTTGGGTTTACGCGCTCCGGCACAGTCGGCTCAGGAATCACCACTACCTGTGTCCGGCGCGTGCGCACGCCTTTGATCTCTACCCCGCTCTCCAATTTGCCGATTGCCTCGGGTGTGGGCGTGCCTTCCACCTGCACCAGATAGGTTTTGGGATGATTGTAGCGCGGATCGGTCAGCCGGTGCGCCAACCCGCCGTCATCGGTGAGCAGCAGCAGCCCTTCCGAGTCCATATCCAAACGTCCAACGGAGTAAACGTCGGGAATGTCGATGAACGCTTTGAGCGTCTCTCGCCCTTCTTCATCGGTAAATGCTGTTAGCACCCCGTAGGGTTTGTAAAAGGCAATGTAGGTTCGCGCTTCCATGCGCAGATTGTAACAGCTTTAGGACACTTCCGGCTATAATAGTGCCAGACCAAACAAAGGGGAAGTTGAATGTACCGAGCCCGTCTTACGATTTTGCTGCTAGCGCTTGTGCTGGCTGGATGCAACGTGCCTACCCAACCGGCTGCCACGCCAACCGCCACCGCCGATATCATCGCCACCGAAGTCAGCCGGTTGATGACCGCCGCGCCGACTCTCACTGCCCCGCTGCCCAGCCCCACCCAGGCTCCCGCCCTGGCGACGCTGGAGCTAACCACACCTACCCTGACCGTGACCGAAACGGCTGCTGAAACCCCTACTGCAACGACGACAGTTCAGCCTACCGATGCCGGCGACCCACCAGACTGGACCGATACGTTTACATCCGACAGCGTTTTCTACCAGTTTGATAACGGCAACACGCGCGTAGCACAAACAGGCGGATCGCTGGTGCTAACCGGTATCAACGCCAACGGTTGGATGGGCTACTCGCTGACCTACAGCCAGAAGCCGCAGAATTTCCGGTTGGAAGCAGTGTTCACCACTCAGGCTTGCAGCGGGTCTGATATCTACGGGCTGATCTTCCGCGCCCCAGATGACAACTCGGGGTACTTCTTTGGCATCACCTGCGACGGGCGCTACAGGCTGCGGGGGAGTAACTTCGCCACCGGGGCGCAGGCCGACGCGGTAGAATTGACAAGTAATGCGGCAATTAAGAGCGGTTCGAATCAGACCAACCGGATTGGCGTCACCGCTGAAGGCAGCACGATGCGCCTGTACGCCAACGGCACGCTGCTGCATGAAGTTGTCGATGAATCGTATACCGAAGCCGGATACATCGGGGCGTTTATTGCCGCAAACGAAACACCTGGTTTCACCGTCAATCTGGAAGAAATTTCACTCTGGAAGTAGCCGAGAGGTTCGATGACCGTTTTCAACGCCAATTCCCCTCGCGTGCACGCCATTGCCACCGCGCAACAGGTACTCTCCGCGAAACCCGTCTATCTCGACACCGAGACAACCGGGTTGGAACGTACGGATGAGATTGTCGAAATTTCCATCGTAGACGACAGCGGCGAACTGCTGTTTGAGTCGCTGGTCAAACCCACCCGCCCCATCCCCGCCGCGGCGATGCGCATTCACGGCATCACCAACGAGGAGTGTTCCAACGCCCCCACCTGGCCGGCCATCTGGCCGCAGGTGCGCAGCCTGTTATTTGGTCGGATGGTGGTGATCTATAACGAAGCGTACGATATCCGGTTGATGCAGCAGTCACACGCGCGCTACCGCCTGCCCTGGAAGGAAAAGTTCAACACTTTCGACCTGCTCAAGCTGTATGCGGAATTCCGCGGTGATTGGGACGCCTACCGCCGATCCTACCGCTACCACTCCCTGGCCTCCGCCGGACAGCACTGCCACATCGAGCTTCCGAACGCGCACCGCTCCACCGCCGACACCCTGCTAACACGCGCTGTGCTCCATTACATCGCAAGCTGCCAGCCATGATCCGCCCGTACCGCTACCTGATCATCGGCGGCGGCATGACGGGAGATGCGGCGGTCCGGGGCATCCGCTCGGTGGATGCGGACGGCTCAATTGGCCTGATTGGACAGGAACCAGACCCGCCTTACAACCGCCCGCCGCTGTCAAAGGGCCTGTGGAAGCCCGGCCCGCGCCCAATGCCGCTCTCGCGCATCTGGCGCGGCACAGACAAACTGGGCGCAGACCTGCACTTGGGGCGCACCGCCACAGCGCTAGACGCTGACGCCAAAACCGTCACGGACGATCTGGGGGATGTGTACGGCTATGAAAAATTGCTGCTGGCCACCGGCGGCAGCCCCATCCGCCCGTGGGGAGCGCACGACCGCATGATTTATTTCCGCACCCTGGCCGATTACCACCGGCTGCGCGCGCTGACCGAGACGTCCCGCCGCTTCATTGTGATTGGCGGCGGCTTTATCGGCTCGGAGATCGCTGCTGCGCTGGCGCGCAACGAGAAGGAAGTGACGATGGTCTTCCCCGAGGACGGTATCTGCGCCCGCGTGCTGCCAGAGGCCATTTCGCAGCACCTCAACCGGCTCTTTGCCGAGAACGGCGTGCGCGTGCTGCACGGGCAGCTTGTGGAGCATGTGAACGGCGGGGAGAAGACCGTCAGCGTGCGCACAGACGCGGGCGAACTGCTAACCGCCGACGCGGTAATCGCCGGGCTGGGCATCCGCCCCAACATCGGGCTGGCGGAGATGGCCGGTTTGCCGGTGGGCAATGGCATCATCGTGGACGAAAGCCTGCGCACCAGCCGCCCCGAGATCTTTGCCGCCGGCGATGCAGCCAACTTCTTTGACCCGGCCCTGGGCACGCGAGTCCGCGCGGAACACGAAGAGAACGCCAACGTCACCGGGATGCTGGCCGGGCGAGCGATGGCAGGCGAAACCGTGCGCTATGAGGGCCTGCCCAGCGTGTACTCGGCACTGTTCGGCGCGCACTACGACGCGGTTGGCGAACTGGACCCGCGCATGGAGATCGTCTACGACTGGCAGGAGCCGTTTGAACGTGGAACGATAAGCTACCTGGGCGCAGATCGGACGGTGCGCGGCGTGCTGCTGTGGAACATCGAGCGCGGGCTTGACGAGGCCAGACGGTGGATTGTGGAAAAGCGAGTGCTGTAAAACCATCTGGTCTTCTCGTTATTTTTTGTGTTTGTGGTGCGCGACCGT
>JAEYTI010000199.1 GCA_023434145.1 Chloroflexota bacterium | reverse complement strand
CCCCTATTGAATCACATCCCCTTTAAAATCGGAAGGGGCTGTCTCAATGTACTTTTGAGACAGCCCCATTCGCCTGAGAGCGTACGAGTAAAAACGCGAAAACGGACGGTAGCTCAAGCACAAAATGTGCTTGTACAAGTTTGTATTGCTACAAACTTGTACCGGCTTCTGAAAAAATTCAGAGGCTGAGCATACCGCCCGTTCTAAACAGTCAAAATCTTTCTTCTAAACGGCGGTCATCAGCCTCCGCCGCATACAGATGCAGTTCAGTGTCATCCCAATGCTCCGTTCAACAAAAAGCTATTCAATATTGAGATAATTATAGCCCCAATTATATGAAATGCAAGAGAAAAATCCATCTGTATAAAGGTTTTGTTCCACCGCAACAAAACCTTTACCATCACTGCTCAGCTTTACTTGGCCACCCGACGGGCGGCTGGCTTTGGAACAGCTCCCAAAGGGAGCGGAAGAAGATTTTTTGTGAGTTATGAACACGCTTCGCGTGTTCATAACTCACAAAAAATCTTCTTCAGGCGGGCGAAGCCCGCAATTCACAGAAAAAGCCCTGCGGCTGAGCAGTTACCCTTTATCTACCCTTCTCCATGATCCGCGCCATCAGCAGGCTGAGCACGAACCCAGCAATGGCAGTAACCCCGAACATCGGCTGGATATCCATCCGCTCGGCCAGGATTCCGCTCAGCCACGGCCCGGCGAACATGCCGATGGCGTAGACGGCCTGGTGCAGCCCCATGGCTGTGGCGCGCTGCTCGTCATCCACCTTTTCGATGCTCATGCCCATCGTCAGCGGAGAGCCGATGCCGCCGCCCAGCCCGATGATCGCCTGTGCCAGGATGACAACCCACAGCGAGCCAGCCACCGCCGCCACACCCATGCCCACTGCCATCATCGCGTAGCTGACGTACACCAGCCGCATATTGCCGATGCGCTTACCAAAGGCGGTGGTGATCAGGTTGCCGCCCATGCTGATCAGCAAATTGAGGCTGACCATCATGCTCACCACTGTATCCGTTGCGCCCAGGTTGCGCGCCAGGATCGGCACGAAGCCAAAGATGGTGGCCCAGGAGATGTACTGTCCCACCGCTGCCATCAGCGCGGGCAGCAGCACGTCGCCGCGCGTGATCAGCCGGCCCGTTTCGCGCACCGAGGGGATGCGCGGCGCGCGCGGGCGCTCGTGCACCGGCAGGGTCACCAGGGCGGCAGCCACCGCCACGCCCATGGCGAGGAAGAAGGCCAGCCCATAGCCGCCCCAATCGTTGAGCTTGCCGTTGATCGAGGTGGCGAAGATGCGGCTGCCCAAATTGACCAGTGAGAGCAGCCCCGCCGCGCGGACGGCGTCTTTGGGCGGGAACAGCCCGGCGAACAGCACGGAGAGCGGCACCCACGCCGCCGCCGAGAGCCCCGTCACCCCGCGCCCGAGCAGCAGGCCGAGGTAGCTGTCAGAGGTGGCCATCATCCACGCGCCCAGCGCCGAAAGGGCAAACCCCAGCAGGATGAACGGTTTGCGCCGCCCGACCCAATCCGCGACGATGCCCAGCGGCAGGCGAACCACCGCCTGCCACAGCCCGTACATGGAGAGCACCACGCCCACCAGCTCCAAATCGCCAATGCGATCTTCTGCGTAGACGGGCAAGGTCGGCACGTACAGGTACAGGCTGATCCAGTACAACGCCACCGCCGCGCTGACGAGCCAGATCTGCGCGCGGCGGCTGGCAAGTGGCTGTGCTTCTTCGATGGATGGGGATTGCTGCATGATGGGGTACCTTTAATTGTTCGGAAAATGCCTCACCCCGTAGCAGCTATGCTGCGTCGCCCTCTCCATTTTCCCGCTTTTGGAAAATGGAGAGGGTGCCTTGTTCCGCAATTTCCAATTATTTGCAAGACCCCCTCTCTATTTCGCTTGCGAAATGGAGAGGGCGGGGGTGAGGCGTTTTCCCCGCTACCGCAAAATTTCCTTCACGATCTCGTTCGGCTCGCCATCCGTCACGATGGCAAAATCGCCTTTGTAGGCCCAATTCGCCCAGGCGATGTTGTGCTTCTCAAACAGATCGATCATATCACGATACCAGGCCAGGCGGATGGGCATGGGCAGCTTTTCGTACGCGCCGAACTCGCCGCAGTACAGCGGGTGGCCCGTGCGCTCGCGGGCGGCGAGCACCTGAGCAAAGTCGCGCTCGATGCGCTCGCGGTTCCACGCCTCGCGGTTGGACTGCTCCACTGCCGAGCGGATTTCCTCCGGCTGGTCGCGCAGCGCATCTACCGGCACGGAACGCCCGGGGTACTGCACCGGGCCATCATATCCGCCGCCATCCCACCAGTGCGCCTGATGGTGCGTGACCAGCATGGGGTTGTAATAATGGAAGGTGAGGATCAGGCGCTCATCTTCCGGGATCTCCAGATCGTCAAAGGTGAGGGCGCTGTTCCAGCGGTTCGAGCCGAGCACGATGGTTCGCTCTGGTTCCAGTTCGCGCACCGCGCGGAAAGCCACCCCCAGCACACGGTTCCAGTCTTGCGGATCTTCCGCCACCGCTTCGTTGAGCAGCTCGTAAGCCACCCGGTCGTTCGAGCGGCGGTTTAGCCGGGCGGAAAGATCGCGCCACAGCCCGGCAAAGCGCTCGGCTTCGGCGGCATCGGCAAACAGCTTGATCTCGCCCTTATCGTTGAAATAATGGCTGCGCAGAATGTGCAGATCGACCACAGCACGCAGCTCGTACTGCTCGCACCAGTCCAGCGCCGCATCCAGCAGCGAGAAGGCCTCCGGCTCCGGCTGCCCGTCCTCGCTCCACATCTGCTCCTCGTCGATCGGGATGCGGACGTGGTCAAACCCCATGCGTGCGATCAGTGCAACGTCATCGGCGGTAAAAAAGGCGGCGCGCTCAGCCCCCCGGCGCTCGCTCTGGCTCAACCAATGGGATATATTCGTCCCCCGGCGAATGGTAAATGTCATGTCTCCCTCCCAGACAGTAAGAATTGCACGTTGGAATATGGTTTATTTTACACGGCGTTTGTACTGTGTGGGGGGGAATGGAGAGGATGAATTTTCTTGCGGTGGTGAGGAATTAGAAATCCTAAGCGAAGATCCTCACCCCCTCGGTCCCACCTCTCCAAATGTGCTTCTGTCGTTCTAAGTTTATCTTGATGAGCACAAACCGCAAATTTGGGTAGGGGGATGCCTTGCTGGCAAACATTATTTGTGGAACAAGGCATCCCCCTCTCCCGTTTTGTGGTTTGTGCTCACGTAATTAAACGTAGAGCCTTAAAAGCACAACGGGAGAGGGGGACCGAGGGGGTGAGGATCCTGGCACCCAGTAGATCGTCAAAACCTTGCAAGATGCCCCAGTAATACACCCCGCTTGTAATTGAAATACACGTTATACAAGGCAAAACAAAAGAAAGTTTACTTTACGAACCAATCTTCGATAGAAAATCCTCTCCAGCCTCATGAATGTCATAATCTGTGCTTTGGATCGCTCTCTGGGCAAGCTTCCTGGTTAGTTCTTCATCTAATTCAAAATAAAGCTCCAGAAATCTTCGATATTCATCGTATGTGCCGTTTTCCAATAAAGGATCTGCTGCTTGCTCTATGCGGCTGATTACCCATTCTTTTGACAAAGTATGGATTATTTCCCGAATATAGCCTACGGCTCCATGCCCAAAACTGGCCAAAAAAACAAGTTCCTCAAAAAGCTGCTGCAATTCTTCCTTTGATAGGAACTTGAGTAGGTGAATTGCGTAATTTCGGTCAGACCCGCGCAAAGCTTTTTTTAGTAAAGCCACTCGATCATAGTCATCAGACATAAATCGGTGAAGCGCTTCTAGGTAAGCTCTGTAACTTGTAACGACTGAATTGCCAATATCTTGATCGCTGTTCATTGCTTTTTCCTTAAGAAGGTATATAAGCAATCCTCTTCTACGTTCGGAATTTACTCCAACCCCAGCACCCATCTCCCCCCGCGGAAGAACATCTGCCGGTACATGCGCGACATCTCCTCGGGCGGGTAGGGCATATTGGCCTCCAGCCACCAGGTGACCATGGCCATCAGCGACCCGGCGAGATAGTTGGCGAACACCGCCACCGGCACGCGCATATCCGCTGTTTGCTTGCCGGACTGAATACGCTCGCCGATGATCTCCCCCGCCTTCTGGCTGATGATCTCGCGCAGGCGCATCTGCGTCTGCCGCGCGCCCTCGCCGCGCAGGATGATCTGGTAGAGCTGGGCCTGCTCGGCGGCGTGCTCGAACACCACCAAAATCGGGTCGGTGATGATGCCGTTGGCGTCGAAACCCTTGCGCGAGGGCACGTCGTCCGTCGCCTGTGCAATCTCGTAAGCCGCGGGGGGCAGGCGGGCGATCAGTTCGTCGGCGATGGTGTTGATCGACTCAACCAGTAGCTCGTCCTTGTCCTTGTAGTGCAGGTAAAAGGTCGTGCGCCCCAGGTCGGCCCGCTCGGTGATGTCTTCGATCTTCACCGCATCGTAGCCCTTTTCGAGGATCAGCGCGAAAAGGGCTTCTTTGAGCTGCTTGCGCGTGCGGCGCGATCTGCGGTCAAGCGTGTGGGAGTCGTTTTGCATGGATAATGAACACCTGTTGATTATTGTACAAGCGATTGAAATTGCGGGTTGACAGGCGGTAGGTAGCCTTTATAATTCTGAACAGCGTGTCTATTAGTGTATTGTGTATTCATTATAGCATAGATTAAGAAAAGATCCTCACCCCCCGGCCCCCTCTCCAGTTTTGCTATGTGGTTCTTTGTTGTAAGTCGTGAGCGCAATCCGCAAAACCAGAGAGGGGGTGCCTTGCAAACGAGCACGAATTGCGGAATAAGTCCCCCCTCTCAATTTTCGGACTTTGACGAAAATGGAGCGGGGGGCTGGGGGGTGAGGCGTTTTGAAAGGCCCATATGCCACCACCTGCCATCTCCATTACCGGTTTAGTCAAAGAATTCCGCACTGCCGCGGGACCGTTCCGCGCGCTGAAAGGCGTCGACCTCACCATTGCGCCCGGCGAGTTCGTCGGCGTGGTGGGGAAGTCGGGCGCGGGCAAGACCACCCTCACCAACATGATCACCGGCGTGGACCGGCTGACCTCGGGCACCGTCTGCGTGGACGGCGTGGACGTGCACGCCATGAGCGAGAATGCCCTGGCGCGCTGGCGCGGGCAGACGGTTGGGGTCATCTTCCAGTCATTCCAGCTCATGCCGACTCTTTCGCTGCTCGATAATGTGCTGCTGCCGGTGGATTTCTGCGGCAGATATAACGGTCGCGGCACGGTGGAGCGGGCGCTGAACCTGCTCGACTCGGTGGGCCTGTCGGAGCACGTGCACAAGCACCCCAGCGCCATCTCGGGCGGGCAGCAGCAGCGTGTCGCCATTGCCCGCGCCCTGGCCAACGATCCGCCCATTCTGGTGGCCGATGAACCGACCGGGCGGCTGGATTCGATCACCGCCGAGGCGGTATTTGCCGTGTTCGAGGAGCTTGTTCGGCAGGGCAAGACCATCCTCATGGTCACGCATGACCGCGCCCTGGCCAACCGTATGCACCGCGTGGTCGAACTGACCGACGGCGAGATCACCGGCGAATGGAAGCGGGGGGAGGCTTAATGTTCGGTTTTCGCAAATTCACCCCGCCGGTCACGGCACAAACGGGCAACCCCAATGCCTTTATCGAGCTTTCTCAGGTAATCAAGACCTTCCGCAACGCGGCGGGGGAGTACACCGTGCTGAAAAGCATCGACGCCGCCTTCCGCGAGCGCGAGTTTGTCAGCATCGTCGGGCGCTCGGGCAGCGGCAAATCCACCCTGCTCAACATGATGACCGGTATCGATCACCCCACCTCTGGCGCCGTCCGCATCGGCGACGCCATCCTGCACACCATGGACGAGGGGCGCATGTCGGTGTGGCGTGGGCGGCAGATGGGCATCGTCTTCCAGTTCTTCCAACTGCTGCCCATGCTCACCCTGCTAGAAAATGTGATGCTGCCGATGGATTTCTGCGACAGGTACGCTCCCACCGAGCGCGAAGGCCGCGCCATGGACCTGCTGAAAATGGTAGGCCTGGAGGGGTTGGAGAACAAGTACCCGGCGGCGGTGGCGGGCGGGCAGCAGCAGAGCGCGGCAGTGGCGCGCGCGCTGGCGAACGATCCGCCGCTGCTGGTGGCCGACGAGCCAACCGGCAACCTCGACTCGCGCACCGCCGAGCGCGTGCTGGAGATCTTCGAGGAGCAGGTGGCGCTGGGCAAAACCGTGCTGATGGTGACGCACGACAACAGCCTTGCCAACCGGGCGCAGCGCAAGCTGGTCATCTCGGATGGTGAGCTGGTCAATGAGCCCATCTCGCGCGCCTTCCCCGATCTGCGCCATTCGGTGCTGCTCAAGCTCAGCCACGCGGCAAAGACGCTGCATCTCCGCGCCGGAGAACGCTCGCCCATGCCCGCGCTGCTGATCGTGCAGTCCGGCGCGGTGGAAGTGGATGGAAGCGAGGTGGAAGCGGGCGAATGCCGTATTCGCAAGAATAATAATGAAGAAGTCCACGCGCTGCGTGATCTGGAAGCGGTTGCGGTGGATAGCATTCCTGAAGGGGTTACGCTATGAATACCCGGCTGCGCCCGCGCTGGCGCAAAGTTCTGGCAGACCTTTGGGGCAACAAGGTCCGCAGCCTGCTGGTGATCGGCTCGGTGGCGGTGGGCCTGTTTGCCGTGGGTCTGATCGCCACCATCCACGCTGTGCTTTCCACCGATATGGGCGCGGGCTACGCCGCGGTAAACCCCGCCAACATCCTCGTCAACACCGATTCCATCGACGACGAGACGGTGGAGTTCGTGCGCAGCGTGGAGGGCGTGCAGGAAGCCGAGGCCCTGCGCGTGTTCGATCTGATGGCTCGCACCGGCCCGGACGAGTGGAGCCGCATCACCCTGCGCGCCTATCCCGATTTTGACGATTTCAATATCAGCCGCCTGAAGTACGAGAGCGGCAAGTATCCGCCCGAAGACCGCGAGATGGTGCTGGATGTTGCCAAAGCCGGCGACCTGTACATGCCCAACGGCGTGGTGGAGCTCAAGCTACCCTCCGGTAAGATCCGCACCTTGAAGCCGGTTGGCATTATCCACGATCAGACCATCGGCGACGCCTCGACCGGCGGCGGGTACTTTATGGCGCCCATCCAGGGCTACGTTTCCACCGATATCCTCGAATGGCTGGAGCAGCCGGAAGACTACAACCGTATCAACGTCACCGTTAGCGAGGACTTTGACAACGAAGATCACCTGCGCGAGGTTGCCAACCGGGTAGGCGACGCGGTGGAAGACAGCGGCGGGCTGGTCTACAATGCCATGGTGCGCGGTCGGCACGACCACCCCAACGGCTCGTACATCGACGCGATGACCGGCGTGCTGTTCTCGCTGGGCGCGCTGGTGGTGTTCCTCTCGGCCTTCCTCATCACCAACACGCTCTCGGCGCTGCTCAACCAGCAGGCGCAGCAGATCGCGGTGATGAAGACAGTCGGCGCGCGCAGCACCCAGGTGATCGGCATCTACATGGCGCTGATTTTGGCCTTTGGGCTGCTGGCGCTGATCCTTTCGCTGCCGCTGGCGCATCAGGCGTCCTTCGCGTGGCTCGAGTCGCTCACCCGGCTGGTGAATACGCGCGTGATCGCCGTGCGCATTATCCCGCTGGCGGTGATCTTGCAGGTGCTCATCGCCCTGCTCGTGCCGCAGCTTGCCGGCATTGCCCCGGTGCTGCGCGGATCGCGGGTCAAGGTGCAGGATGTGCTCAGCGGCTCGCTCTCCGAGGTCGATCCCACCCACCGCGGCTGGATCGAGCGGCGCATCCACGGCGTTAGCGGCAAGGGCATCTCCAGGCCGCTGCTCATCTCGCTGCGCAACACGTTCCGCAACCGCAGTCGCCTCGCGCTCACGCTGATTACGCTCATCCTTGGCGGAGCCATCTTCATCGGCACGTTCACCGCCCGCGCCTCGATCGACTCCTTCATCCTCAAAGTGGGCAGCTATTTCCAGGCCGACGTGAACGTGACGCTGGGCGAGGCGTACCGCATCTCGCAGGTGGAACATGCGCTGCGCAACGTGGAAGGGGTGGCGGCTGTGGAGGGCTGGGCCTATGGCTCCGCCGAGCTGCTGACCGAGGATGACAAAGCCTCCGATGCGGTGCAGGTGCTCGGCCCGCCCGCCAACAGCCCGCTCATTCAGGCCATTTTGATCAAAGGCCGCTGGGTCGAGGCGGGAGACGAGGGCGCGATCGCACTCTCTGAGCGCTTCCTCTCGCGTTACCCCGATCTGGATGTGGGCGACACGCTGCGCATGCGCGTCAACGGCGAAGAGATGGAGTGGACGGTGGTCGGCTTCTTCCAGCTTGCCGGAAAAAGCTCGGGCTTTGTCGCCTACACCACGTACGAATATCTGTCCGAGCAGATTCGCCAGCAGAATCGGGCCGTCACCTACCGCATCACCGCTGACCGCGAGATGACGCTGGAAGAGCAGCGGGCGTTGAGCATACGGGTCGAATCGGCGCTGCAAGCGCAAGGCTTCACGGTGACGGATGTCAATTCCGGCAAAACGCTGGTGCAAAACACCTCCGCGCCGCTCGACGTGCTGACCACCTTCCTGCTGGTGATGGCGCTGCTGACCGCCATGGTCGGCAGCATGGGCCTGATGGGCACCATGAGCATGAACGTCCTCGACCGCACGCGCGAGATCGGCGTGCTGCGGGCCATCGGCGCATCCGACCGCGCGGTGATGAACATGGTGCTGGTAGAAGGCTTGCTAATTGGCCTGATCAGTTGGGTGCTGGCAGTGGCGGCCTCGGTGCCCATCGGCAAGCTGCTCTCGGATACCATCCACCTGGCCGTATTCGACGCGCCCTCCGAGTTTATCTTCACCGCCGCAGGGCCGCTGTGGTGGCTGCTGGCAGTGGTCGTCCTCTCCGTGCTGGCGTCCGTTCTGCCCGCGCGCAACGCGGCAAGGTTGACCATCCGCGAGGCGCTGGCGTATGAATAGGAAGGTTGCCGACATATCTCCCTGCCGGTTGAAACCGTACCGAACGTGTTCGGCGGCTACTACCCAAAACCCCACCTTCGTGGGGTTGAAGAGCCATACCCATCTACTTTGTAGGGGCGCAGCGGTACGGGCCAATCAACCTGTCTTAGAACCACAATGCTGCGCCCAGCTATGGAGCCGCGTAATTCTGAGATTCACCGACCACCGGTGCCGGGCGGCTGAAGCCGCGGCAAGGACAACAAAGTCCCACCTTCGTGGGACTCATTCCGGGTGGATAAGGTCCACAAAAGAATCCTCTACGTTTAAATCTAAACACATCCCTTTCTTCGATGGGACTCTTAGCCCCACGAAGGTGGGGCTTTGGGTATCAGCCGCCGGTTTCAACCGGCAGGAACCGTAGAACCATCTTGTCTGTACAAGGTCTTTCAGGGGAAAGGAATACCATGATGAAAAGAAACCGTATTACCGTTTGGGCAATTTTCGTAATCGCCGCCCTGCTCCTCACCGGCTGTGACGCTCTGAGCGGCGCGACCGCCGCGCCTACGCAGACCTCCGAAGTACCGCTGGTGCGCGAAGAGATCGGCGTAATTGTGGAGGGCGCCATCGCTCCGCGCGACTCTGCCCGTATCTACACCCGCACCGGTGGAGAAGTGGCCGAGGTTCTGGTGAAGAAGGGCGACGTGGTAGAAAAAGACGCCGTACTGGTTCGCTTTGGCGATCGAGAATCGCTGGATGCCGCCCGCACCGCCGCGATCCTCGAACAGAAGGCGGCGCAGAAAGCCCTCGACGATCTGAACAATACCGCCGGTATCTCAACCGCTGAGGCCGAACGCAATCTGATCGCCGCTCGTACAGCGCTGATGGACGCGCGGGATGATCTGGATGATGTGGACACAGACGCCTACCAGACCGAGCTCGACAACGCGCGAACGGACGTGGAAAACGCCCGCGATGAGTTGGAGGACGCCGAGGAGGAGTTTGAGCGCTGGGAGAATCACGACGAGGATAACGCCAACCGCAAAAACGCCAAGACGCGCCTGGAAGATGCCCAAAAGAAGCTGGAAGACGAGATCCGCCAGCGCGAGCGGGTGATTGACCGCCTGGAAGATGCCGAGGCAGTGGTCGCCGCGGCACAGGCTGCGCTCGATGAAGCCCAGCGCGTGTACGACGCGCGCAAAGATGGCCCCGATCCCGACGACCTGGCGCTGGCGCAGGCCCGCGTGGATAATGCCGCTGCCCAGCTCGCCGCTGCCGAAGCCGCGCTGCGTGATCTGGAGATCCGCGCGCCGTTTTCCGGCACGGTAATGGAGCTGGAAACTGGCCCAGGAGAAATTCTGCTGCCCAACCAGCAGGTTGCCCTGATTGCCGACACATCCGCCTGGTATGTAGAAACCACCGATCTCAACGAGATGGACGTGGTATTGATCACCGAAGGCACGCAAGCCGAAGTGCGCCCAGACGCGCTGAAGGACTTGCGCTTCCGCGCTACGGTGGAAGAGATCGCGCGCACAGCGGGCAAAAAGGGCGGCGACGTGACCTACACCGCCCGCCTCAAGCTCGAAGAGACCGATCCCCGCCTGCGCTGGGGCATGACGGTGGAAGTCCGCTTCCCGGAGGAATAAAATATGACCGTTTCCGAATCGACGCAGTCGATTCGGAAACGGTCTTTTTCATTACCCGCTCGACTGCCTCGCGCAGGCGGGGATCAAAGTGACGACCTCATCGATGAGAATCCAGGGCGTATTGGCGCGCAATGATCTCTCGCAGGACATCAAGATCAACATCTTCGAGTTTGTTAACATACAGACAGGAAACGGATTTCTTGTGCTTGCCGAGCCTGGCGTAGAGCGCCTCTGCGCCTTCGAAGGCGTCGCCGACATAGAAGGTCATATTGGCCTTTCGCGGCGAAAACCCCGCCGCTGGCATATCACCCGCTCGACCCGTTTCGTAGACGTAGTGGATCGACCCGAATCCGATGATCGACGGCCCCCACATGACCGGCGGAAGACCGGTTACCTCTTTATAGATCGCTAACGAGACCAGGGCATCCGCACGACGACGAGGATTTTCGATGGCTGCGATGAAGTCATCGACCGATGCCGAGGTTGGTTTGGTCTTGTTTTCAGCCATGGCATTCTCCTAAATGGTTTCTTTTCGTATCGTTGTTGCGTGGTCGACGAAGTTGACGCCCTGCTTGCAGGGCCGCAACAATGATACGAAGTACGCGCAGCTTTTACCCCTTCTGGTGTGACGCGAGATAGAGCACCAGCAGCAGCGCAATCGCCGTGCTGAGGTAGACGGGGATCACTTCCAGCGAGATCGAGTCGGCCAGCACGCCTGCCAGGCTTGGCAGCGCCATGCCGCCCAGGCCAGCCCCGCTGATCTGCATGCCGATGGTGTTGGCGGCGTGCTGGTTGCCCACTCGCGCGCCTGTGCCAGACATCAGCCCGGGGAAGATTGGGGCAACCGCGAAGCCGGTCAGGGCTATGCCAATCAGGCTCACCACGTCCGAGGGGTTCCACCAAACCAGTGCCGCGCCGATCAGCGCGCCAACCAGGCTAAAGCGGACGATGGTTTCCGTCTTCACCCGGTGCGTGTACAGGCCTGCCAGGATGCGCCCGACGGTAAACATGCCCCAATAGCTTCCTGCCACCAATCCTGCCACCTGCGGCGCGATCCCGCGGCCCTCGGTCAGCAGCGAGTACGCCCACACACCCAGCGTCAGCTCGACGCCGGTGTAGAGGAAGAACAGCGCCACGCTGAGCCACACGCGCGGCTGGCGCATGGTCTCGGTCATCGGCGTCTGGAAATCCATCAGCTTGCGGTCGGCGGATGCGGCTTCTTCGGCAGCCTGATTACCCCGCTTCCACAGGTGGCGAGACAGGCCAAAGATCAGCGCCAGGGTCACCTGCGCCGCGCCGACCACTACGTAGCCCCAGCGCCAGCTCTCGAAGATGTTGAGCCCGACGGTCATGATGATGGGCCCCAGGGTGATTCCCACGCCAAAGCTGGCGTGCAGCCACTGCATCAGCCCCTCAGAGTGCTCGGAGGCGATATAGGTGTTAATGCCCGCGTCGATGGCACCCGCGCCCAGCCCGGCGAAGATGCCGAGGAAGACGATCAGCCAGTAACCGGGGGCCAGGGTGTAGCCCAGCAGGCTCGCTCCGGTGAAAAAGCAGCTAACCGCCAGCAAGCCGCCCACCCCCAGCTTCTTCATCAGCGCGCCGCTGAAAAAGCTGGAGGTGAGGTAGCCGGAGGTAGAAGCGATCAGCAGCAGGCCCAGCGCGTCGAGCGGCAGGCCAAAGTTGGCGCGGATGGAAGGCCAGGCCACGCCCAGCAGGCCATCGGGCAGGCCGAGCGAGATAAAGGCGATGTACGCCAGCAGCAGCAGGCCCATCTTGCGCGAGCGCGTTACCGGTATTGTTGTTGCCATAAAAGAACTCCGAGGAGAAAAGGTTGAGATGAAGGCGTGTTTGCGTTGATGGTGTGGCGGAAAGGTGACCCAGTCACCTTTCCGC
>JAEYTI010000058.1 GCA_023434145.1 Chloroflexota bacterium | reverse complement strand
GCTCGCGCAGCGCGGCCAGCTCGATCTCGTTGCGCCGCGATTCCTCTAGCGCGCGCTTGGCCTCCTGCAGTTCATCGATCAGAAAGGCGCGCGAGACACTGGCGCGGAACAGGCTGTAGATATACAGCGATGGGACGGCGATTACGACGATGAGCATCCCTAGCCAGCCGATGATCTCCCCGACAGAAAAGGCAGTCAAATCCCAGTTGCGGGTCCCGGCATAAAAGGTGAAGATTACCAGCGTTGCGCCTGGGATAGCAAACCAGGGCTGCAGCATACCAAACATCTGGCCAGCATTCATCCAGCCGGCAAAGGCGAAGCGGGGTTCAATTTGCGTCTCGACCACCCAAAGCAGCAGGCTCCCGCCAAAATATCCGATTGCCCGCCAGCCAGGCAGCGGCCAGGCACGGTGGTACATTACCAGCCCCACGTATAATGCCACCTGACCCAAAACACAGGCTGCCAGCAGCGCGTTCCGCCAGCGCCACGGGGCGGGGTCCTGGGCCAGGACCAGCGCCAGCATCCCAGTCAGCGCCCCCAGGTAGAGAATGTGCCAGAACAACATAAACAGCCTGAAATATTTGAACGGCATGGGCAGATGACCGCCCGCATTCTTCGCCATCGTCTCCTCGCTTTTCCCCATCAACGAACCTTATCATACAACAAAACCGGGGCGGATGGTTGGGTGCTCCGCACCCAGCCATCCGCTGAATTCCCGTAACTGTTCAGCTTGGATTTTGTGGTGTTTGATTGATTATTTTTGGAGCATAGCTCCAAAAAAAAACAATCAAACACCACAAAAACCAACTTTTTATTCTTTTGGCGCCCAGCGGAAGAGGGCCGCCGCGAGCAGTCCGGCCACCAGGGTGTATCCCAGGGCCAGCGCCAGGTAGAGCCCAATCTGCGGCGACCAGGCGCCCATAATCAACGGTGGGCGCACGAGCTGAACCATGCTGTACCCGGGTAGATAGACAACCGCCGCTTGCAGCCATGCGGGCAGCATCTCCAGGGGCATGACCATATCGGTAATGAACATCTGGCTGAAATAAAAGAGCTGGCCCAGCGCCACGGCGATACCGGCTTTCACAGCCACCCCGCTCACAATTTGGCCCATGCCAACACTCATCAAGATTGCCAGCAGAATCATCGGCAGGCTGCGCAGCAGGTCAATCGGCTCCAGGCGGACGCCGAGCACCAGCACGCCAGCCGCTACAATCAGCGCCGACTGCATCAGGCAGATGAAGACGTTTACGCTCAGGTAGGCGCTCACCAGGCTGAGGGCCGGTACCGGCGTGGCTTGCAGACGGCGCAGCACGCCGCGTTCGCGCATTTCAACCATCGTACTCGAACTGCTCATCAGCCCAAAGGATAAGATATTCAGCACCAGCACCCCTGGAAGCACCCAGGCCATATAGTTGATTCCGTCCACATCTTGCCTGCTGAAGATCAGCGAATAGACCCCCAGCAGAAAGACTGGAAAGACCAGGTTCCAGAACAGGGTCATGCGGTTGCGCAGGTGCATGCGCGCCAGCGCCAGGGTCAAAATCCAATAGCGTCTCATAGTATCTCCTCGGTCAAGGCCTGGCCGGTCAGGCTCAGGAATACATCTTCCAGGTTGGCTGCCCGGTCTTGGGTTCTGCTCTCGACCGGCTGCCCGTTCAGGTTGGTGATCAATTGGGTGGGGGTATCACAGGCGATGATTTGCCCGTGGTTCATAATTGCCACACGCTCGCACAGTGCTTCGGCTTCTTCCATTGAATGCGTGGTGAGGATCACGGTGCGGCCTTCGGCGTGCATGCGGCGGATGAGCTCCCATACCGAGCGCCGCGAGCGTGGGTCAAGCACGCCGGTGGGCTCATCCAGCAATACCACAGCCGGATCATTGACCAGGGCCAGGGCCAGCGCCAGGCGCTGCTGCTGCCCGCCCGACATGCGCCGCGGGAAGACGCGCATCTGCTCGGCCAGCCCAAACTGGGCCAGGCGCGCCCGGATCTCGGCTTTGCCTGGATAGATTTCATACATCGCCGCGTAGG
Source organism: Chloroflexota bacterium (assembly GCA_023434145.1). Classification (GTDB taxonomy): domain Bacteria; phylum Chloroflexota; class Anaerolineae; order Anaerolineales; family Anaerolineaceae; genus DSYU01. The sequence goes on along the minus strand of JAEYTI010000058.1, from coordinate 15,422 downwards.
CTTGCATCAGTTCGCCGGCGGTCAGGTCGTCCATCAGCGCAGTGCGCTGGAGTTGAATACCCAACTGGCGCTTGACCCTGTCCGGTTCACGGGTGACATCCAGCCCATTGACCATGATCCCTCCTCGTTCGGGCCGGTGCAGCCCTTCCAGGCAGGCCAGCAGGGTGGTTTTTCCCGCGCCGTTCGGCCCCAACAGTCCAAAAATCTCGCCGGCCTGTACGTTAAGATTCACATCGCGCAGCGCATGCACCGCGCGCGCGCCGCGACCATAGGTGGCGTGTACGTTTTCAATTTGAATCATTGTTTGTTCCATCCTACAACCTCCAACTTCTTGTTGTTCGATAGTCCGATCATACCCAGGTGGCTCTCTGGATGGCAGTCGCAAAGGATGGATTTTCGCGGTGCGGATGGATCGAATGCAGGTTAGGTCGAAAGACATACCGCCCACATGACTTTTCACTACAGCCCGGCATACGCAAAAGGGACCGCGCAATTTCTCGCGCGGTCCCTTTTGCTGCCAGTTAGAAGCTCTGGACACTACCCTTGTTTTGAGTTTGTTGTATATGCGACTACGTCGCATATACAACAAACTCAAAAATTTTTCCTTACTGCCAGGTTTCTTGCGCGTCCACAGTAGAGCGAACGGCGATCTCGCCGGTCAACATGCGGTGGACAGGACAGCGATTTGCGATCTCTTCGAGCCGCTGATGCTGTTCCATAGTCAGCGGCCCTGAGAAGCGCAGCCGCATATCGATCACGCTGGTGCGGGTCTTGTTACCGTCTGGCGCGATGATCTCTTCGCTGCGCAAGCCCATTTGAGCGGTTACGCTTTCCAGCGGCCACTGTTTTCGCTGCGCATACATTTGCACAGTGATGATGGTGCAGGATGCAAGCCCCGCGAGCACCAGGTTAAACGGATCCGGCCCGGTATCATCGCCAACCCCTAATGGTTCATCCGATAGGAACGTGTGGTTCCCCGCAGTGATTTCGACCTGATAGTTTTTCAGGCTGCGAGCGAAAACGGCCATGAATTTTCTCCTCTGTTAGCGTACACAAAAATTCTCTATCCCCCAGAGTGCGCCAGCACTTGCGCAAGCAGCGGCGCTGCATACCCCGCCAGCCACAAAAAGGCAGTAAAGGCGAACAAACCAACCGCGCCCATTGTCAGCTGGCGGTAGTGGCTCGATCGATCGTGCGCGTACCTTTCGCGAAGTGCGTTGATGATTGCCACGCACTGCCACACCGCTAGTGGAACCGCTAGCCACAACCACTGTACTCCCGGGCGTTCGCGCGCAATCCATAAAAGAATAACACAGAACGCTGCCAGGAGAAGCAGATTGTGTACGATTACGGTGCGCGCAGCGCCCAAGCGCACTACTGCGGTCCATTTGCCAACGGCAGCGTCCGCGTGTACATCAGGAACAGCAAAGGCAATCAGCATAGCGAAATGGATCATCATAAGGGGCAGGGCGGTGGCAAGCACGTCACCACTAAGCGCGCCGCCCGAGAGAGAGATGTAACCAACCATCGGCACCAGCCCGGCGACCACAATGGATGCTACCAGCTCACCTACGCCTCGCGCCACCAACCGCAGCGGCGGCCCGGAATAGGACCATGCCAGGGCCATGCTCACCAACCCCAGCACAGCGAAGGGCAAGCTCCAGGTGAAGCCGTAGAGAATGACCACAAAGCCGGCCAATGCACAGGCAATGGAGGCATTGAGCGCAGCTTTTGGTGAGATTTCACCATCCACAAGTACTCCGCTGCCACCCGAGAACCAGGTGCGCTCCGTATTCAGCCGGTCGGAGGCCTGATCGTAATACTCGTTGGCGTAATGTGTCATCAATTGGATGGCCGTGACCATTGCTTGCCCCGCTAACAGGTGCAAAATATCGATCCGGTAACCATCTGCAAGGGCAATAAAAACGCCAATTGCGTATAGATTAGCTCCGCCAAAGAGAAACAGTGGACGTGTCAGCCGCAGAAAACTACCGATGGTATTCACATGTTCCATGGTACTGAAATTGTTGGAACGATGCTATGCGGTGTTTCCCCCATGTAAGATGGAGGGCTGCCGAAAAAGGGAGATTCCTACCGCGCGCTAGGCAGGTTCAGGAATTGAAAAGGGCAGGGGGCGGTCATAAGCTATACGATGAGGATATTGGATGAAGTTTTTACTGGCAATTTTGCTGATCGCATTTTTGTTTTGGCTGCCCTGGGATCAAGTGACAACCTTCAGAAGCCCGGGGATGATCCCAGTTACCGGCGGGGGCGCTGCTCCGGCTCCATTCTCCGATGCGTCTCTTAGCAGCCAGGCAGCGGGTACGTGTGGACCGCGTTATTACATCCAGCGCAATGACACATTGCGTCAAATCGCAGCGCGCTGCGGTATAAGTCTCGAAGCGTTAATGGCGGCCAATCCGGTGATCTACAATCCCAATTTCATCGAGGAAGGGCAGATCATCAATATTCCCACTGTGATGAGCAGCTCAGGTGCGCCGGTCGTTGCGCCCCCTACCGGAATTATTCCAAACACGGGGCAGGGGCTCTATACTGTGCAAGAAGGGGATACGCTGAGCACGATTGCAGCGCGTTATGGCGTAACACTCGCTCAGGTGGTGGCGGTCAACCCGCAGATCACCAATCCCAATCAAATCTACGCCGGGCAGCAAATTGTCCTGCCCAACCGGTAGAAGGGCTTCACACAGGGGCTTTCTAGCCCTAACTATTGTTTGTGATAATAATTCTTATCAAAAGCAATAATTAGGACGAAAGCGATCCACCCAGGAAGAGGGAATTCACGCATCCCCTACTCCACGCTGCATGATCCAATCGGTCTGTTCGTCTGCGCCAATATAGAATAGGTGCGTTCCCACTTTCTGAAAGCCCCACCGCTCGTAGAATGCAACCGCGCGCGGGTTCTCTTGCCACACCCCCAGCCAGATCACATCATGCCCCCTCCCCCGAGCCTCCTGGAGGGCCGCTTGCATCAACGCCGAGCCGATGCCTTGCCCCGTATACGAGCCGAGCGCGTAGATGCGAACAAGCTCAATAGGATTATCACCTGTAATACAGGTTTCCGTGGACCCAGCCAGCAGCCGCGCGTATCCAACCGGTTCTACCTGCCTAGTCTGTGGCTCATCATGTGCCTCGGCAATCAAGAAGATACTGCCCGGCTGCGCCAGCTCCGCGGCTTGCTTTTGTTCGCTGAAAGCCTCTGCCAGATAAGCAGCAAAATTTTCGGGGGTATTCATCGCTTCAAAGGCAGCAGTGAATGACCGGCGGCCCAAGTCGGTGAGTAATGCGGCATCCGCGGCCGCTGCTTTGCGAATATGGATCGACATCTTCTGTATCTCCTCCATAGTGATGATACAATGGAACGTGGAGAATAACCATGCAGCGCCCAGATCTTTCCAATCTTGACCCAGAAATTATCGCATATATCGAGCACCTCGAAAAGAAGGCCGGCGCCCGCCCGCCTCGCTCGACCGGAACAGCCGCCGATGAGGGAAGCCTGGAGCTTTCCGCCGAACGCGCCGCTGAAACACTCCCCCCCGAACACGAAACCACCTATAACATCATCACCTTCAGCCGCCAGGGTCTGGCCAAGCGCACCTTGCGCCACCTCTACACGCGCCAGCACCGAGGCGGAATGGGCGTGTTCGGCATGGACATTGATGCGCCAGACGCGCCGGTATTCTTGACCGGGACAGAGGAGAACCAATCGCTGCTGCTGTTTACCAACCGCGCGCGCGTGTTCCGCCACCCGCTCCACGCAGTTCCCCAACAGCCGGTGTTCGCCAAGGGCAGTATCACCACAGATCGCCTGCCGCTGGAACAGGACGAATATATCATCACGGCCCTACCCGTGGAAGCGCGCGGATACGTTGCGCTGGCAAGCGAAGGCGGTCGGGTTCGTATTCTTCGCCACCACCTGTTTGGTGAGCATATGAAGCCTGGCACCGCGCTCTACAACTACAACGAGTTCGGCCCGTTGGCCTCCGCGTGCTGGAGCCCCGGTGATGCGGAACTATTTGTGATCACCCGCCAGGGTATTGGAATCCGTTTCTCAGAGAAAGCCCTCAACCCTCAGGGCGAGCAAGGCATCAAGCTGACCGGGGATGACAAAGTCGTTGCCGTAACGCCAGTCTATGCTGAGAGCGGCGTCTTCATCATCGGCGCGGATGGGCGCGGCGCCATCCGGCAGATGAGCGGCTTCGCGCCCAATAAGTCGCCGGGCGGCAGCGGAAAGATTGCCTTCAAGAGCCACAAGGTCGCCGGCGCGGTGACCGTGGAGATCAATGACGATCTTTTTGCTATCTCGCGCGTTGGCAAGATCATCCGCTTCCCCGCCAGCGAAGTGCCCCCGACCGAAGGCGTGGTGCAGGGCGTAAACTGCATGGGTCTGCGCGCCGACGAAGTGGTGACCGTAATAAAGAGCGGCCCGATCTATTAGGAGCCGGGGAAATGCCTTCCTACAACCTCCTCTACGGCCACGGACAGATCGTGCTGACATTGCCCGATGGCTGCCGCGCAGATTGGATCGAGCCAATCTATACCCCCCCTGCCCCAGATCCTACGGCTGTCGTCCGTGAAGCGATTGCGAACCCGGTGGGCGAGAAGACGCTGCGAGAATTTGCGGGCGCAAAACGCGTGTCCATTGCCATCAATGACAAAACGCGCCCCGTCCCGCATGATATTCTCCTCCCTCCCCTGATGGATGCCATGCATGTGGCGGGCATCGCGCCCGAAGCGGTGACCTTCTACATCGCTACCGGAACGCACCTGCCCATGCCGCGCGAAGAATTCAGCCGTGTGCTGCCAGAGGAAATTGTTGCCCGCTATAACGTCGAATCGCACAATTGCGACGATGAAAGCAACCTGATTTCCCTTGGCATGACGCAGCGCGGCACGCCAGTGTACGCCAATCGCCGCTTCACCAAATCGGACTTGAAAATCGTGGTAGGCAACATTGAGCCCCATCATTTCGCGGGATTCTCCGGCGGCTACAAGACCGCCTCTATTGGCCTGGGCGGGCGGCAGACCATCAATGCCAACCACACCATGCTGATCGAGCCGGGTGCGCAGATCGCTCACTTTGAGGGCAATCCGCTGCGCGAGGATCTCGACGAAGCCGGCGATTTAATCGGCGTGCATTTTGCCCTCAACGCCGTGCTCAACAGCGATCTCAAGATCGTCCACGCCCTGTTTGGCGCGCCCCGCGCCGTGGAGTTGGCGGGAATCCCGCTCAGCCGGGCCGTGTGCCAGCTTCCGCCCAGTGGAATGCAGCCCTATGATCTGGTGATCGCCTCGGTTGGCGGCATGCCCAAAGACATTAACTTCTACCAGGCGCAGAAAGCCCTGACCCACGCAGCGTTGTTCGTCCGCGAAGGCGGCGCGATTATTCTGGCGGCGGCTTGCCCCGAAGGCAGCGGAAGCCAGAGCTACGAAGCTTTCATGCAAGAAGTCGATTCAATCCAGGGCGTGTATGAAAAGACGCGCCGTGTAGGCTTCCGCGTGGGGCCGCACAAGGCGCTCCAGGTGGCGCGGATCGCCGAGCATGCCAGCCTGATTGTCGTCTCCGAGATGGAGCCGGTCCTGGTGCGCCGCCTGCTGATGACTCCCGCCGCTACTATGGAAGACGCGCTAGATTGCGCTCGGGAGAAAATCGGCGCCGCGCAGATGGAAGATTTGCGCATTGCCATTCTACCGCATGCCACCAATACCATCCCATACTCCTCGTAGAGGAATGAAATGAATGAGAGAAAAAACGCATTAGATGAGGCTAATACCGTCAGCATAATTTTCATGCTACTTGTGCCGAAAGACTGAAAAGATCGAGTTATCTGTGAAAAACGGGGCAAATCGAACACACGGTAGACGGTTTCGAATATAATCAATGCGTTATTATTGTTCTCTCGTGGCCTGGCTCTTGCAGCAGGATCCGGGAGTTATACCAAAGAAATTTATGCAACGCGGAGAGCGTATGTCCAATCAATCAAATCCGCCAGGGAAAACCACCATCGCGCCCGAGGTCCTCACCTCCATCGCGCGGCTGACAGCCCTGCAAACCCCGGGCGTCGCGCGGTTGAGCACGACACCCAGCGATGTGAACCAGTTCTTCAAGCGTGGATTCCACACCAACGAGGGTGTGCGGATCGCGGTAGAAGATGGGACCGTATATGCGGACCTTTACGTCATCATTCAGTGTGAGGTGAACGCGCGCGAAGTAAGCCATAATATTCAGACCGCCGTAGCCCGTGCCATCTCTGAGATGGTCGGTATGGAGGTTGGGAAGGTCAATATCCACGTCGAAGATATCGATTACAGTTCACAGACTGAGTCCGGCCGCCTATGAAGTCACGTACCAAGGCACGCAGCATCGCCTTGCAAGCTCTTTACGAAGTAGACATTAGCGGACACCTACCCGGCACTGCGCTGGAAGAGCGCCTGACGGATGAGCCGTTAGACAGCAGCCTGGCTGATTTTGCCCGGCAGATTGTATTTGGCGTGCTGCCCATTGTCGACAGGCTGGACGGCTTTATTGCCCAACACGCCCCCGAATGGCCCATGGATCAGGTAGCAATCATCGACCGCAACATTCTGCGCATTGCGCTATGGGAGTTCGCGGTCGCGGGGATCACGCCGATCAAGGTCGCGATCAATGAGGCAATTGAGATGTCGAAGATTTATGGGTCCGACAGTACCCCTCGATTTGTCAATGGCGTCCTGGGGTCGCTGGCTTCTCGGCAAGAGGAACTTGGAAAAGCATTTGGTGCGCTAAAAAAATAAACCTGCTGAGGCTGTCCAAAAGGGCAGCCCAGTGCTTTTAATGAGGTCTTTCATGTACTCCACCGGCAAACCCCTCTCCGATGAAAAATTCAGCGCCGTGCGCGTGCTCCTTCTGGTTGTTCTGCTGGCCTCCATTATGGCGAGCTGCACCGGCAATCCATTCCCCAGCATCATCAGCACGCCACAGTCAACCGGAGGAGATCAAGCCGCGCAGGCGCTGCCCAGGGCCGAGGTGCTCTTTGTGGTGCAGTCACCGGGGAAACAGGCAGAAGGCCAGGGCCTGCACATGGAATTCCTCGATGAGGTGACCGGGCTGGCGCTGAATGCCTCGCGCGTGCCAATGGAGACCCAGGATGGTGCGACTTTTGCCGTCAAAATTGCTTTCCCCATTGGCTCAGTGCTGAAATACCGTTATGTGCGCGATAACGACCCGGTGGGCGTGGAATACACCACGCGCGGGCAGCAGGTGCGCTACCGCCTGTTCGTGGTTGATGGCCCCTCTACAGTGCGCGACACCATCAGCGCCTGGCGCTCGGAACCAAGCTCTGAAAAATTAGGCCGAATAAACGGGCAGGTGGCGTTGAAGTCGAACAACGCGCCGGTGGTGAACGCCCTGGTAACCGCGGGCGGCATGCACACAGTTACATCGTCGGATGGCAGTTTCATCCTTGAAGGCCTGCCCTCGGGCACGCATAACCTGGTGATCTACAGCCTGGACGGCGCTTTCCGGCCCTTCCAGCAAGGTGCGGTGGTTGCGTCTGATTCGACTACCCCCGCGCTTGCGCTGGTGGATCCCATCGAACAGGTGGAAGTGACCTTTATCGTCACACCGCCAGCGGGCAATTTTTCTGGCGTGCCCATCCGCATGATCGGCAACATCTACCCGCTGGGCAACACCTTCGCGGACCTGAACGGCGGCGCAAATGTGCTGGCCTCACGCTCGCCCTATCTCACGCTGCTCTCCGATGGGCGCTATTCGCTGCGATTGATGCTGCCGGTGGGTTTAGATCTGCGCTACAAATACACCCTGGGTGATGGCTTCTGGAATGCCGAGCGCACCAGCAGTGGTCCAGTTCACCTGCGGCAGCTCATTGTGCCCAACCGGAATATCACAATTGAAGATCGGATTGAAACGTGGAGCAGCGTCGGTTTCGGCCCGATCACCTTTACCGTTACAGCCCCCACGAACACCCCGCCGACCGATACGCTCTCCATCCAGTTCAACCCCTACGGTTGGACGGAGCCGATTCCCATGTGGCCGGTTGGCGAGAACCGCTGGCTCTACATCCTCTACAGCCCGCTGGATATGCTGGATACCGCCTCGTACCGCTACTGCCGTAACGAGCAGTGCGGCGTGGCGGATGACGTGGAAACGAGCGGTGCGAATGCCACCGGCAAGACCTTCAAGCCGCAGCCCGAAGGCCTGGAGATCACCGATACAATCACCGGTTGGGTTGCAATGGACCCACCCGCGGAACCGAGTATCGTTTCTTCGGAGCCGGTGTCGGCACGTGAAGCGAACTTTATGGCAGGCGTAGCCATGTCAGGTGAGTATCATCCGTCCTGGCAGCCCTATGTGCTGTGGGGCTTCCAGAACGTAAAGAGCATTGGCTCCAACACTGTAATTCTGACCCCCACCTGGCACCTGACCCACCAGACCCCGCCGGTGATCGTACCGCAGCCGGGGCGCGATCCGCTGTGGTTCGATCTCACCCAGCTCGCTACTCAGGCGCAGCAAAGTGGCCTGGGCCTGGTAATTCACCCAGTGCTGCGCTACGATGAAGACCCCGATACGTGGTGGCAGAATGCCACGCGCGATGATGGCTGGTGGCAAACCTGGTTTGGCCGCTACCGCACCTTCCTGCTGTACCATGCCGACCTGGCCACCCAGACGGGCGCAAAGCTGCTGATCATCGGCGACGAAACGATCGTTCCGGCGCTGCCCGGCGGAACCCTTGCGGATGGCAGCCTCTCTGGCGTGCCCGCGGACGTAGAAACGCGCTGGCAGTCGCTGATTGAGGAAGTGCGCGCTCGCTACGCCGGAAAGATCGCCTGGGCCGTGACGTACTATGGCGAAGTGCCGCCCCTACCAGACTTCGTGAGCGAGGTCGACAGCCTGTATGTGGTGCTTTCTGGCCCGCTGGTGAATAGCAGCACCCCCGCCCAGGCTGATCTCGATGCCGGCGCGGCTGCCGTACTGGATGCGGAGATCCTGCCGCTGCAAGAGGCGACCAATCTACCGGTGCTGCTGGCGATGCGTTATCCTTCGGCGCTTGGCGCGGCGGACGGCTGCGTGGGTGAGGATGCCAACTGCCTCTTGATGGAAGATTTCACCCATCCGGCATCGCTCCCCAATGTGGAAATTTCGCTCAAAGAACAAGCCGACGCATACAGCGCGGTGCTCAGCGCGCTCAATCAACGATCATGGATCGGCGGCTTTTTTGCGGAAGGGTATTTTCCTCCGGTTGAACTGCGGGACGCATCGGTTTCCGTGCGCGGCAAACCCGCTTTCGATGTACTTTGGTATTGGTATCCCCGGCTGTTTGGACAGATATCACAATAACGGTAGGTTCCATAGGCACGACACACAATCTGCTGTAATCGAGATACGACCAACTGACTAAGGAGAGAGAAAATATGCAGAGCATTGGATTATCCGGCCCGAATGGACTGGAGAATCACGGTTTACGCAATCTCAAAACCGTCTTTTGGAACTTGACCCCCGCTGAGCTAATGGAGCAGGCGATCATGCGTAGAGAAGGCGAGCTGGCTTCCACGGGTGCGCTGCTCGTAAATACCGGGAAGCATACCGGCCGGTCGCCCAATGATAAATTCCTTTCGCACACCATCGAGCTTGAGGAGGAAGATATCTGGTGGGGCAAGGTGAACCAACCGCTCGAGCCAGATAAGTTCCAGCAGCTCTTGAAAAAAATGCGTGCCTACCTGCAAGGCCGCGACGTGTTCGTGCAGGATGTGCGCGTTGGGGCGCATCCAGATAGCAGCATTTCCGTTCGCGTTGTTTCCGAGAAAGCCTGGGCAAGCCTGTTTGCTCACAACCTGTTCCGCCGCCTTACCCGGCGTGAGATTGCGCAGTTTACCCCCGATTACACCGTTATCCACTGCCCCGATTTCTTCGCGGAGCCCGAAGAGGATGGCACCAATTCCAACACAGTCATCGCCTTTGACTTCACCCAGAACCTGGTGCTGATCGGCGGCACCAGCTATGCGGGTGAGATCAAAAAGGCCATCTTCAGCGTAATGAATTATCTACTGCCCCGCCAGGAGATCCTCTCGATGCACTGCTCGGCCAATGTCGGCAAGAAAGGCGACGTTGCGCTGTTTTTCGGCCTTTCCGGCACCGGCAAGACCACCCTCTCTTCAGATCCTGACCGCCGGCTGATTGGCGACGACGAGCATGGTTGGTCTGCCGACAGCGTCTTTAACTTTGAAGGCGGCTGTTACGCCAAGACTATTCGCTTGAGCCCCAAGCTTGAGCCGTTGATTTGGTCCGCGGTAAACCGTTTTAGCGCCGTGCTTGAGAACGTGGTGATCGATCACAACTCGCGCCGCCCTGATTTCGACGACGCCTCGCTGACCGAGAACACCCGCGGCGCTTACCCAATCGACTTCATCCCCAATCACATTCCGGAAGGCCGGGCCGGCGAGCCGGAGAACATCTTCTTCCTCACCGCCGATGCCTTTGGTGTAATGCCCCCGCTGGCAAAGTTGACCCCTGAGCAGGCTATGTATTACTTCCTCTCGGGCTACACCTCGAAACTGGCAGGCACCGAAAAGGGCCTGGGCAGCGAGCCGCAGGCCACCTTCTCGGCCTGTTTTGGCGCGCCGTTCCTGCCGCTGCACCCGCACGTGTACGCCGACCTGCTGGGCGAGAAGATCATGAATGGGAATGTGAAGGTCTGGCTGATCAACACCGGATGGACGGGCGGGCCGCATGGTGTTGGCACGCGCATCATGCTGCCATATACGCGCGCGATGGTCAAAGCCGCGCTGACCCATCATCTGGATGATGTAGAATACTATCAGGACGAATGTTTTGGACTGTGGATTCCCCGCGAATGCCCCGGTGTACCGAACGACATGCTCTCCCCGATCAAAACCTGGACGGATCCCGAGAATTATCGCCACGCCGCACAGGCGTTGATTAAACGCTTCGAGAAAAACTTCGAGCAGTTCGCCGACTCCGTCCCCGCCGCGGTGACTGAAGCCGGGCCGCATCACCTGGATTTATAACACTTCACGTTTGTGGCGCGCGACTTTGTTTCATAACACAACACCCCAGCACGTGCTGGGGTGTTGTGTTATGAAAGATCGTAACTGCTCAGCCGCAGGGGTTTTTTTTATGAATTGCGGGCTCCGCCCGCCTATGAAAGGGAAATGTGGGCATTTTGAAAACGCGAAGCGTTTTCAAAATGCCCACATTTCCCTTCTACGCTCCCGTAGGGAGCGCGTTTCAAGCCAGCAGCCCGACAGGGCTGAATAGTTGCGAAAGATCACTATCAAGGGCGGTACTTACTCATGATGGCTTTTAACTCCTCCAGCGGCAGGGCATAGGCGGTGTGCCCCTTGTAGCCCACCATCGTCTCGGCGGCGGTGAGCGCATTGAGGATGGCCTCTTCCACGGCCTCGGTGGTCGCCTCAATCATCGGGTCCATCTGATCCTGGTGCAGCATATTGAGCTTGATAACGCGGCGCTTTTCGTGCGGGTCGTAATGGTTGCCGGTGGCAAAACAGAGGAAGATATCGCCGCTGGTATCGCAGCCCACGCCGCCGGTACGCGCCATACCAATGGTTGCCCTCCGGGCCAGCCGTTTGCACTGCCCGGGCAGCAGTGGCGCATCTGTGGCAATAATGACGATGATCGAGCTTAAATCTTTGCCAGACCTGCCAGGCGTTGGAATCTTTTGCGCCGGAAGTTCCCGGCCCACCGGCACACCATCCACGACCAGGTGATGGCGCGAGCCGTGGTTGGCTTGTACCAAAACGCCGATTGTGTATTTTCGCTCGTCAAAGGTGACGATGCGCGAAGAGGTGCCGATACCTCCCTTAAAGTCGTAGCAAGTCATGCCGGTGCCGCCGCCAACATTCCCCTCGGCGACCGGGCCGCTGGACGCTTTCTCCATTGCTTCTAAAACATCCTGCTCGGTGAGCGCGAATTTATCGATATCATTCAACACGCCATCATAGGTCTCGGCGACCACACCCAGCTTATAGGCAAATCCATCACCCTGGATGGTTGAGCCAAACCGGGCCAGCGCATCACGCGCCATGCCCACCTGATCGGTATTGGTGAGCACAATGGGCGAGGTGAGAACGCCCCATTCTTCGATCAGGGGGATCCCGGTCATTTCGCCAACACCGTTGAAGGAGAAGACCCCCGCGAAGGGATAATCATCGTGAATTTTGCCATTCCGGGGCCGGATGACCGTGAGCCCTGTGCGTATGGTATGCGGTGTATCCGCGATACACGTCTTTTGCCCGACCAGAACCCCCGGAACGTCAGTGATTGCGTTGTAGCGTCCAATCGGGTACGTTCCAATCGTAATTCCCAGGTCGCGCAGGCGCGCCCGCCCATTCTGCTTTCGCTCTTTGAGCGACCCCATTAGCCCTCCGCTGCTACATCCACCAGATATGTTCGAGTCCAGGCGATCAGACCTTCCTCGACACCAAGGATGATGATTCCTTCCTGGCGTAGATCACCGCCCTGGCCAGAGCTGTGCCGGCCCGAAAAACGCCATTCCGACCAGATCACGTTGCCTTCAATCGCCTGCCGCACCAGGTCTGCCCGAAAATCGGTGAAGGTGGTGAACATCCGTTCCCATTCCTGGCGCGCTGCCTCAATTCCAACGGTGTTGCGTTCGGGCTGGCCAATGCGGAACTGCTCAAAATCGACCTGCAGCAGGTGGACCAGATTGGTGAGATCGCGCGTGTTGAGAGCCGTATGGAACCGCTCCAGCAGGCGCTTGGGGTCCATTGGCAAATAGTCCGGCGAAATCCCAGATTCGTTTTCCATATGAGAATTCTCCTGTCTGGTGATTGCGTACCGTGGTGTTTGGCTGAATTGGTTCAGCCAAACACCACGGTACGCAATGCACCCCTGGTATTGTTCCCCCTCCATTTTCCCTGGCGCTTTGGGAATTGCCCTGGCTGCGGAGGCATCCTCGCAGCCAGGGCAATTCCCAAAGCGCATTTGTTCTTCAATTATATCCAGATCGTCTATAATTTTGGAGTGCCTATCGCAACTATATCCCTCAACCCTGCTGTCGATCAGACGGTGCGGCTCAGCCGCTTTCGCGTGGATGCCGTGAACCGCGGCAACTCCATCCGCTTTGACGCGGGTGGAAAGGGTGTAAACGTGGCGTCCTTCCTCGCCGATTATGGCCTGCCGGTGGTGATCACCGGTTTTTTGGGTCGCGAAAACGCCGCGCTGTTTGAAGATCTCTTTCAGCGCAAGCGCATTGAGGACCGCTGCATCCGCATCCCTGGGCAAACACGAATTTGTGTGAAGATCGTGGACGAAAATGCCCGGCAGACCACCGATATCAATCTTCCTGGCATCACGCCCGCGCCCGAGGCGGTTGATCTGCTGCTGCAAACGCTGCGCCAAATGACGGCTGCCTGTGACTTGTTTGTGCTGACCGGCAGCCTGCCGCCCGGCGTGCCCGGGGACCTGTACGCGCAGATTATCCGCATGCTCAAGGATCAGGGCGCGCGCTGCCTGCTTGATTCCTCGGGTACAGGCCTGCGGGAGGGCATCCGTGCCGTGCCCGACATGGTGAAGCCCAACCGGGTAGAACTGCAAGAGCTGGTGGGCGGCGCGGTCAGCGATGAGCAGACTGCAAAAGCTGCCGCACTGCGCCTGATCGAGACCGGTATCCAACTGGTCGTCGTCTCGATGGGCCGGCGAGGCGCGCTGTTTATTACCCGCGATGGCTCGCTGCACGCCGTTCCGCCGGACGTTCCGGTGCTCAGCACCGTCGGCGCGGGCGATGCGCTGGTTGCCGGGCTGCTTGCCGGGCAAAGCCGGGATCTGGATCTGGCAAGTTGCGCCCGGCTGGCCACCGCCTTCTCAGTGAGCGCAATTACGTCACCCAACCGCCAATTGCCCGATCAGGCAGCATTGGACGCCTTCGCCAATCAGGTGCAAATTCGGGATATTTAATAGGGCCTTGTTTCTATGAGAAAATCCATTCGCGGGGTTGTGCTACGTAGCACAACCCCGCGAATGGATTTTCTCATAGAAGCTTCATGGATAGTAGACGATCTTCCCCGGGTTGAGGATGCCCTTGGGATCCATGGCGGCTTTGATCTTGCGCATCACATCCATTACTGCCACGCCAGCCGTTTCTTCCAGGAATTTGCGCTTGGCGTACCCGATTCCGTGCTCGCCAGAGACCTGCCCGCCCAATTCTTCCGCCCTGCGGTACAGGCAATCGAACACCAGCGATAGACGCCGGCTCCAGTCGTCCTGGTCAAGCTGATCGCGTAGAACGTAGATGTGCAGGTTGCCGTCACCCGCATGGCCAAAGGTTTTGATTCGCACGCCAAACTTCTCTTGCAGCTTGCGGGCGTACACGACAAACTCCGCCAGTTCCGTGCGCGGCACGACCAGGTCACACTGTTCCATTTGGGTCGTGGAGGCTTGTATGGCATCCACAAACGCCCCGCGCGCCCGCCAAATCTCCGTGCTGCGCTGTTCGTCGCAGATATCAACACCCAACGCCCCAGATTCCTGGATAGCCCGTACCGCGCGGTCACGTTCCTGTTCGATGGCCTCGATCGAGCATCCATCCAACATCAGCAGCAGGTATGCCCCAATGCCCGTAGCATCCGCAACATTCGGGAAGAAAAATGGCGAATTCTGGCCCATGCCCAGGTACGTCTCCGCGGCATGAACAAAATCAGGCTCAACGAATTCCAGCGCGCGTGGGTTAACCTTCGCCTTAATGATCTCGGGCACCGCACGGACTGCCTCTGGCAGCCCTACAAAAGCCGCCAGCAGCGTCGCTGTGTGCCGGGGTAGCGGCAGCAGGCGCAAGACGATCTTCGTCACGATCCCAAGCGTGCCTTCTGACCCTACCAACAGGTCTTTGAGGCTGTACCCGGAACTGTTCTTGCCAATCTTGCCGCCTGTTTGGATTACGTCGCCGTCTGCCAGCACCACTTCCAGCCCGCGCACGTAGTCGCGCGTCACGCCGTACTTCACCGCTGACATGCCGCCGGCGTTTGTCGCCACGTTTCCGCCAATGGTAGCGCATTTCTGACCAGGATTAACCGGGTAAAACAGATCATGCTGCTCCACGAGAGTGTAGATATCCGCCAGAAGCACGCCTGGCTCTACGGTAAGGGTTAAGTTCTCCTCATCCAGATCGAGCACGCGATTCATGCGGCATAGATTGAGCAGGATTCCCCCTTGCAGCGGGACCGCCCCACCTGCCAGCCCTGTGCCCTGTCCGCGTGCGGTGACCGGAATGGCTTGCTCGTATGCATATCGCAAAATCGCGGAGACTTCGTGTGTCGAGACAGGCTCAACCATTACTTCCGGCATCTGGCGCAGCCCTATCATGGCGTCGTGCGCATAATCGGCGCTGAGATCGCGGGCTGCGCGCACC
>JAEYTI010000141.1 GCA_023434145.1 Chloroflexota bacterium | reverse complement strand
AATTATCGCTTAAAAAATAGGGGGGTCTGGGCGATTGTAGCGCCCAGACCCCCATATTTTTTCAGCGATAATGATAAATGGGGTTTAGTACCCGAGGAGCACCTCGAGGTAACGTTCGACCATCTTATCGAGGCCAAAGGCTGCCTCGGCGCGCGCGCGAGCAGCCTTGCGGAACAGTTCTTGCCCGGCAAAGATGCGCAACGTGGCGCTTGCTAGCATGCTGATATCCGGCGGTTCCAGCTTCCAGAAGTTGCTGCCCCAGGGCACCACCATGCCGGCTTCCCCTTCGATCAGTTCGGGAATGGAGCCGGTGGCATACGAAACAACGGGCAGCCCACACGCCAGCGCCTCAATCACCGAATTGGGGCAGGCAGCATTGAGATCTGCCGAGAACAACACGTGCGACGACCGGTCGAGTTCTACCACCTTCGCGCGCGGGACGATGCCAGTCCACCGAATCAGCCCAGGAGCTCGGGCTTCACAGCGGGCGCGCAAGCGAGTGGGCACCTCACCCGCCACCATCAGCTCTACGGGGCGATCCGCCTGCCCTTTCAGCGCGCGCACCAGGTCGACTGCATTGAACAACCCCAGCTCGTATCCGCCTGAGAAATGCCCTTCCACCAGCAAAATGCGGTAGCGATCCGCCGGAGGCTGTTCAGGGCCGTTGGGATGGAACGTTTGAAGATCGACACCGTTGTATGCGACAGAACCGGCAGCGCTTACTTTGCCGTAGACCGTCTGCCACCACGTGCGGGCAAAGTTGCTCTGGTAAACGATCCGGTGGGCAATGCGGGCGCGGATGGTGGAAAGAATGCGGTTGTTTACCTCTGAGCGCAGAAAATGACGCACTCCGGTAAACTTCTTCCGGTGCATCCAATTCATGCCGTTCAGGCGCTGCACGATCCGCACACCACGGTTTCGCGCCCGCACCAGTTCGAGTACCCGCCGTGTGCCACCAATTACCAGGATCGAGCTGCAGGCCGGATCATTCGCATTTTCCACCAGGCTTACGCCGCGCTCTTGCAGCCCGGCGATGAGACGGGCACGGAATGACGCCGGGCCGCCCACACCCTCAACGCGGGGCAGGATGCAAATCGAGTCGCCCATGCGCTTGTTCCTATCCTCCAGAACCAGAGCGTTCCAGCAGCGCGGCCACAATTCGTTCCGCCGCGTGCCCATCCCCAAAGGGATTGGCGCAGCAGGCCATCTTGCGGTAGGCATCCTCATCTTCCAGCAGCGCGCGGGCTTCCGTAACAATACGCTCGGTATTCATACCCACCAGCTTGAGCACGCCCGCCTCCACGCCTTCGGGGCGTTCGGTAATCTCTCGCATCACCAATGCAGGAACGCCCAGGCAGGTGGCTTCTTCTTGAATGCCGCCCGAATCGGTCAGCACCAGCTTTGCATGCTTCATCATGTGGATCATCGGCAGGTAATCGAGCGGAGGCAGCAGGGTAACGTTGGGAACATCGCTCAACAGCCGGTGGGCCGGCTCCTGTACGCGCGGGTTCAGGTGAACCGGCCAGACCAACGCCAGCCTGTCTGGGTACGTTTCCGCGAGAATCCGTATGGCCCGACAGATATCCTCCATCGGCTGCCCGAGGTTCTCACGCCGGTGGGCAGTGATCGCGATCAACTGCTTGCGTCCGGAACATATGTCCAGCCGTTCTAGCAGATCGTGCACTTCGGGCGGGGTAGGATGCTTCACAATGCTCTGCAACGCGTCAATCGCCGGGTTTCCGGTAACAAGGATGCTCTCCGGGGTCACATTTTCGCGCAGTAAATTTTGGCGGCTGTGCTCGGTCGGCGCGAAATGCAGGTCAGCAACCACACCTGCCACCCGCCGGTTGATCTCCTCAGGAAACGGCTGCCATCGATCATCGGTGCGCAAGCCGGCCTCAACGTGCCCCACGCGCACCTGATGATAAAACCCCAGCAGCGAAGCTGCCATAACGGTGGTGGTATCACCCTGAACCAGCACCCAATCGGGCTGCACCTCGCGTATCACCGGGTCCAGCCCGGTGAGGATGCTGGCAGTCAAGTTCGCCAGCGACTGGTCCGGGCGCATCAGGTTCAGGTCATAATCGGGTTTGATGTCGAACAGGTGCAGCACCTGGTCCAGCATCTGGCGGTGCTGTGCGGTTACGCAAACGATCGGCTCAATCCCGGCAGCATGCTCCAGGGCTTTTACCACGGGAGACATCTTCACAGCCTCGGGCCGAGTACCAAATATGGAGAGAACGCGCAGCGCCACTTATTTTTTTCCTACGCCCAGGCGGAACATGCGGAACCCAGCCTGCTCCCACGCTTCGGCGGGCCAGGCATTCACGCAGTCGATCACCACGCGGGCCTTGGTAAGCTGCGCCACTACCTGCGGCTCCAGATTGCGCAAGGCGGCATGCCCCACCAGCAGTATCAGCGCGTCGGCATTATCGAGCGCGGCAGCCAGTGTGGTAACGGTTTGGAAGCCGTTTTGACGGAACTCCGGCTTGTAGGGCTCGTAGGCGGTCACGCAGGCGCCTTCATTCGCCAGCAGGTGGCAGATTTCAATCGCGGGGCTTTCGCGCAGATCGTCTACGTCTGACTTGTAGGCCAGTCCGAGCGCGCCAATGTTGACGCCATTCAGGCTGCCGATCGCGCGCCGCACCAGATCTACCACGAAGGCAGGTTGGCTGTCATTCACCTCACGGGCAGTGTGGATGAGCGGAGAAATATCTGGCGCTGCTTCCACCAGGAACCAGGGGTCCACGCTGATGCAGTGCCCGCCTACCCCAGGGCCGGGATTGAGAATACGCACGCGGGGGTGGCGGTTGGCCAGTGCAATGGCTTCCCAAATATCCACGCCAAAGTGATCCGCCAGGCGGGCAAACTCATTGGCAATGGCAATATTCACATCGCGGTAAGTGTTCTCCATCAGCTTGCACATTTCGGCAGTTGTCGCATCGGTCATCACGATCTCACCGCGCACAAACACCGTATAGAGGTCGTGCCCGGCTTGCGACGAAACAGGATCGATCCCGCCGATAACACGGGCATTCTCGATCATCTCGCGCAAGATCTGCCCTGGCAGCACGCGCTCAGGCGAGTAAGCGAGGTAAAAATCCGCGCCGGCTTTCAGGCCAGAGCGTTCCAAAATGGGTTGGACGATATCAACCGTGGTACGCGGCGGCGAGGTCGATTCAAGCACCACCAGATTGCCCTTGCGCAGGTGCGGCACGATGGATTCCGCGGCCGAGACAACGTACTGCATATCGGCCTTTTTCTCATCTTTAAACGGGGTGGGCACCGCGATGATAAAGGCATCAGCGGGCTGCGGCTTGCTATCGATGATCAGGTTGCCAGAGCGCAGGGCGGCCTGCACGAGGGTGCGCAAGCCAGGCTCGTAAATGTGTAGTTCGCCCGCATTCAGACGTTCTACAACTTGCGGGTTATTATCGAACCCAACGACTTTGATCCCATGTGTAGCGAAGGTGCTGGCTGTAGGCAAGCCAATATAGCCCAGGCCCAGTACACAAATTTTTTCGAATTTCACAGCAACTCCTGTTGACCCAGCGAGGATAACGGGAACAATTATATCTCATAAATATGGAGAACTTCACTTTCCAACGTTGTTAGAGAAAATTTTGTTCCCGTTTGTAAGGCAGAGCAGGCGAAGGGTAATTGTGGCTGTCTCCGCGTGCTGCGCACGCGGAGACAGCCACAATTACCAATTACCCGAAATATAGACCGCAAATTCAAAAAGGTGCTTGACACAGAACGGATGTTCGTGTTATAGTATTTATAGCACATTTGACCGATCATGGTTTTAACCAGGAAGAGTGAGGCTTGCAATGGGTAGAAGAAACGAAGGTTTGAGCGACCGGCACATCCGAATCATGCGTTTTCTAACGGATTTTCAGGAACAGCACGGTTATTCCCCTTCCATTCGAGAGATTGGCAAACATATCAGCGTAGATTCCACCTCATTGGTGGATTACTACCTGGAACAGCTCTGCACGAGCGGGTATATTGAGCGCGATAAGCGCGTTTCGCGCAGCATTCGCGTGCTGCGTCCCATGTACCAGGAATCGACGGGGGGTGCGCGCGTAACGCAGACTCTACGCAACGTTTCCCGCAGGATCAATGAGCTGTGCAGCGTGCCGGTGCTGGGCCGAATTGGCGCCAGCCTTCCCGTACCGATGCCCCCCTCCGAGGGCTCATACTTTGATCCCGACAGCACCGTAGAAATCGCCCGCAGCCTGCTGCCCTCTCGCGAGAAGGTCGACAATCTGTTTGCCCTGGAAGTTCAGGGTATGTCGATGATCGACGCGATGGTGAACGATGGCGACATCGTGATCATGAAGCGGGTTGAGAATGCCAACAACGGCGAGATGGTTGCTGTGTGGCTCGAAGACACCGACGAGACGACCCTCAAGTACTTCTACAAAGAAGGTAGCCGGGTCCGCTTGCAGCCCGCTAATCCCACTATGAGCCCCATCTACATCGAGAACCCCGAGCGGGTTCGCATCCAGGGCAAAGTGGTGATGATCGTCCGCCGCATTGATACTGCGCACTAAGACAAAAACTTCCTGGTTTTGAATAGAGATAAAAAAACTCGCGGGTGCTTTTCCCGCGAGTTTTTTTATCTCGATATTCCGGAAATAAAAGATCCCCATTGGCGGAAAGCCGCCAATGGGGATCTTTTATTACTGCTAATTAGGCAACGTCGATGACGGCGCCGGCGGCCTCGAGCTTGGACTTGGCGTCGGTGGCGACGTCCTTGCCCACAGCGGAGAGGATCTTGGTGCCAGCGGTCTCGGCCATGTTCTTGGCTTCCACCAGGCCCAGGTTGGTGAGCTGGCGAATGACCTTAATGACCTCGATCTTCTTGGGGCCGGCTTCCTTGAGGACGACGTCGAACTCGGTCTTTTCCTCAACGGGCTCAGCGGCGGCAGCGGCGCCAGCGGCGGGGGCAGCCATCATCATACCAGCGGGAGCAGCGGCGGAAACGCCCCACTTCTCTTCCAGGCTCTTGACCAGCTCGGCAGCTTCCAGAACGGTCAGGGCGCTCAAATCATCGATCAGTTTCTGCATGTCAGCCATTTCAAAATCTCCTTCGTATTACGTTCGTACGTTTGATTACAAGTTTGAATAAAATCGATCAGAAATTCATCCGAGGATGGAACTCTGTGCAATGCTCTGCAAGCTGCTACTCAGCGGCCGGCGCGGCGGTCTTTTCCTGATACGCCTTGACGACTGCGGCTAGACCGCGAGCGGGCTCATTGATGGTGCGGACGAGCTTCGAAGCCGGGGCATTGAGAACGCCCAAGAGCTGCGCGCGAACCACAGGCAACGGCGGCATATCGGCGAGGGCTTTTACCTGCGCGGCAGAGATCTTGTGCTTGCCGAGCATACCACCCTTTACCTTGAACACATCACCTTTGGTCGAGTCAGTGACGACCTTGGCGAGGCCGGGCGCATCGTTGAATGCGAAGCCCACCAGCGTGGTCTGGTCCAGGTATTCGTTCCCGTCCATGCCGAGCTGTTCCAAAACGAGACCGAAGAGGGAGTTCTTGACAACGTGCATCTCACCGCCAGCTTCACGCGCTTTCGAGCGGATGGTGTCGACCTCTTTCATGCCCATCTTGTTATACTGAAGCAAATACACAGCCTGGCTGCGATTGAGCCACTCGCTATACTGCTCCATCATCTTGATTTTTTCTTCTTTTGTGAAGGCCACTTGTACTTCACCTCCTTCCAGCCTGTAAAATCAAAAAAGTCTTTGCCTTGCATCCTGCAGGCAAAGACTTTCGCAACCACCCAGGGCTGGGCGGAATGGTATCTTGGGTCGAAAGTCCTCACCTCGGCAGGATATTAAGCCCCAGCTATTGGGGCACCGGCTTTCTCCGGTGGGGAGATATTCCAGACGGAATATGTCTCAATTGTTACTAGCTCCGCGATTCTACCACGAAACTAATGTTTTGTGAACCTGCGAGAAACAGATGCTCCCCGCAGGTTCGAGATTGCAGAGAATGAACTATCCCGCTTTGTTTTCCAGCGCCAGGGCGGTGCTCGGGTCGAGGCGGACAGCCGGCCCCATGGTAGAGGTCAGCGTAACGCGCTTGACGAATATACCCTTGGCAGCAGAGGGGCGCGCCTTGCGGATCGCATCCATCAGGGCGGCCAGGTTTTCATACAACTTCTCAGTGGTGAACGAAACCTTGCCAATCGGCACGTGCAGATTAGCGCTCTTGTCGAGGCGGAATTCAACACGACCGGCTTTCGCTTCGTTGATCACGCGCGGAAGATCTTCCGCCGGGACAACGGTGCCGGCTTTGGGGTTCGGCATCAAACCGCGGGGGCCCAGGACGCGACCAAGGCGACCAGCCTTGCCCATCATATCGGGCGTGGAGATCGCAACGTCGAAATCGGTCCAGCCGCCCTGAATGCGGGTGATGAACTCATCGGTGTCGGCGACGAAATCGGCGCCGGCATTCTGAGCGATGGTGGCGCCTTCGCCCTGGGCAAAGACGAGCACGCGCACAGTCTTACCCAAGCCATTCGGCAAAACCACAACGTCACGGATCTGCTGGTCAGCCTGGCGCGGGTCCAGCCCGGTGCGCAGGTGAACTTCTACCGTGCCATCGAACGCGGCGTAGGAGGTCTCCTTCACCAGTTCGATCGCGCGCAAGGGTTCGTACGTCGATTTTTCGTCGATTTTGGCCAATGCAGCCAAGTACTTCTTACCGTGCTTTGCCATTACTACTCCTCCGTGGTGCAAACGGGCATTCTATACGGATGCCCTCCCACCATATGCTAGTCAACAACCGTGATGCCCATATTGCGGGCTGTGCCTTCGATCTGGCGCATGGCGCCTTCGATATCGATCGCATTCATATCCTTCATCTTGATCTCTGCGATTTCGCGGACCTGGGCACGGGTCACTTTCCCAACCTTCTCGCGGTTCGGGACGCCGGAACCCTTTTCAACCCCAGCGGCTTTCGCCAGCAGCACACCGGCGGGCGGCGATTTGAGGATGAAGGTGAAGGAACCATCGGTGTAGACGGTAATTTCCGCTGGAATGATCTCGCCAGCGCGCTGCGCGGTGCGAGCATTGTATTCCTTGCAGAAGGCCATGATATTGATGCCGTGCCCGGCCAGAGCGGGGCCAATCGGCGGTGCAGGGGTGGCTTTTGCAGCCTTGATCTGCAGACGAACAACAGCTTTCAGTTTCTTTGCCACAGCTTTTCTCCTTTGTGGTATTAGCGGGTGATTATGGGACACCCTCCCACGAAAACGCGGCCCACTGTGCTGCACGCTGCAGACAGCAGATATGCCGCGCCTCTAACAAGTTTATTGCCTTCTCGCTAGGCTTTTTCCACCTGCAAGAAGTCTAGCTCCACGGGCGTTTCACGCCCGAAGAAGTTCACCATTACGCGCACCTTCGAGCGCTCCATATCGATTTCTGATACAGAGCCGCGGAAGTCATTGAATGGACCGTCGACGATGCGCACGCGCTCGCCCACTCGGAAGGTAACCTTAACCCGCGGCGCTTCGGCTTCCATCTTGCGCAGGATCTGCGCCACTTCATCGGGGCGCAGGGGCGTGGGTTGATTGCCCATTCCTACAAAACCAGTTACGCCTGGTGTATTGCGCACAACGTACCACGATTCCTCAGACAAAATCATATTCACCAGCACGTAACCGGGGAAAACGTGGCGCTCAACAGTGCGTCGCTTGCCGTCTTTAACTTCGATCTCTTCCTGGGTAGGAATGATCACGTCAAAGATCTTGTCTTTCATGCCCATGGTATCGATGCGCTGCTCCAGGTTATGGCGCACTTTGTTCTCGTAGCCCGAGTAACAATGCACCACATACCAGGCGCGCTCCGTCGTCATCGGCTCCTCGCCAGAAGAATACTGCTCGGCAGGTTTCTTGGGCGAGGGCTGCGATGAAGCCTCGGATTTTTCAGCAGACTTGCGGCGGGGCCGCTTAATCTGCTGCTCTTCGGGGATCAAGTCAGCATCTTGATCAAAATCTTTCTGATCTCGCGAGTCCATACTTCGCACCCTTCTCTTCTTCCTGCCACCTACCCAACTAGTTTCCTCAGGAAACCAGCAAAGCGATCAGGCGGGAAAATACCCAGTCTAACAAACCAAGCACGAGGCCCATTGAAATCATCACGGCCAGAACAATCTTCGTCAGCCGCCAGGCATCCTGCCGAGTGGGCCAGTTCACCTTACGCAGCTCACCAATCGTCTCACGCCACCAACGCTGTATGCGCGAAGGCTGCCTTGCCTTGTCATGGTCATCTTCTTTCTTGACCACCGGCTTGGGCTTCTGGATCAGTTTCGGTTTTTCAGCCATATTACCGCCTTCAGCCTGACGAATTTTTTCCGGCTGCTTTACTTTCGCAGTCTTTTCAGCCACACGCAACTCCTTGTTTGATCTTTCCCATTTTTTCTCTGGAACAAACTGCCCAACGAACCAATGGGGCCGATCGCTTCTCTTTTACGGCTAAAACGCCGCCTCTAAGGACGGCGTTGCCTGTTGCAAGGCAGGCCAGGCAGGAATTGAACCCACAACCTCACGTTTTGGAGACGCGCGCTCTGCCAAATTGAGCTACTGGCCTACATGGTGACGGGTCGTCCCCGTCACCCTATTATACACCACTTACTTTACTTCGTCTCGCGATGCATGCGATGCGTGCGGCAGCGAGGACAATACTTCTTGATTTCCATACGACCCGGGTCGTTGCGGCGGTTCTTCTCGGAAATGTAATTGCGTTCCTTACATTCCGTGCAAGCAAAAATGATCACCGGGCGGATATCTTTCTTTTTAGATGCCATACGTTCTTTCTACGCAGCCCGGTGCCGGGCCGCACTCCTTTACTGCTTAAGATCTGTATTTGTCCTTCTGTAAAGTTGGGGTAAAGCCCCAATTTTACAGAAGGACAGAAATAATAGATTACTTAATGATCTTGGTGATGACACCAGCGCCGACGGTGAGACCGCCCTCGCGGATGGCGAACTTGGAGCCCTGCTCCAGCGCCACCGGGATGATCAGTTCGACCTCCAGGTTGACGTTGTCGCCC
>JAEYTI010000056.1 GCA_023434145.1 Chloroflexota bacterium | reverse complement strand
TTTTCCTTTTGTTTGTTGGGGGGCCGACGTTGGGGGCCACGCAACAACGATACGAAGTACGAGTAGCTTTTTTGGAGTTATGAAAACGCGAAGCGTTTTCATAACTCCAAATAGGGAGCGTTGCGAGGGCATTCGCCTGGCAGGGCTGGGCAGCTAACGAAAAAGCTTTTTCTCCAAATCTGTATCCAATTTGTAACCTTCCCTTGCTATGATTAGGGAGGGATTGGTACCCTGTTCAACGCCCCCACCCGCTGGCGGGGCCGGGGATTTGCAAGATTTCTCCGAAAGAATAAAGCACAGGAGCACCTTAATGGCAAATCGGAAACTAGGCCGCAATGTCGCGGTGGTCGGAGCAGGCATGACGCGCTTTGGCGCCTTTCCGGGCCTCAGCAGCCGGGAACTGTTCGTTGAGGCCTTCCAGGATATGCTCCAGTCGGTAGACCGGGGCTTTCAACCGCAGGATATCGAAGCCCTCTTCATCGGCAACTTCTCGTCAGACCTGTTCGAGAAGCAGGGCCACACCGCGCCGATCCATGCCAGTTGGGCGGGGCTGCTACCGCGCCCCGCCGTGCGCGTGGAAGATGCCTGCGCCAGCGGCGGTGTCGCCATTCGCCAGGGCATCCAGGCGATTGCCTCGGGCATGTACGATATCGTGATGGTCGGCGGCGTGGAGAAGATGACCAGCCTGCCCACCCAAGGCGTCACCGACGCGCTCTCCTCCGCGGCCGACATGGCCTACGAGATCCCCGGCGGGTTCACCTTCCCCGGCTTCTACGCCGCCATGGCCACCGCCTACATGCACCGCTACGGCGCGACGCCCGAGACCCTCATGCGCGTGGCGATAAAGAACCACGAGAACGGCGCGCTGAATGCCCGGGCGCAGTTCGGCCAGCGCATCGCGGATATCATGCAGGCCAAGAAGGCCAGCGCGCTCAAGAAAGGCCTGCCCGAACCCGCCTGGCAGAACGAGATGGAATTTCTGCACGACGACAGCGCCAACCCCGTCATCGCGTGGCCCTTGCGCCTGTATGACTGCTCCCCGATCTCGGATGGGGCGGCGGTGCTGCTGCTGGTGGCGGAGGAGCTGGCAAAGGCGTTCACCGGTAAGCCGCTGTACGTGCTCGGCACGGGGCAGGCCAGTGATGGCGCCCTGCACGAACGCGCCGACCTCACCAGCATCCCCGCCGCGCAGATCGCCGCCAAACAGGCCTATGAGATGGCCGGCATCGGCCCCGGGCACATCAAAGTGGCCGAAGTGCACGACTGCTTCACCATCGCCGAGGTGATGGCGACCGAAGATCTGGGCTTCTTCCAGCCCGGCGAGGGTGGGATCGCGGCGGAGGAGGGGCTCACCACGCGCCAGGGGCCGCACCCCACCAACACCTCGGGCGGGCTGAAGAGCAAGGGCCATCCGGTGGGCGCGTCGGGCGTGGGGCAGGCAGTAGAGATTTGGAAGCAGCTCCGCGGCGAGGCCGGCGAGCGCCAGGCCCCCGGCGAGCCAGAGATCGGCCTGGTGCACAACGTCGGCGGCAGCGGCCAGACCTGCGCCGTAACCATTTTCGAGCGGAAGGAATAAGAACGCCCCACCCCTACCCTCCCCAATTTTCTGCGAAAAATAGGGAGGGAGAAGAAAAAAATCAACTACGCCTATGACTCCCCTTCTCCGGTTTTGCGGTTTGCGCTCGTCACATATATCGTAGAACCATAAGAGCACAACGGGAGAAGGGGCCAGGGGATGAGGATCTTCCCGGCAAGCAAACATACGGAGTAATTCTATGACCGATCTACCCTTCACCAGCACATCCTTCTACCAGTTCCTCAACCAGCACAAGCTGATGGGCTCGCGCTGCACTCGTGACGGGCAGGTATTCCTCCCGCCGCGCGCCATGTGCCCGCACGACTTCGGCGCGGATATGGAATGGGTAGCGTTCAGCGGGCGGGGCACGCTGGCCGCCTTCAGCATCGTCCACATCGGCCCCAGTCCCATGATCGAAGCCGGGTACGACCGCCAAAACCCCTACTGCGCCGCGATCATCGCGCTGGAAGAAGGCCCCAAGATCAGCGCCCAACTGCTCGACATAGACGTGCACCACCCCGAGACCATCCAGATCGGCATGCCGGTAATGGTGGATTTTGTTGAGCGGGGAGAGGGCGAGAAGATGCAGGCGTTTTTGGCGTTCCGGCCGGGGTAGGGTAAGCGCGCTCCGCGAGCGACCGCCTCACCCCCCGGCCCCCTCTCCATTTTCCAAGTACGGGAAAATGGAGAGGGGGTGCCTTGCTCCGCATATCTGGTAGGGGCGCAGCGAATCTCTAGAGCCATCTTGGTTCTCGAACCACTGGCTGCGCCCGGGTCGTAGAACCTTCTCGGCGTACACGGTGACACATCCTCATGCCTGATTTCATGCGGTTCTTTGCCACGTAACCGCAATCGAACCTCACTCCAGGTCAACCACTTTGAGTTTCCACAACCCACCCTGGTTCGCGGACAGGTAAAAGAAGCTGTCATCCGCGATGACTCGGGTGGACATGCCGGGTGTCTTGATGTGCCCCACCCGTTTGGGTTGAGCTGGATTCTCGGCATCCACCACCCAGATATCCGAATCGATGTAGGTGGCACAGGCGACCATGACCCACTCGCCCTGCCCCGCGATATCCCAAACGTTCTTAATCCCTGCCAGCGTACCCAGTTGTTCCGGGCGGGCGGGATCGCTCAAGTCGAAGATCGCCAGGTCACTTTCTGTTCCAATCCCGACTCCAGTGACGTATGCACGGTCACCCGTGATCGAAATGGCTGCCCCGTTTTGTCCAAGGGTTATCGGCAGCCGCGCGGTTTCTTTCGGGGCGGTTGGGTCATCCACGTTCAGCACGATTAAGGTCGCCGGATCTCCGGCGATCACGTACAGCAAGCCACTGCCTGCTGCCACGTCAAACACCAGCGAGAGTTCCGGCAGGGTGCCCAGATCACGTGGGTTTGTCGGGTCGCGGATATCCACCAAGGACACGGCATCCCGGTTGATCGTGAAAAACAGGGTCTTCCCCAACACGGCAGCGCTTTGCGGTTGCCCGCTCAGGTTGCCGATGTTGGGGTCGTGCACGATCTCTTTTGGCGTGCGCGACTGGCGGATATCGACCACGCTCAAGCCTTCGTTCCGCCGGGGGACGAACAAGGAGTCTCCTGAGACGGCCAACCCGGAAGCGGTCCCGGGTGGAAAGGCTTCATAGATAGGAAGATATGGCGCAGACCCGAGGGGTGACGCCCCGGCGAAGTCGGGTGGGAAAGTGGTTTCTACGTTGAACACGTTAAGGCTGTTTTCGAGAAAGTTCGACGCTGCCAGCAGGAAATCACCCTTCCGCGCCATGCCTTCGATCTGCGGCGGGCTGCCGAGACGGTCCAGCAGGCGGGGCGCTGTGGGGTTGCTGACGTCGAGCAGCGCCAGCCCGTGCCAATCGACCACGTAGAGTTTGTTGCCAACCGCTTTTACGTCACGCACGCAGTGTAAAAGCGGCTGATCGGTTTTCGCGACGATGCGCGGGTTCGTAAGATCGGATAGGTCCATCACTTGCAGGCGGAAGGGGCAGCTTTCCACGATGTCCCCTTGGAGGCCATCCGATATGAAGGTATACATTCTGTTGCCAAATATCGTTCCTGGCCCTAGCCCAAACCAGGGGTTTTCACCCCAATTCACGGGCACATCGCTCAACTGCGTGGGGGCATCCGGGGCACGCATGTCCCACGCCTGTAAATGCGCCTGCCACTTGGTTGAATTCACATCCAGTGGTTCCCAATAATAGAAGAACGCGTACGGCTCGATAAACGCCAGGAATTCGATTTCGACATCCGTGTTCAGATATTCCTTGAGCGGGATCACAACCGGTTGGTGGGGGTTGCGAACATCGATGACGATCTGCCCCCGGTACAGAAAGAAATAATCGTCTGACGCAACCAGTCCTCCTGGAGCATCCAGGCTGGCAATTTCTTCAACCCTGCCTTCCTCAATAGCGCGAAGATCATAGGCGCGCAATGCATCGCTCTCTGCATAGAGGAACCCCACCCAGGCAATGCCGTCTTTCAGAACGATTTCATCTGCCCGGAGCGGGATTTCATGCTGCCCGAGTAGGGCGGGCTTCAACGGGTCATCGAGCGCGAAGGCCAGCAGAACCCCGTTGTCGCTGACCCAATACAGCCGCTCGCCTTCGATGGCGACGGCTTTGCCCAAACCGGGCAGCAGGTCGCTCATCGCGGCTATTTGCAAAGTTTCCGGGTTGGACAAATCCAGCACCACCAGGCGGGGACCAACCGCGAGATAGGCATAATCGCCGTTGATCTCAATATCCGTCACCTCACCACCCACCTGGGCTGCCACCTGTATCGCAACGCTGGGGAGAAACTCCGCTGTTTCCGTGGGGGGTATCTCCGTTGGCACGGGTTCCGTAGGCGCTGCGCTGGGCCTTTTTGACGCTTTGGTTGGGGTCGGGCGGGAGATGGTCGCGGAGGGTTGAACAGCCGCCGTCTCTTCGAGCGGTACGGTTTCGGTCGGACCGACAGCAGGAGTTACCGCCTGGCAAGCGGAAAGGAAAATTAACGTGAGAAGAAGGACCCTCATCAACCGGGCGGAGAGGAAAAAGGAATTTGGTCGAACAGACATCAGGTTCTCCTTTCAAGGGGAAAAAGGAAAAAATCCAGAATGAAGCGAAAGTCCAACAATCCTTAACAACCAAATTCGCTTCCACATTTCTGTTGAAACGATGAAATCGCCTTTGTTATCTATTCTTACGCCATTGATAAGGGGCATTAAGAGTGGTTGGGCCAGCAATGGGGAACTTCTCTTTCCCATCCAAACCAATTGCCCAGATTTCTCCATAATCTTTCTTTCCTACGCTATAGACAATAAAATTTCCATCGGGTGAAAATTGAACATTAGATAATACTTCTTGTGAAGTCGGGCCAATAATATTCTGTTGGGATGATTCCACATCGAAAATCGCTAAACCAAACCCTTCATTTTCCGCATTGAACCGGAATGCGATTTTTTTGCTATCAGGCGACCACCCGGCAGAATATCCGCCTGGAATGAAATTGCCCTCACCTGTATTCACACCCAGATGTGCGATTTTCTGACAATTATTCGTGGTTATGTCAGCAAGCCATAACCACAAATCCCAACCATTTTCTTCTGGGGTATCTATTCCCCCTATCCACATCAGCTTGTGGCCATCGGGCGACCATTTTAAGCTGTGAGGGAATATCGATTTCCCATTTTCAATAGTACAAATGACTCTGCGAGAAGAAAGATCTCTCGTGCTCCGTATCCCTACTTCCGTAATCCAGGGATTATTTTTCCCATACCAGGGTTGATAGGAGACCCCATCAGCAATAAAATCCCCATCGATTGAATATGAAATATCCCCGATCTCGGCTGGAACTCCGTCATTATCTTCAACGCTTATCTTCTGGTTTTCCCCTGTCTTTGCATCAACAATCGAAGCGGCTGAAGTCGGATCATTATTTATGCTCGCAATAAAAAAATTCCCATCTATGGACCAGTTATAGAAGTTCGTAATAATTATCTTTGGGTTTTTGAAATTGATCGTCTCACCGGTAGATAGTTCTACGATTTTTGTTGTTCCTCCTTCGCCTTCGATAATGGCGGCCATAAAGCCTTCTTGCGATGTAAACAGACCCCATACCTGGCTTATTGAAGGCCTTGTCTCTAATTTTAGATCGATCTTGGTTTGCGCTTCCTCTTGCCGTTCACCATTTGCATCTATAAGGATTTGCT
This sequence comes from Chloroflexota bacterium, assembly GCA_023434145.1. Classification (GTDB taxonomy): domain Bacteria; phylum Chloroflexota; class Anaerolineae; order Anaerolineales; family Anaerolineaceae; genus DSYU01. Next base: position 2,480 of record JAEYTI010000056.1, on the reverse strand, counting down.
CAAGCAATATCGTGGCATGGTGGCCTGGACGAGCTGGATACCAGAGCGTTTGTAATTCTGCCTCAGGAACTTCTGCTGCCAGTAATTTAAATTCAGGGGTAGGGAACAAAGTTACCGCAGGAGCAGGTTGAGGAGGTTCGATCGTAGCCGTTGGTGGAGGCCATGGTTGATCCGTGGGCCAAAAATCTGGCGGCACGGGAGTCAATGGGTTCACCGTTGGCTGAAGTGTTACAGTAGTTACAACGGGCGCGGGATAGGGATTTAACGTCGAAGTTATATCCGTTGCAACTGCGACCGATTTTTGTGGCAATTTCGGTAGGAGAAGAATCGCTATTCCCAAAAGGGACAGGGTCATTACAAGAATCATAATAATACTTATCGGGGCAAAAATTCTTTTCATGTTGGTTACCATGAAGCGATGTAGGGAGAGGCTTTTGCTAAAATCTTTCAATTATTTTGATCGGCGCTTCGCATTAGCGACGTCAATTCGTTTCCGTCCTCTGCGCCACATTTCACCAGGGAGATCAAATTTGGGTTTTGAATCGATTCTTTAATAGACTATATAGAAAGGTAATGATGTTGTCTACTGTGGATTGCCACAGGTTTCCATTCGGTTGGTAGAAAAATTTCAAAAACGTATCCGTAATAATGCCGATTAACAAATCAATACGCGGATGACAGTTGCGCCCGGGTCGATGAACCGTTTGGTTCCGCGGACACGGGCGCAGCCGGTGGCTCTCAATCAGGCATGGCTCTAGAGATTCGCTGCGCCCCTACCAGACCTTATCCACAAAAGGCACCCCCTCTCCATTTTCGCTGCACGTGCGAAAATGGAGAGGGGGCCGGGGGGTGAGGATTACGCTCTTGCCACCTTACGCGACTTCGTCTCCGGCACATCTTTCTCCGCGATGCTGCCGATCAGCCGCGCGGTGAGCCATATCGCGAACAAGCCCATCACCACAAACGTACCCGCTTTGATCACCAGCACCGGCACGGGCACGGTGATTCCGGCGGCGGTTTGGAAGATGGTCTGCGAGGTAACGACCACGGCGATGTTGATCAGCACGATCATCAGCGTGGAAGCGGTGAGCGTGCCGAGCGGGTCTTTGCGCAGGATCAGCACGGCTGCCAGGGCGCACGCGGGCACAATAATGCCCAGGTCCAGCACGTCGGTGATCATGGTGGTGTAGCCGTTCAACGGCGGAATGCCGCCTTCCATCACCGCGATCACCAATTCTGGCACCCAGGCCGCGATCAGACCAACAATCGAAACGATCATCAGCGTAACGATTCCTCTGCGCGGCAGCCTGGCGGTGGTGCGCTTTGCCAAACCCGGCAGGTCGATGGACGAGAAGGCCAGTACGAAGGCGAACAGGCTGGCGGAAAAGCTGGCAATGTAAAGCAAGAACAGATTGTTATATGCCACCCCGATGGCGAAGGAGGTGGTGGTGTACAGCATGTACGCCAGCACGCCCGTCAGGAAGACTTCTCCGCGCAGCGAGCCGCGGTTGTAGAAATAGAGCGCCGCCGCCAGCATCGGGATGCAGACGAACAGCATTTCGGCATCGGTGCCGCGGTTGATGGGGGCCTTGAAGTACGTGTCGTAGGCGTAGATTCCGCGCCCGTACAGCTCTACTTCTTCGCCGTGGATCGAAGTGACGGTGAAGGGATCGCCGGCGGGGTGGTAGAACAGGCCCGCGCCCGCCTGTATGGCGGCCAGCAGCCCGGCGAGGATGCAGAGGATGAGGAGGGTTCGAGAGAGCTTCATTGTATACGTGTCCTTTGAGGTGTGTGGATTCGCCGGGAAACGCCTCACCCCTAGCGCAGTTCTATCGCTAGCGCAGTTCTATCGCGCCCCCCTCTCCATTTTTCTTCGAAAAATAGAGAGGGGGGCCTTGCTGACCAATGTATTTGCGGAACAGGGCATCCCCCTCTCTATTTTTGGGCTTTGACAAAAATGGAGAGGGGGACCGAGGGGGTGAGGCGTTTCCTCGTATTTCCCTACTTCCTCGCCACACTCACGATCAACCCGACCAGCGCCAGTTCCAGCAGAATCTGCGCGATCTTGGTCGCCAGCCCGCCGGGCGAGAACATCACCGCGGGGCGCGCCTGGTAGGCCGTGATGAAGGCCATCACCACCAGCGCGTTGATGCCCGCGCCCACCATCCACAACCAGCGCTTGCGCAGCAAGATCAGCAGGCCGCCGAGCAGGTAGCACCCGGCGCAGATGAAGACGATGCCCGCCGGGCCATCCGCCTCGGTGATGTCGCCAACGCCAAGCACATGCAGGGCAATGAGGACGTACGCCAGCGCGGCGAGCAGGGCCAGCCCCACCGCGCCGAACATCAGGGATTTTTGGGTAGCGTTTGTTTGGTTCGATAAACTTCCGGTTGTCATGGTTGCGCCTTTTCTGTGCAGGAATATTGATTCGCTCTTTATGGATTTCAAGAGTTTTGGTGTCACAGGGGGTGATCCCACCC
>JAEYTI010000051.1 GCA_023434145.1 Chloroflexota bacterium | reverse complement strand
CTGGCGCCTGGTGGCTCAACTGGGTGGCTACCAGGGCCGGAAACGCGACGGCCCGGCTGGCTGTTTGTGCAGAACTTGCTGGATGGCATTCACTTGGCCTCCGATCTCAACCTCTGAACCAGGTTGCGTTGGCACGCTTTGCTTCTCATCTTCGTTAACCTGTTTTGGGTAAAAGACACGGTTGAAACCCCCAGGCATGCGTAGGGCGCAAGCCGTTTTTGCGGGAATCATGATTTAATCCTTCTCACCCCCAGCAGCCACTACTCCCCAAACACCTTCAGCGCCTTCTGCTGCGCCTGTTCGAGCGCCGTCTTCACATCCGCATCACCCTTCAGCACCTGCTGGACGGCCTCGTAATACAGCATATTCGCCTGGATCAGGCGTTGATCTACCTGCCCACTGTGGGTGATCTCGCTTTCGGACATGGCGCGAGCGATCGCGGCCACCGCAGGGGAGACAGACGACAGGAACCCACCCGACTGCATGTGACTGCGTCTGGCCGGTAGAATGGTTCCAGATGCCTGCTCGTGATCCATCAGAAAACGGACCCACAGCCAGGCTTCTTCCGGGTGCGTGGACTTTGACAGGATCGCGTAGTTGTCGAGGGCGGCCAGCGTGACAGGTGTGTTGTTATACACCGGCAGCGGGAGCGGGGTGGCATCCACGTTTGACGGTTTGCCGTACTGCCCGGCGCTCAACACGTCCAGCCACATGGCGCAGTTGCCAGCCCGGATCTGTTCAGCCGTTTGCGGGGATTGAACGAACGGCTGCGTGACTTGAAACTCGCCGAACAGGCTCGTGTACCAGGTCATGGCAGTCTCATTGATGGGCTGATCGAGCATGGGAGCGATTGGCTGATTTTCATCATCAGCCAGCGCGCCGCCGAATAAGCGCAAGAAAACGGCCGGGTCGTTCGCGAATGGATCGGTGCAGAAGCCGTAGGCGAACCGGTCGGTGCCCTGTGCCGCCGAATCGATATTGTGTACCGCGCTTGCGATTCGCGTGAAATCTTCAACCGTCCAACCGGCCTGGGGCAGTGGAATACCGGCAGATTCGAACTTCTTTGGGTTGGCATACACCACAAATGGGTTCATCCCTGCCGGAAGCCCGATCACCTTTCCCTCTATCCGCATCGCTTCGATGGCGTCAGGGTAGAAGTCATCGTGTGGAAATTCCTGGTCGGTAGCGATCAACGTGTCCAGCGCCAGGAGTCCATCTGGAACCTGCTGAGCGTAGTACAGGCTTGCGCCGAAGAAAAGCCGGGCGGCGTCCGCGCTGCCCATCTTGCTGGCATAACTACGGTAAAAATCGCCGAGATCTTTGTACGTCACCAGTTCGATGGTGATGTTGGGATGCTCCTTGTTGAACTCCTGCGCCAGGGCTGCATAATCGGCGGCGTTTTCTTCATGGAGAAAGCGCAGGGTCACCGGCTCGCTCTGTGCAGGCAGCGGAAAGCTGGAGCAGCCCGTATTTTGCACCAGGAGGAAACAAACAAGGACGATAGTTACGAGTTGCTTCTTCGTGATCATCATAACCTCACTGCCATATTTAATTGCGCAATGTCACAGGAACAGGGTTATTTGTAACTATTTTACAATATTTTCACGAATTGTGGCATAATTAACAGTAACTCCTAAAAAAATAACGCATACAATCCCCAAAAATGTCGAGGAAACTATGACTGCACCCATTCTTGCTTCATCCAGGCACTACCGGCTGTTCACTCGATTGTTCTGCACGCTGCTCTTGCTGGGAATACTGACGGGAGTACGTGTGGTGGCGGCCCAGGAGCAGACGCTGCTGGCGGATACTGCCAGCATGGTGAAGGATATCCATCCATCCGCTGGTGGAAGCTCGTATCCCCAATATTTTGCCGTGTGGAATAACACGCTCTTTTTCACCGCCACAGACGGTACCTCCGGCGTTGAGCTGTGGAAAAGCAGCGGTACGGCTGCCGGAACGGTGCTGGTGAAGGATATTCGGCCGGGCGGGTTGAGCGCCAACGTTCACTCGCTGGTTCCGTCGGGCAGCCAGCTTTTCTTCACCGCCGATAACGGCCAGCACGGACAGGAACTGTGGGTGACGGACGGAACGGGCGCGAACACCCGCATCGTCAAAGATATCAACCCAGGCTCGGGCGGCAGCATGGGAAGCATCCCTCAGGAAGTGGAGATGGCTGCGCTGAACGGTAAACTGATCTTTGCCGCAGATGATGGTGCCAGCGGGCAGCAGTTATGGATCAGTGACGGCACCTCCAGCGGCACCACCATGCTCAAAAAGATCAACACCAGCGGCTCGGCCGATATCCGAGAGATGACCGTGTTGAATAGCAAGGTTTATTTTACGGCGCTCAACAGCAGCTTTCTGTGCGAGTTGTGGGTGACGGATGGTACAGCCAGCGGCACGAAGATGGTAAAGGCCATTAACCCCAGCTGGGGCTCCGACCCTCAGCGTCTGACAGTGTCGAATGGGCGGCTGTACTTTCAGGCCAATGCCAATTTCGACACCGAACTGTGGGTTAGCGACGGCACGGACGCCGGCACGAAGATGGTAAAAGACATCAACCCCGCCGGCTCTTCCCATCCGCGCGGCCTGACGGACGTGAACGGCACCTTGTACTTTATCGCCTCGGATGGAACGTACGGCGCGGAGCTGTGGAAGAGCGACGGGACCGCTGCTGGCACCGTAATGGTTAAGGATATCCGGTCCGGCAGTCAGGGCACCTTCCCGGAGACCGGCGCGCTGTTCGATGAATTCATCAATGCCAACGGCACCCTGTTTTTCACCGCCAATAACGGCACAACCGGCCAGGAGCTGTGGAAGAGCAATGGAACCGCCGCCGGTACGGTGATGTTGAAGGACATCTGGCCAGGCATCACCTCCTCCAGTCCCAAAAATCTAACATACTATAAGGGGCAGGTGTACTTCCAGGCAGACGACGGAACCTTGGGGCGCGAGCTGTGGCAGAGCAACGGGACACCCACTGGCACAAAGATGGCCTTCCACATCAACCCGCTGGGGCACGCGGACCCATTCGGCATGACCGAAATGAAGGGCAGCCTGTACTTCTCTGCCAGCGATGGGACGTATGGTAAAGAACTGTGGCGGTTCGACTCAAGCACAATCGTCCCGCTTCCTCACCGTGTGTACCTTCCATCCCTGCGGAAGTAGCGAAGCGGGTATGTGTGTGATTGTTGAGATGAAACGGCATCGATGCCGTTTCATCTCAACAATCACAAAACTTTTTTGGATCGGTTCTTATCGCGTCACCCCGGCCTTGCCAAAGGCCGCGTCCACAATCGCCCGCGCCTCAGACTGGATCTGACGCAAATGATCCTCCCCGAGCATGCTCTCGGCGTAGATCTTGTACAGCTCCTCGGTGCCGGAAGGGCGGGCGGCGAACCAGCCGTTCTCCGTGGTCACCTTCAGGCCGCCGATCGGCTCGCCGTTGCACGGGGCGGCGGTGAGCTTGGCGGTGATCGGCTCGCCGGCCATCTCGCTCGCCTCTACCAGATCGGGCGAGAGGCTGCTCAGCACGGCTTTCTGCTTTGCGCTGGCGGGGGCATCCATGCGGGCGTAGGCTGATTTACCAAAGCGCTCTTGCAGCGCTGCGATGTGCTGGCCCGGGTCGCGCCCGGTGCGCGCCAGCATCTCGGCTGCCAGCAGATCGAGGATAAAGCCGTCCTTGTCGGTGGTCCAGGTGGTGCCGTCCATGCGCAGGAAGGATGCGCCCGCGCTCTCTTCGCCGCCAAAGCCCAGCGAGCCATCCAACAGGCCGTCGACGAAATACTTGAAGCCCACCGGAACCTCGCACAGGCGGCGGCCCAGGCTGGCGGCTACCCGGTCGATGATCGAACTGGAGACCAGCGTCTTGCCGACCGCGGCCTCGGGGCTCCAGCCGGGGCGGTCCTGGAACAGGTAGTTGATCGCCACGGCCAGGTAGTGGTTGGGGTTCATCAGCCCGGCGCTGCGGGTGACGATGCCGTGGCGGTCGTAGTCGGGGTCGTTGCCAAAGGCGATGTCGAACTGGTCCTTTAGCTCGATCAGCCCGGCCATGGCGTAGGGCGAAGAGCAGTCCATGCGGATCTTGCCGTCATAGTCGACGGTCATGAACGAGAAGGTCGGGTCGACGTTGGGGTTGACCACTTCCAGGTTCAGGCCGTAAGTCTCGGCGATCGGCCCCCAGTAGGCCACGCCCGCCCCGCCCAGCGGATCGACGCCGATGTGCAGCCCGGCCCCGGCGATGGCGGGCATGTCGATCACGCTGCCCAGCGCCTGCACGTACGCGCTGACGTAGTCGAAGCGGTGGGTCGTCTCGGCCTGGATCGCTTGCTCGTAGGGCATGCGGCGCACGTCGCGCAGCCCGCTGGCGAGGATCTCGTTGGCGCGGTTCTGAATCTGGCGCGTCGTGTCGGTGTCGGCAGGGCCGCCGGTGGGCGGGTTGTACTTGAAGCCGCCGTCATCCGGCGGGTTGTGCGAGGGGGTGATCACCACACCGTCCGCCAGCCCCGAGGCGCGCCCGTGGTTGTAAGCCAGGATGGCGCGCGAGATGACCGGGGTGGGGGTGTAGCCCAACGCCTGGTCGACCATCAGCTCCACGCCGTTGGCGGCGAACACTTCTACCGAGGTGCGCAAGGCAGGCTCCGAGAGCGCGTGGGTATCCTTGCCGATGAAGAGCGGGCCGGTGAGGTTGCGCGCCCGGCGCAGCTCGCAGATCGACTGGCAGATGGCCAGGATGTGGTCTTCGTTGAAGGTGCCCTTGGTGGAGGAGCCGCGGTGACCCGACGTGCCAAACGAAACGCGCTGGGCCGGGTTGCTCGCGTCCGGGTGATTGTCGTAATAGGCCGAAAGCAGCTTCTGAACGTCGATCACCAGTTCCGGCGTGACCTTTTTCCCCGCAAGTTCGCTGATTGCCATAAGAGTTTCCTCCTCCACAAAAGGTTGTCTGGTGATAAGTATACAGGAATTAGAAGCAGAGGAATAAACAGTAGCCGTTTATGGCGTTTTATTTTCTAAAACAGGGTGATACTCTATATTTATGCGGTAGAAACCGTGTTGATAGCCCGATTTACGATGATACACCTCGTACTCAGGGTTGTATTGAATGGTAACCAGTGCGTCGGTATTCCAGGTGATATCGACAATCGACCAATCCGGATGACCGTCCATGGTCATAATGTTTCCACCCTGATTTTTTTTCAAGGTATCCGATGCCTGGAGAATGGATACATTTGTTGAAAAACCAGTTGTTGCGCCACAACTGCTTTCATAAACGATGACTTTGTATCGGTTGTCTGGCGAGGGGATTTCCTGAATTATTTGGTTTCCACACATACTACCCGATAGAAAAGAGAGTGTGGCAAACAAGCATCCAGCACAGAGGGCTGTGACAATAAGCATACATCCGAGCACAACCAAAACTGTTTCGACGATTTGCTTCTTTGAGGCCAACTTAATTTCTCCTTTCGCATTCCCACAGGAATGTGGTGGTATTGTATTCGCTCGAATAGCACGCTATACTCACAATTGTAATAAATTTTTCACAAGGCTGCTGTACTCATCATCGTTCCCAGTACAACACTGACCACATTGGAGGGATTTTTTGTGGTTCATGGGTGCTTGTTGGCACCCAGGGGAGGGAATGTATGAACACAAGGTGGATTCGGCGCGTTCTTTTGATCGTGCCAATCATCGCGCTTTTCCTACTGCCAATTCTGACCGCACAAGCAGGGACGAATGTTCTTCTGGAAACATTTAACGACAACAAAATGGACACCAAACTCTGGCAGACCTTTTCCATTGGCAGCGGGCCGACCATTGCCGAACGAAACCGTCGTCTGGAGATCACGCTGCCAGCAGATTGCAGCGGTGACCCTTTCTTCATCGCTTACCAGAGCCGTTTCAAAATGCAGGGCAATTTCGACATCTATGTTGATTACCACTTGCTGACCTGGCCCGAGCACAGCGGCGTGCGGGTTGGTTTGGGCTCCAATTTGTCTGATCCGCCGGATGCCGTGGTCGAGCGAACCGGTCATGGGGTCAGTGATGTGGCGGACGGAGAAGAAGTGTATCTGATTCACACCACTGACAGTCTTTTGGGCTATATCCAAACCACGGACCGGAGCGGGAAGCTGCGCCTGTATCGCAACGGCGACCTGGTGCGCGCCTATTATTATGACCGCGCAGCCCGCGGCTGGAAGGTGATCGCTACCACAAACGTAACCACCGAAGATGTGCCCATTCTTCTGGCTGCCTGGAGCCACGATTGGGCCTTCGCGGATCAGAACACTATGGTCGCGTTCGATAATTTCACCATTCGCCTCGGTAAGATGGTCAAGTAACAAATCATCTGGCTGAGACAAAAGGGGGTACAGCACGCTCTTGCCTGCGGTCAGGCCGGAGCGTGCTGTGATATCGCGTGGGATCATTTTTGCCAGAAGCGGCTATAATCATTTCAACCGCAATTCCAGTAAATGCACCTGAACCCCTGCCCATGCCACCTGTTTCTAACGCCAATCATTACAAACCCCTGCCGCTGTTCCTGGTGTACGTCTTGCTCCCGCCGCTGGTGGTGGTTGTGATCGGGCAGATCATCGGCCTGTACCTGGGCTGGGCGACCAATGCCCTCATCGTTATCACCCTGCTGGCAGCAATGGAGTACGGCGAGATCCGCAAACAGTCAGGTGCGCCACGCATGTCGTACGCCTATTTCTCCCGCACCACACGCGGCAAGGTGGCCTATTTTCTGAGCGTGGCGGTGTTTTTGCTGTTCGTCTCCATCCCCGATATGATGGTATATTTTGCCGGTTTGCGTGGATTAACATTTATCGCGTTGGTGGTAATGTCGATTGTGCTCGGCTGGCTGGCGGTAAGGCTGGTGATTCAGTTGGTGACCCCTCTGGAATTGAAGCGTGCCCTAATATCGCAAAGTTTTCGTTCTTGAAAACAGTTATTGGTTGAAAGGGGAGCGAATTTTCCATGTGCGGTCTATTTACCTAGAGATAGCACTACAAGCTTGGGAGATTCACTGGGGCGCAGCGCTTTTGACTCCTTGCAAGCTGGGTTGGCCCGTATAGCTGCGCCTCTACGAGTATTTTGGGATGAATGTGCCAATTAGCACGGGCTGGCGGTTTTCAAAATCGCAGTCGACAACATTATTCAAGGAAGCCTTGCTCTCCAATCGGCCCTGCGGAACAAGTTACCCCTTCTCCGGTTTTGCGGTTTGCGCTCAGCAAGTTCACCACAGAACCAAAGGAGCACAACGGGAGAAGGGGACAGGGGATGAGGATGTTATACCATTCCCCCAATATCTGTTACTTTCCGCGGCTTATTGACCCGAGACGATGGTTTGGTCCCCATAGGCCAGACATGGCTCACGGCATCGGCGGAATATAGATATTCAGCAGCACCAGGATCCCCAGGCCGAACCAGTTGACCAGCGTGTGACTGGCAAAGGCCCAGCGCAGGCTGTGCGTTTTCCAATACACCAGGCCGTATATTAGCCCAGCGAGGATGGGCGTGACCATCGCCATCGGGCTGGCGTATGCTTTCACAAACCCTCCCAGGCTGGCATGGTTGAGTGAGAAGAACAGGCTGGAATAGAGCACGGCTGCCCAGCCGGGAAACGCGCGTCCCTGCTGGGGCCGAGCGGCATCCAGGAGCAGTCCGCGCCAGTACCCCTCTTCAAAAAGCGAATTGATTGGAGCGAAGAGCAGCCATGGCAGCCACATACCTTCCGCTGAGATCATGCGCCAGCCGTCGAAGAAGATGGGCAGAGTGATTGGCAGGAAGATCACCGCAAGCGCCGACCACAGCCAGCTTCCGAGCGGCCTGCCCCCCCAACGCTGGATGCCGGTCCATCCGGCTCCCCATGTGATCCATGCGCCGGTGACGACCCAGTAAATCAACAGCCAGGGATAGATGGTTTGATCGCCAAAGACTGGGGTGAGCCACCGGGCTGCTGCCTGGCAGATGCCGATGACAGCAAGGGGGGAAAGAAGCGTGATCCACTGCCGGGCCGAAACGGCCGGGTTCTTGCGAGCATCCAATGCGGGTTGGCCGACTGCCATAAGAAGCCTCTGCGGATTGATCCAGAATACTGTGACACGATTCGAATTTTATTATACATCGAACCTTCTCCGGTGAATGTGCGGCAGCAGTGATTGTTCCACAGATGAGGATTGACCAGTTTTCAATATCCATTAACATTTCTCCATCAAGGGAGATTGAAGAGGATCCTGCACGCATCTATGCTGCTGGAATCGAGTGGAACTCATACGGATTGAAAACCTGGACAATGTTGCTATACTAAATAAAAGAATCGTTATATTGTTTAGACAATGTAGAAGAAAATGGTACAGTCGCCAGGGCTGTGCGGCCATTGGCGGACCGGCAGGTCTCTGGGGAGGGACTGCCAGGAAGTGGGGGCAGGGAGATGAAACCTTCCGTCTTTTCTTGTGTCTACCGGCGCGGCTGGGCTGCATCCGGTCTTTTCGCCGTCATCGTTCTTGCGCTGATTTTCGGAAATGTTGGGCAGGTGAAGGCAGACCTTACGCCGCCGGATGCAGCCGCTTTGGAAAACTGCCTGAACAAAATTGCGCTCGGAACAGCGGTCTACGATGAGCAAATTTTGTGCAGAGAGATTCTTGGCAGGCCCTATCCGGCAGCGGATTGGACGGTTTTCTTCCGCGACTACTTCAGCGACCACGTATTCAACCACCGCCTGTGGGAGTATCTTACCGGCCCGGTCTTTTGGGGCAGGGGAAATGAAGCCGTTTTGCAAGCTGGCCTCATCCCGGTTTTTGAGGAGTTGATCACCCGCATCCTCGCCGCGCACCCAACGGATTTGGGGCCATTTCTCGCATCCGACTCGGATGCCAGAGAAACGCTGCTCAATGCGCACCGCATGTTTGCCCATATGGCGCGCATTGGAAAAATCAACGATGCCCAAAGGGGAGAAATCTTCTCCTACTATATCAGCCACGTCAATGCCTTTCCGCTGTACTGGAAGAAGTCCAGCCTGATCGATCCAGTCACCCAGCCATACGTGGCGGCCCTCGCGGCACAGATTCACGCCACCCTACGCGATCTGCTGCCGCTTACCGAAGCGAATAAAACATCCATCGCGCAAGCCCTGGACCTGCAAGGCCGCTACCGGGATATCTGGATGGAATTTTCGGTGCTGCTGTACGACAACAACGGTTTTGACGATCCGCAGCGTGAGTTCATCTATCGCTTCTTCTCGCTGAACCCCAAAGAGCTTGTGGTAGTAACGGGTATATCGCAGAATGAAATGCTGGGCAACGGCGGTGATACCCGTATCCCAGTCCTGCTGGCCGGGGTGAATGTATTTGGGAACCGGGTAGGCGAATTCGCGGAGAACCCGTTTCCGGCGGACGGCAAGAATGTGCCCTGCGATCTGTTCGGTACGGTGGTGGCGCATGAAGACTACCACGCGGTGAATGCCAACTACGTCGAAAAGCACCCGGTGCTTTCCGTCCGGCAGTTTGCGCTGATCCAACAGGCGGGGGTTGACTCGAATAACTACTTGCGCGGCGGCGACCCTGGGTTCTTCTTTTATAACCCGCAGGAATTTCTGGCATCGCTTGCCAACCAGTGGTTCTGTTCCAGCGAGGATATGGTTCATCTGGCGGTCGATCGTTTCGTGCGCGGCAACCCGCATGGCATCAACCAGGCGCTGTTCTTCGCCGAGCTGGTCTCCGTGGGGCGTGACCAAACCTGGTTATACACCAATGATTCCGAAGGCAATCTCGCGCGCCAGCCTGCGGCAGTCACCCGCAATGCGGGGGGATGGATTGACAGCATCGCTTTACCGGAGGTCACCTACCGGTTCGAGGTCGACGAGCAGGGCATGGTCACACGCTTGTGGGTCGATGGTGCAGCGTATCAGGTAACACCAAAAGGCGGCGTATCGCAAACATTTCAACCCGGGGAATCGGGAACAGTAGAATTTACCTTGCGCAATACCGGGTCTGTGCCGCTGCGCGTATGGATCGAGCCGCAGCCATCGGCAGCAGACTTGCGCGGGGCGCTGCATTTGGAAGGACGCAGCGGCGTAACGGTCAATAATAGCGTGAGCCTCAATTTCATACAGCAGATTACCATCGAGGCATGGATTTACCCGCTTACCTGGACCAATCCGCCATTCAGTAACTGCCGGATTGTACAAAAGGGCTACAGCGATAACCAGTACCGGCTGCTGAAGGAATGGGATGCGCTGGTCTTCGAGGTGGAGGGGGTTGGCGAACTGCGCATTCCATCGGCGCTGCCGGCAACCAACCGTTGGAGCCATGTAGCGGGCGTGTATGATGGTAAAAAGCTCAGACTCTATGTGAATGGGCAATTGGTTGGAGAGCAAGCTGCCAGCGGCCTGATCGCTACCACAACCGATCCGCTCATCATTGGCATTAAGTCGATTGGCGGATCGGATGGCTTTGTTGGATATCTCGATGGAATACGGATCTGGTCTGTTGGCCGCACAAGGTCAAAAATCCAACAAGGAATGACTGGTGATGTCAGCGGGCAAAGCGGTTTAGAAGCAGAATGGCGCTTCGATACGTCTGGCGGCGGCAGTGTCAAAGACGGCAGTGGCAATACCAACCACGGAGTGCTGAATGGACTGGCCCGGATTAATCTCCCGGACGGCCCTGACGGGCTTACAGCCCGCCTGAACTGGTGGACAGGAGAAATAAAAGCTGGACAGGAACAGACCATCACCTTGCAGGTAGATACTAATGGCGCGCCGGTTGGAACCTATACCATCCCTTACATCATCCACACCAGTGGAATCAGCGATCCTACTTCTTACCCGATCCACTTGTGGATCGGTGTCGTTCCAGAAGAGCCCAAGAATTTGTATCTGCCGATTATGTCACGTTAAGCTTCCGGGGCAATTTGCGGTGGGATGCCTGGCGGCTGAAGCCGCGGCTAGGTCACCAAAGCCCCACCTTCGTGGGGCTCGTTGCATATGGATCAGATGATTCTTTTATCATTCATGGAAAGGTGTGGGGAAAAGAGGTTCCCAGTCTATTGGAAAATCGCATCCTCCAGACAGAGCGAGCCCCACGGAGGTGGGGCTTCGTTGTCCTAGCCGCGGCTTCAGCCGCCAGGCGGTTATCTTCAGTTCGCTTATGCCAGGGTAATTCGCAACTTCTGCGAATTACCCTGGCATAAGCTTCTCACCTCGTTTGACCATTTCCCGATTCTCCATTACCATTAATCCAACAAGGGGGCTTGAAGAGGAGAATCTCAGGCATCTATGCTGTTTGAAGCGCGGGAAATTTTTGTCGGAGGGGTGCATATCCACTACGAGACGGGCGGGTCAGGCGAGCCGCTCGTGCTGCTGCATGGGCTTTCGGGCTCGTCGCGCTGGTGGGATAAGAACACCCGCGCCCTGGCGGAGCATTTCACCGTCTACGTGGTGGACCTGATTGGCTTTGGGCGCAGCCGGGGGCAGCGCTTTGTGCTCGACCAGACCCCCGACCTGCTCAAACGCTGGCTGGGCGTGCTGGGCCTGACGCACGTCAACGTGATCGGCCACTCGATGGGCGGGCTGATCTCGGCGGTGATGGCCAGCCGCTACCCCGGGCTGATCGACCGGCTGGTGCTGGTGGATGCCGCCGCTGTGCCGCTCGGGCGCTCAATCATTACCAGCGCCATCCACCTGCCGCTGGCCCTGCGCTACGCCGCGTTCGACTTCCTGCCCGTGTTGATTTCCGACGCGCTGCGGGCTGGCCCGCGCACGCTGCTCAACGCTACGCTGGCTATTCACCAGGCCGATATCACCGCCGACCTGTCGAAGATCGAGTCGCGGGTGCTGATCGTGTGGGGCGAGCACGATGAGCTGGTGCCGCTGGCGCGCGGCGAGGCGCTGCACCAGGCCCTGCCCAAAGCCGAGTTCGTGGTGATCCGCGGTGCGGGGCACAACCCCATGTGGGACCGGGCCGACGCGTTCAACCGCGCGGTGATTGACTTTCTGGAGCAGCCATAATGCCTGTGCAACTGGCCGAACGCTGGGACACGATCCGCGGCTGGCGGATGTTTTCACGAACCTGTGTGACGGACCCGAACGCCCCGGCGGTTGTGCTGGTGCACGGCCTGTCGATGTCGAGCCTGTACATGCTGCCCACGGCGCAGCGCCTGGCGGAGCATTTCCGTGTCTATCTGCCAGACCTGCCGGGCTATGGGCGCAGTCAAAAGCCGCGCGCCTCGCTGAACATTGTGGAACTGGCGGATATCCTCGCTGCGTGGATGGACGCGCTGGAGATTGGCCCGGCGGTGATGGTGGGCAACTCGCTCGGCTGCAATTTCATCGCCGCGCTGAACGACCGCGCCCCCTCGCTGATCACCCACGCCGTGCTGATCGGCCTGTACCCCGATCCCACTTCGCGCACCTACTTCCGTACCATCAAGCGCGGGTTTTACCAGCTATTCTTCGAGCCACCCGATTTTATGGCAGTTGCCCTGATGGATTATATCGCCCACGGCTTCAAGCGCACCTTCCAAACGCTCGATCACGCCTTCAACGATCCGTTCGAAGAACGCCTGACCCGCATGACCATGCCGGTGCTGGTCGTCCGCGGCCAGCACGACCGCATCACCTCGGCGGTGTGGTCGGAAGCCTCCGCGCAGGTGCTGCCGCAGGGCCGCCTGGTGACCATCCCCGGCGGCGGTCACGTAACGAATTATGATTCGGCGGGCAAGCTGGTGGAAGAAATTCGGTCGTTTATAAAGTGATCACGGCGCGGGAAGGGGAGAAAATCTTTCCAAAACGCGGCGAAGTCGCGATTTGGAAAGATTTAAAAAATCTCCTGCTGGATATCAAACGCGCTGCAAATCGCGCGGATCTCCTCGGGCGACAACCCCTCTGCCATGTTGTTGTTCGATAGGTTGAGGTATTCGTAATTGGCGGCGGCTTCGGCGTATTCCACCCGGTCGGCGGCGCGCTTGATCGAGATATCCGAGCGCGCCACCACACCGTGCTTGCTCCACAGCACCACGCGGTGCGTGCGCAGGGCTTCCATCGTGCTTTGCATTAGCGCGTCTGAGCCGGGCACGCAGAACGGCACCACGCCAATGCCTTCCGGCAGGTTGACGATTAGCTCGGGCTGCCAGCGCAGCAGGTGGCGGTTGAGCGTGGTCTCGTCGCGGTAATCGGCGATGTGGCTGAGATAGGTGAGGTAGCGCGGCTGGGCGTGGACCACGGCGTGGAAGTTGGTGCCGGTGGTGGCGACCTGATCGTTGTGGATGGCGAGGTGCGAGTTGAACTCGCTGGACAGCCGCGCGAACAGTTTGCTCGAGGTGGTGTACAGGCGGGCGGTTTCGCCATCATCATTGATCTGCACAAAACCCAGGTTGTCGAGCGGGTTGTCGATGATCTCGCGCAGGCGGCGGCCCGAGCCCGACATGAGGATGCTGCCCCCGGCGAGGTGCGGCACGTCGCAGGGCAGGCGGATCGCCTCGGCGATGGGGAACTTGCGCCGCGGATCGACCGCCCAGTTGAAGAAGATGGACAGGTTCCCGGCTGCGCCCTCGCTGGCGTTGATCTCTGAGATGCGCACCCCGGCTTCACCCATCAGGTGCAGAAATTCGTCCAAAGAAGGATAGGGTTGGTCTAAAGACATAGCTTTTCTCCACGAGTGGTGTTTTGACTGCGATGTACGCCGTGTGGAACACGGCATACATCGCAGTCAAAACACCAAGATTTGAATGGTCACAACAAAGATACAATCGCGCTATATGATTTGATTTAGCTTCGCATAGGCATCATCCCATGCGGAGCGTGATGCCGGTTCCGGTGTGAAGGTCTCCACTGCGAACGAGCGGGCGACCACTTCGCGGGCTTCGCTGATCGAGCCGATCTTGCCCAGCGCCACAGCTTGCACCAGCAGGTTGCCCGTGGCGGTCGCCTCGGCAGGCCCGGCGATCACCTGGCAGCCGGTCGCATCGGCGGTGAACTGCGAGAGCAGGCGATTCTTTGTCCCGCCGCCGACGATGTGGATGGTATCATACGTGCGGTTTTGCAGGCGCTCCAGGCGCTCCAGCACCCAGCGGTATTTTAACGCCAGCGCCTCCAGCGCGCAGCGGATCACCGCTCCGGGGGTTTCGGGTTGGGGCTGCCCGGCCGCGGCGCAGCGGGCGCGGATACGGGCGGGCATATCGCCGGGGGCGAGGAAGTCGTGATGGTCGGCGTCGATGATGGCGCGCAGGGGGGCAGCCTCGCCAGCCATGCGAGTCAGGTCGTCGTACGAATATTCTTGCCCCTGCCGCCGCCACGTGCGGCGGCACTCCTGCACCAGCCACAGCCCGGCGATGTTCTTCGACAGGCGGAAAGTGCCGTTCACCCCGCCTTCATTGGTCATCGCGCATTCCAGCGCGTTGGCGCTGACCACCGGGCTGGCAGTCTCCACGCCCATGATCGACCACGTGCCCGAAGAGGTCCACACAAAATCCCCGCCGGGGGCCGGAACCGCCGCCACCGCCGAGCCGGTATCGTGGCAGGCCGGGGCGATCACCGGCAGCGCGGGCAGGCCTGCTTCTTCGGCCACCGCCGCGCGCAGATCCCCCAGCACCGTGCCGGGCGGCACGATCTCAGGGAAGATGTGCGCGGGAATGCCCAGCCGGTCGAGCAGGGGGCGCGCCCACGTTTTGCGCTGCGGATCGTAGCACTGGGTGGTGGTAGCGTTGGTGAACTCGCACACTTTGCACCCGGTCAACCAGTAGTTGAGCAGGTCTGGCATGGTGAGGAAGGTTTCGGCAATCTGGAGCTGGGGGGAATTCTGCATCACCATGGCATACAGTTGGTAGAGCGTGTTGAGCTGCATAAACTGGATGCCCGTCTGCGCGAACACGTCTGCTTTGGGCACGCGCTGGAAGACGGCCTCCATCATGCCGTCGGTGCGGCTGTCGCGGTAGTGCATGGGCAGGCCCAGCAGCGCGCCGGTGCGGTCGAGCAGGCCGTAGTCTACGCCCCACGTGTCGATGCCGATGCCGTCCAGGCGGCCCTCGGCCTGCTTCCCGGCCAATGCCAGCGCCGCGCGGATCTCACTCCACAGGCCGAGCACGTTCCAGTGCAGGCCGGTGGGCAGCGGCACGGGCGTATTGGCAAAACGGTGGACCTCGGAGATGGCAATTCGTTCGCCGTCAAACTGCCCCAAAATGGCGCGCCCGCTCTCCGCGCCCAGATCTACGGCAAGAAGGTTGAGGGGGGATTGGGTCATTAAAGCCTCTGCTTAGAATCTACCATTTCGTAGTGTGTGACTAATTTACCGACAAGGCTCATTGTAGATCAGATCTTTGAATGAGCTGCGGGGCCCCACCTCCGGCTCCTCCCCATTTTTGCAAAGCCAAAAATAGGGAGGAGTGCCTTACAAACCAACACCTGCGCGGAACTAGGCACTCCTCCCCATTTCGCTGCTCGTGCGAAATTGGGAGGAGCCGGAGGTGGGGACACATATATCATAAAACCAACCATTCTACGCTCAGTCCAGTCGCTTTCCTACGGCGCACGCTACGAAATGCCTACTGATTCATCATCGTGTTGATCGAGCGTTCCATCTTCGCGGCCTCATCCGCGCCGAGCACGCCCATCTCGTACTCGCACAGCCACGTCTCGCCCGGTCCGAGCGTTTTGACGTTGCCCTTGGCCTTCTCGGCGCTGTAGCCTTCCGGCTCGGCGGTGGCGGGCAAGATAAAGCCCAGCGCGTCCTGATCGGGGGTGCGGCAGATCCAGCGCACGCCCACATCGAGCTGATCGGGGCGGTGGCGGACGTAATCGGCGGATCCGTCCGGGTGCACCTGCATCGAGTGCGCCCAGCCATCGGCGTCCGGCTGGTAGTCGATGAAGAACACCACCTCGGGATCAAAACCCAGGCCGGGCAGCAGGAAGTGATGGCGCTGCGGATTCTCGGCCAGCTCTTCGAGGAATTCGCGGTAGCCCACCGGGGGCCGCACGTGTGAAGGGATGCTGCGCCGCACGCGCACGTGCTGGGGGTCGTATTTGGCGGTGTAGGCCAGCCGGGCATTATCCACCGGGCGGAAGTTGATGTGCGCCAGATACATGTACTCCATTGGCGTGTTTTTCAGGTTGGTTACGTTCATCCCGGCCCAGAAAGTGGACCGCCCGGCATACAGGCGAGTTTGCGGGGCGGCGATATAGTTGGTGCTAAAGGCCACCGTATGGCGGTACTGGCCCCCAAGCTCCAGGAACATGCCGCGCTCATCCTCCCCGGCGATCAGCCAGGCCTTATCGTAGGGGGCGTTGGGCAGCTCACCGTGCAAGGGGTGGTTGTCACCCTCGGCAGGCACGCCCATGCTGGTCATGCCGCAGTGGATCAGGAAGGCGCCGTAGGTTTCGAGATACGTGCGGGTGGGGTGCGGCTGGTCAAACATCGATTTCATGGTCAGCGGGCGGTCGTTGAACTGCGCCGACCATATCTGCTGGCCCTGGAAGGGCAGCAGCACCAGCGACCCGCACTCGTTCTCGAATTTCAGGCCACACACGCCGCTCTCAAAGCGGAAGGTGGAAGCGATCAGCGGGCCGTATTCGACCAGCACCTTCTCGGCGTCGCCGAAGAAGGAGGGGGAGAGGAACATGCGGGTTTCGGTCATGGCTGTACCCTTGCGCGGAAATCGTCCAGAATTTTGGCGGTGGCGGTCGCGCCGCAGCGCGTGCACCCGGCATCGATCACATCCAGCAGAGCATCGAGCGTGCGCACGCCCCCGGCGGCCTTCACTTGCACGCGCGGGCTGACGTGGGCGCGCATCAGGCGCAGGTCGTCGAGCGTGGCCCCGCTCGGCGCAAACCCGGTGGAGGTCTTTACCCAATCTGCCCCGGCCTGCTCAGACAGCTTGCAGGCCAGGATCTTCTCCTGGTCGGTCAGGTAGGCGTTCTCGAAGATCACCTTCACCTTCGCGCCGCGTGCGTGGGCAGCCTCGCACACCGCCTGGATATCAGCGCGGACAAAATCCGCCTCGCTTCCGCGCAGCGCGCCGATGTTGAGTACCATATCCAGCTCGGTCGCGCCGTCGTTCATGGCCTGCTCGGCCTCCGCCACCTTGATAGCGGTGGTATGCGCGCCGTGCGGAAAGCCGATCACCGTGCCGACCGCCACGGTGGAGCCTCGCAGCAGCTCCGCGGCGAGGGAGACGTGACAGGGCTTCACGCACACGCTGGCGACGTTGTACTTGCGGGCAATCTCGCACCCGCTGATCACGTCCTCGCGGGTCAGCTCGGGGCGTAGGAGGGAATGGTCGATGGTCTTGGCAAGTTGCTCATAAGTAATGGTCTGGCTCGAAAGGGTGGGTAGAGTCATGGGAAAGTGCCTCCTGGGATAGGGTAATTATAGAACGATTCGGACACTTCTTAGGGATGTAGCGGGACGGGTATCTGTTTCGACTTAATCGGGGGTTCACTGCGCGCCATGACCGCCTCACCCCCTCAGTCCCCCTCTCCATTTTTGCTGTTGGAGCTGTAAGCTCGATGCAGTGAGCAGAACCCGCAAAAATAGAGAGGAGGATGCCTTGTTCCGCAAATTGGCCAGCAAGGCATCCTCCTCTCCGTTTTTGCGATTTATACTTACGACATAGAACTTAGAACGTGAAGAGCAAAAATGGAGAGGGGGACTGAGGGGGTGAGGCGTCTTGGTCTCGATCCGAGCTATAATCGTTCTATCCTCGATTGTGTATTGCGAGACCTCCCCTATGACCCTCTTCAAAATCCTCTACTGGGCTGCGCTGATCGTGGAAATCATCATCCGCGCACCGTACCAGCGCAAACGCCGCCAGTCCACTGGAAAAACTGTCAACGCCGCAACGCGCACCGAGGTGATCCTGCTCACGCTGCTCTTTATTGCCGGGCTGCCGCTGCCGTTGATCTACACCTTCACCGGCTGGCTGGGCTTTGCCGACTACATCTTACCCGAGTGGGCGGGCGGGCTGGGCGCGGCGGTGATGGCACTGGGGCTGTTCGTCTTCTACCGCGCCCACACCGACCTGCGCCAAAACTGGTCGCCGACGCTAGAAGTGTACGAGGAGCATACCCTCATCACGGATGGCATTTATCGCAAAATCCGCCACCCAATGTATCTCAGCCAGTTTTTGGTCGCGACTGCTCAGGCGCTGCTGCTGTGGAACTGGTTAGCGGGGCCGTTGAGCATTGTGGTCTTCGCGCTGTTCTACCTGTTCCGCGTGCCGGAAGAAGAGAAGATGATGCTGTCGACATTTGGCGAGCAGTACCACGCATACATGCAACAGACGGGCGGGATTTTACCAAAAGTTGGCAAATGACCGCTGACCCCACCAAGCTCGGCTACTGGCTTCTCAAAGACATTAACCGCGCGATCCGCGACTTCGGCATGATTCAACCGGGCGACCGGGTGGCGGTGGCGCTTTCGGGCGGCAAGGATTCGTTCAGCCTGCTCAAGCTGCTGGACCTGCGCCGCCAGAGCGCGCCCGAGCCGTACGAGCTGTTCGCCATTCATGTGATCGGTGACGCGCGCGGGCCGGAGACGCCCGCCCACCCGCCGCTGGAGGATTGGCTGGTGCGGAGCGGCTACCCCCACACCATCGTGCCGCTGGCATTACCCGAGGGCGAGCCGCTGCCGCTCGACTGCCGCCGCTGTACGTGGAACCGCCGCCGGACGCTGTTCGAGGCGGCGGAGAAGCTGGGCTGCAACGTGGTGGCATTTGGTCATCACGCCGATGACCTGGCGCAAACTACCCTGCTCAACCTGATCTACCACGGTGCGGTCGAGACGATGGCCCCCCGGCGCGAATACTTTGACGGCAAGTTCCGCGTGATTCGCCCGATGTGCTACGTGGAAGAGTCCGCCGTGCGCCGGTACGCGAAGGCCCACGCCTTCCCGCCGCCGCCTTCCGACTGCCCGCGCTCGGACGTATCGCACCGCGCGCTGGCGAAGGATCTGCTTCGACAGGCGCAAGCAGGCTGCAAGGACGCACGGATCAACCTGCTGCGGGCGGGGCTGAAGGGGAATGAGAATTCTGCTTGACTTACCATCTACCCAACCTATAATATCGTTATCGAACTCAAAGAAAAGATTCATACCACAGAGAAAACAGAGAACACGGAGGGAAGAAAGAGAAAAACCTTTAAACTCTTTCTCTCTTTTTCTTTTCTCTGTGTTCTCTGTGGTTCCATCTCTTGGAGGCTTAGAAGATGATTGGTGATACATGGAAGTCGGAAATGTGCGAATTCAACGACCCCAAGACGGGGCGCAAGGTTTGCCAGCTCACCACGGGTGGTAACAACGTCCACCTGTATTTCACGGAAAATTCTTTTACCGAGGGCAAGAACGAGATTATCTTCACATCGGATCGCGCAGCCGGTGAGGACAAACTGCCGCACGAGCGCCCGCACTATAACATCTTCCGCATGGATCTCGACACAGGTGTGATCACCCAGCTCACCGACGAGCCGGAATCGGTCGGCAGCGTGACGAAGACTCCCGACAGCCAACTCATCGTCTACAAAGCGGGCAAATTCCTGCGCGCGCTGGATTCCACCACCGGGCAGATCACAACCATCTACGAGGAGCCGGGCGGATACAACATCGGCGCGCCTTCGATTGCCTCCAACCGCCGCTACGTGGCCTTCGCCCGCAATGAGGATGTGAACGTAATGGACGGGCCGAACTACACCGGATTCAAAGAGCGCTTCTACCGCGTGAAGGACGGGCGCATCACCGTGGCATACCTCGACGGCTCGGGCTGGTTCGACGCCTTCAAAGATACCCACCAGGTCGGGCACTTCCAGTTCTGCCCCACCGACCCGACCATTGGTTCCTACTGCCACGAAGGCCCGTGGAACCTCGTCCAGCAGCGTATCTGGCTGCTCGATTTCGTTGCCCGCGAGGTCAAGCCCTGCTTCCGCCAGGATGAGCAGGACTCCATCGGGCACGAGTTCTGGACGAACGACGGCCTGCTGTTTTTCGACAACCGCGGCCCGGGCCACGACGGCACGATCACCTCAGACCGCACCCAGGCGGTGGTGACGGACGTGGCGGTGAAACAGCAGCAGGATTTTGTGCCCTTCGTCGGTCTTTCGGATCGCTTTGGCAATATCGTCAAGCGCATCGATATGCCCTACTACACCAACCACTACCACGCCAACCCCGATCACACCCTGCTGGTGGGCGACGACGTGGACGATCTGGTGCTGATCGACATCGCCGGGGACGAACCCAAGCTAAACGTGCTGGTGAATCACAAAACGTCCTGGCACACCCAGTCCGCCCACTGCCACCCAACCTGGAGTTGGGACGGGGGCAGAATTCTGTATGCGTCGGACGTGGATGGGAAAGTGAATTTGTATATGATTGATGCGTAAAGGTGCCTCACCTGTTCTTCGTCCCATCCAGCTTTAGCATGCCGGATTCATCCCGGTGCGGGCCGGTGGTCTGCTTCACCTCGAACTCGGGGCCGTGGAGGATCACGTGCGCGACGGCGCGGGCGTGACCGGTGCCCAGCTTGTAGTCGTTCTTCAGCCAGTCGATGATCTCTTTGTGGGTGGTGAGATTCTTGTCCTTTGCTTCTTTGATGAAATCATTGGGGGTCTTGCCGGTGAGTTCTTCGACCTTATCCAGATACGCCTGAAATGACATGAAAGCACCTCCATTGTTTGTTCGGAAAGCGTGTGTTATTTGGACAATTATACTCATATTTTATGCGAAAACGAGAATGGGAGAGCGCTGCCCCAAAATTCCCTACTTGACAACTCCATAATTAGACTTAGAATCCTCTATGTAACAAAAATCTACGAACAAGGAGGTGCGCAGACATGTTAGCTCAAAAGAATACCACTACAATTTCCGCATGGGCGCACCTCTGGGCCACCGATTAGTTTCGGTTCGTCACCGCTTACCGAATCCCCAGCCACGGTCGCTCATGCACCGTGGTTTTTTCTTTGTTATTGACCGTGAAGCTCTGCTTCACCGTCAATAACAGGCAGTTAAATCGATTCGAAAGAGCGTGACGATGTCTGTGTCTCTCAATAAGAAAACTGTCTTTTCGCAGTACAGTGCCCTGCTGGGGCGCTATCTGCTGCCGCAGCGCGGGCGCGTGGTGATCATGGCCCTGCTGCTGCTCGCCGGGATCGCCTTGCAGCTTGCCAGCCCGCAGGTGATCCGCTATTTCCTCGATTCTGCGCAAGCGGGTGGGGCGGGGCATACCCTGCTCACCGCCGCGCTGATCTACATTGCCTTTGCCCTGGCGCAGCAGGGCATGAGTGTAGCGGCCAATTATGCCAGCAGCCTGGTGAGCTGGTCTGCCACCAACCGCTTGCGCACCGACTTGGCCCTGCACCTGTTGCGCCTGGATATGACCTTCCACAAGCAGCACACGCCTGGCGAGCTGATCGAGCGCATCGACGGCGACGTGAATCAGCTTGGCAACTTCTTCTCCAAAATGGTGGTGGAAGTGATCGGCAACCTGCTGCTGCTGGCGGGCATCCTCGGACTGCTGTTCGTGGAGGATGCGCGGGTGGGCGGCGGATTGACGCTCTACACCGCCGTGATCATCCTCATCCTGCTGCGCGTGCAGCGGATTGCCGTGCCTTACTGGCGTGAATACCGCCAAAGCTACGCCGACCTGTTCGGCTTTGTGGAGGAGCGCATCACCGGCGCGGAAGATATCCGCGTCAACGGTGCCGAGGAGGCCATGCTGGTGCGCCTGTTCCGCCTGATGCGCACACTGTTAGAGCGCGGGCGGCGGGCGTTTGTCGTCGTCAACCTGTCCTACAACGTCACCTCCCTGCTGTATGGGATCGGCTTTGCGCTGGGTCTTGGGCTGGCTATCTCGGCCTATCTGCGCGGTGATGCCACCCTCGGCACGGCTTACCTGATCGTTCACTACGTGGGCATGCTCGACGCGCCTCTGCGCGGCCTGATCGAACAGGCCGAAGATTTGCAGCAGGCCACTGCCGCCATTCAGCGCGTGGAGGAATTCCTCAATCTGCGTCCCCTGGTCAACGTCACCGGCGAGCCGGTGCAGATTCCCGCCGGGGCGCTGCCGGTGGTCTTTGACCGCGTGACCTTTGCCTACGACGACAACGAGAGCGAGAACGTGCTGCAAGACGTCACCTTCCGGCTGGAGCCGGGCGAGGTGCTGGGCATTTTGGGGCGCACGGGCAGCGGAAAATCGACCATGACGCGACTGCTGTTCCACCTCTACGACCCCACCGGTGGGCAGGTGTGCCTGGGCGGCGTCGACCTGCGCCAGACACGGCTGGAAGACCTGCGCGGGCGGGTAGGCATGGTGACGCAAGATGTGCAGCTTTTCCAGGCATCGGTGCGCGACAACCTGACCTTCTTCGACCCGTCCATCCCGGACGACCGGCTGGAGGCGATCCTGCGAGAACTTCGCTTGTGGGAGTGGGTGGCTGCGCTGCCGCAGGGGCTAGATACCCGCCTGGGCACAGGCGGGCAGGGTCTTTCGGCGGGCGAGGCGCAGCTTTTGGCTTTTGCCCGCGTGTTCCTCAAAGATCCCGGCCTGGTGGTGCTGGATGAAGCATCGTCACGCCTGGACCCGGCGACCGAGACGCGCATGGAGCGCGCCATCGACCGGCTGTTCGAGGAGCGCACGGGCATGATCATTGCCCACCGGCTCAAAACCGTCCAGCGCGCCGACCGCATCCTGATCCTGGAGGGCGGGCGCGTGGTGGAATACGGCTCGCGCGCGGAACTGGCACGTGATCCCCATTCGCAATTTGCCAGGCTGTTGCAAACCGGCCTGGAGGAGGCGCTGGCATGAGCGCGCAAGCACAAACACACAAACCCGAAATGCTCCGTACCACCGCCTTTGTCGGATCGCTGATCCGCTACGCCGGGGCGGTATTCAACCTGCATTCGCTGTTCACCATCCTGCTGTTCGGCATGCAGCTTGTGCCAGGGCTGATCGTGAAGGCGGTTTTTGACGCGGTATCTGGCGCGGCACCGGTTCCCTTCGGTTCCATCCTTGGTATCGACCCGCTGTGGGCGCTGATCGGCCTGTACGTGCTGGCCGACCTGACCCGGCTATTCCTGGGCTTTGGCTCGGAGTGGTACGGCTGGAGCTTCCGGCTGATCGTGGGCGCGCTGCTGCGGCGCAACATCTTCGCCAGCATCCTGCGGCGCACGGGCGACCACCCGCTGCCCGTCTCGCCGGGTGAGGCGATCAACCGCCTGCGCTCCGACGTAGGCGAAGTGTCCGACTTCCCCCTGTGGCTGCCCGATCAGGTGGGGAAATGGATCGCCGCCATCATCGCCGTGATCATCATGGCACGGATCAACCTGCCCATCACGCTGGTGATCTTTTTGCCGCTGTTCGGCACCATGCTGATCACGCGGCTGGCGTGGGGGCGCATCCTGCACTACAACCGGGTGGCAGCGGTAGCGGCGGACGCGGTGAACGGCTTTTTGGGCGAGACCTTTGGCGCGGTGCAGTCGGTGAAGGTGGCCAACGCCGAGGAGAACGTGGCGGCCCACTTCCACCGGCTGAACGAGGCACGGGGGCAGGCGCAGCTCCGATCAGGGTTGTTCTGGGGCCTGCTCAACGCGCTCAATAATAGCGTGGTGAGCTTCGGCATCGGCGTGGTGCTGCTGATGGCAGGCACAGCCATCGCCCAGGGCACCTTTACCGTGGGCGACTTTGCCCTGTTCGTCAGCTACCTGTGGTTCACCACCCAGGTTCCCTCGGAGCTTGGCACTTTCTATGGCGATTTCAAAACGCAGGAGATTTCGATCGACCGCCTGCTGGAGATGGTTCGCCCGGAACCGGCCTCGCGGCTGGTAGCGTTCCACCCGGTGTACGAGCGAGGGCCGTTTCCTGAGATCCGCGCGCCAGAGCGGACCGCCGCCGACCGGCTGGATTTGCTGGAGGTGCGCGGGCTGTCCTACCGCCACGCCAACAATGGGAACGGGGTTGGATCAAACGGCAAATTCCACGGCGTAGAAAATGCCAGCTTCACCGTCCGGCGCGGTGAATTTGTGGTGGTCACCGGGCGGGTGGGATCGGGCAAGACCACGCTGGTGCACGCCCTGCTGGGCGTGCTCACCCCGCAATCCGGCGAGATCCGCTGGAACGGGCAGCGGGTAGAGCGCCCGGCGGCGTTCTTCAAACCGCCGCGCTGCGCCTATACCGCGCAGGTGCCACGCCTGTTCAGCGATCCACTGCGCGAGAATATCCTGCTGGGTTTACCGGAAGAGCCAGTAGACCTGGACGGGGCCATTCACGCTGCGGTACTGGAGCCCGACATTGCCCAGCTCGACAAGGGGCTGGATACCCTGGTCGGCCCGCGCGGGATACGGCTCTCGGGCGGGCAGGTGCAGCGGACTGCCGCGGCGCGCATGTTCGCCCGCATGCCCGAGCTTCTGGTGTTCGACGACCTCTCCTCCGCGCTTGACGTAGAGACCGAAGGGGAATTGTGGCGGCGGCTGGATGACAAGATCGGCGGCAGCGGCGTGACGTGTTTGGTCGTGTCACACCGCCGGGCTGCGCTGCGTAGGGCGGATCGCATCATCGTGCTCAAAGAGGGCAGAGTTGAGGCAGAGGGTCTGCTGGACGATCTTCTGGCAACGAGCGAGGAAATGCGCAGCATCTGGAGCGGTGAGGCGCTTGCCCCGGGTGACCCACCCATCACCCCTTCGTAAACAGCCTTTCACCCAGCTTGGGGATGAAACGGAGGATGATCCGCAGCCTTGCGATCCGTATAATTTGCTTCAGTAATACGGACAGAACGGACGAGTGGTTCATGAGGTAGTTTCTCCTGAGGGCGCGGCGGCCCGCAGACCTGGCAGCGGTTTGCGGGCCGTCAGCGTGCCTGGAGCTAGAAAATTTCCTAGCCACCTGACAGTTTCAGAAATCACAGGTAGGTACACAGCGAAAGATGGATAGGAAGGGCGTTGATCAATTGTCGTTCAATGAAACGCAAGCCGATCTGGAAGATGGACAGATCCCGGCGG
>JAEYTI010000038.1 GCA_023434145.1 Chloroflexota bacterium | reverse complement strand
GGGTGATCCCACCCCCTGTGCCACCAAAACTCCTTGAAATTACATATGAGCCAATAGTTTTTGTGTTTGTGGTGCGCGACTACGTTGCGCGGTATCGCTGCACATAACCGTGGTTGACCGTGAAAGGCGGGCTGCGCCCGCCGCTAGAAAGAATTTCGGGGTTATTGTCGCATTTCGCGCAACAAAAACCCCACCCTTCCTTTTTTCAGGTGCCCGCAGGCCGAACGAAAACGAGGCCGATATTCTCGGCCTCGTTTTCGTTCGGCCTATGCAACCGTTAGAGTTCCATTAGAAACCTTTACCAGTCCTTGTACATTATACAAATACTCGTTATACTTTATACATAGCTGGCACAAGTCGACCAGCTTTGAACGAAAGGATAACGAATGCCAACGATTGTTGATCTGTCCGATGACCCCCGCTTTACGATTAAAGCGGTTGCTTCTCAGACCGGTATCCGACCGGTGACGCTGCGCGCGTGGGAGCGACGCCACGAGGTGCTCAACCCCCACCGGGCAGACAACCGTTATCGCCTCTACTCTGAGCGCGATATTGCCATTCTGCGCTGGCTGAAGAACCGCGTTGATGAAGGCGTATCGATCAGCAATGCGGTGAACGAGCTGCGCAGCATGACGTCGAACAACGTCTGGCCTGAAGCCCTGCCCACTGCCCCCGCCCAGGCCCACGGCGTACCAGAGCTGCCGCCCGCGCATTATGCAAAGCAGCTTTACAAAGCACTAATCAAACATGAGGAGAATCGCACCAGCGACCTGCTGCGCGAAGCGCACAGTATCTTTGATCTAATGACCGTCTGTGAAGAGGTACTTGTACCCACCTTACGCGGGATAGGCGAGGCGTGGTATCGCGGTGAGATTCGCGTAACGACCGAGCACTTTGCCAGCGCCTACCTACGTGGTAAGCTGCTCTCGCTGTTGCAGGCCTACCCCTCTCGCCGAAGCGCCCCGCTGATCCTGGTGGGCTGCGCGCCGATGGAACAGCACGAGCTGGGTGCGCTGATGATTGCCGTTCTGCTGCGCAGCGAAGGATTCCGGGTGGAATACCTCGGGCCGGATATTCCTATCGAAGACCTGGCCGATTATGCCAGCTATGAGAACCCATCCATGATTGTGCTCGCCGCTAGCAGCGATTCCTCTGCGCGTGAGATGCGCCGATTCCAGGAAATGCTCAAGAAGATACGCCCCACTCCCGTCTTCGGCTATGGCGGGCGCGCTTTTGATTACAATCCCCGGCTGCGTGAAGAAATCCCAGGCATCTACCTGGGTGAAACGCTGCGTCAAGCACTGAGCAGCATCAAGGCCGAACTGAAAGCTCGACCAAAGCTGGTAAGAGCTTAGAGCCGATCCGAAAATTGATTTTTGTTGTTTGTGCGACTACATGCACAAACAACAAACACAAAATACTTTCCCCACTAGGAAAGGCTGTCCAAAGGTTCTATATTGATTCTTGGTTGGTTTTGTTGTGGGTGGACGACTACGTTGTCCACCCACAACAAAACCAACCAAGTTCGATCAGCTTTTCGGACAGCCACCTGGCGTTTTCTTGACCAAACTTGCACAAACTTTATACAATGCGTGGTATAGGTTACCCCGGTGATGTATGATAGGGACGCTATGGACGAGAATTTTGAACGCAACCACCATCTGCCTGTATACAACATCAAGGCGGTATCCCGGTTAGTTGGGCTGCTGCCGGTGACGCTTCGAGCCTGGGAGCGCCGGTATGGTCTACCGCGCCCAGGTCGTGGCGAACAAGGCTACCGGTTGTATTCTGAGCACGACGTCCGCACGCTACGCTGGCTAAAAGCACAGATCGAATCTGGCCTGTCCATCGGCCGGGCGGTTGAGTACCTGAGCGAGCTTCGTTCCAGTGGGTACGACCCGGCCATAGATGCAGGTTATCCCATGCGCCCGTCGCCTACCCCATCTCCCTCCGCTGCGCTTTCTCTGGGCATGCTCCACGAGCTGCTGCTGGATGCGCTGGTCAACTTCGATGAGCCCCGCGCGCTGGAAGTCATGCGCCGCGCCTTTGCCCTGTACTCGGTTGATCAGGTGCTGATGGAGGTGGTCGTTCCTACGCTAGTAACGCTTGGCGACGCCTGGCATCGCGGTGAGCTGCCGATTGCCGTGGAGCATTACGCCACCCAGTTCTGCATGCAGCACCTGATGAGCATGCTAGCCGGAGCCGCTCCGCCTTCGCGGTACGGCTCCATCGTCGCCGCATGCGCGCCCGGCGAGCAACACCAGATTGGCCTGCTCATGCTGGTGGTGATGCTGCGCTGGCGTGGCTGGAATATCAAGTACCTGGGCCCGGATCTTCCACTCGACCGTCTCGCGGAAGCGTTGCGCCCCTTACGCCCGCACCTGCTCATGTTTTCAGCCAACCGGATCGAAACAGCAGATCAACTGGCAGACCTCGCTGATATTTTGAGGCAGTTCCCGCCGCCGCACCCGAAAGTCGTGCTGGGTGGGCAAGCATTCACGCAAATGCGCCCGCCGGAGAAGCTGGGGGCTGTCGTGCTCAATGAATCGCCTACTGAGATGGTGCTTCAAATTGAAGCGATGATGGCGCAAATCGAACGCTCGTCTGGCGATATGAAGCGGAATGGGGGCAAGAATGATCGATAACAAGATGATGTCCGGCTGTTCTCCGGTCATAGCGCGGATCTCCAGTTTGCCTGCGGCCCAAATGAGCGCCTTACGCTGCGCACCGAGGAATTTCTTGTCAGAAAGTTGACGAACCGTAATGCACAAAATCGGTTACTATTATAGGAATAAAACGCGCTGGCGGCGGGCCGCTCAAACGAACCTACCAAAAGCGATGGTATGTTTACCGGAACTGCCGCTGCGGGGCTTTTTGCGGCACGGAAAAACAACTGCACAGACGGCTGCAACCAGTGCATTCACTGAGAGCAGCCGGTAGAAAGGACACCATATGAGCCCTCACGATTCTCGCAAGCAGAAAGCCCCCGGGTTGAAAAAGACACTGGAAGAAGTGCTTGAACGCCTGCGCGAAGGTATGGAGCAGGTGGGGCGCAGTCTTGGTCAGAGTAACCGGCAGCCGGTTCCCATCCCCGTTCCTAACCGCGCTCCAAGAAAGCGATAAGTTTTGCCATGCCCATATTCGTCGACCGCTTCTTGGTGCCAGCAGCGCCGGAAGCGGTCGCTGCGTTCCACCACGATACGCGCGTACTCAAGCGACTGACTCCCCCACCCGTGTTCGTGCAGATTCACCACATCGAGCCGCTGGGTGAGGGCTCGCGCTCGGAATTTACGCTATGGTTCGGCCCGCTGCCGCTGCGCTGGCTGGCTGTGCATTCTCAGGTCAGCGTAAAAAGCGGCTTTACCGATACGCAATCGCGCGGACCGCTGAAGCGCTGGGTTCACCGCCACCACTGGCAGGAAAATGGCAGGGGGCACACTGTCATGGAGGAGTTCGTGGAGTACGAGCACTTCACTGGCCGGCGCGGGCTGCTAACCCGCCTGCTGTTTGCCCCACCGTTGCTGTGGGTGATGTTCCGCTACCGCAGGTTCGCAATGCGCCGTGGAGTGAAGCGGTCGATAAAGCAGGCACAAAAGCGCAAGGATGGGGGATGAGCGCCGGCGTCCCGCATACCATCGTAATCGGGGCTGGCATTGGCGGGCTGACCACCGCCGCGCTGCTGCTGCAAGCTGGTCATCGGGTGACGGTTCTAGAGGCGCACACCTACCCCGGCGGCTCAGCAGGGACGTTTTATAACCGCGGCTACCGTTTTGACGCAGGCGCGACCCTGGCGGGCGGTTTCGCCCCAGGCGGCCCGCATGCGCGCCTTGCAGAGCAGCTTGGCCTGAACTGGCCAATCCGCCCCGCAGACCCGGCCTGGGTAACGCACCTGCCGGAATGCTCAGTCACGCAGTGGGGTGATGCGGATCGCTGGCAGGAGGAACGTACCCGTGCCTTCCCCGCAAGCGAACCGTTCTGGCGTAAACAGGAGCAGCTCGCGGAACTTGCCTGGGATATCTCCAGCCGCTACTTCCCCTGGCCCCCCGAGCGTCCGACGGATTTTCTGCACCTGGCAGCCGCCCTGCGCCCGCGTACGCTGGCTGCCGCGCCCTACTTGTTCCGTAGTGTAGCAAGCCTGCTGCCGAGCGGCGCTTCGCGCGACCTGCAAGTTTTCCTGGATGCGCAGCTGCTCATCTCTGCACAGACCGTCTCCTCGCAGGCCAGTGCCCTGTACGGCAGCGCTGCGCTCGACCTGCCCCGGCGGGGAGTCAACCACGTGCGCACGGGCATTGGCGCGCTGGCGCAAACCCTGGTCAACTGGATCCGGCAGAACGGCGGTACGGTGCATTTCCGCCAGGCGGTCGAGCGCATTGTGGTACGAGGCGGGCGTGCCGCGGGTGTGGTAACCAAACGCGGGTTAGAGACGGCCTGCGATTTCGTTGTCGCCAACGTTACGCCGTGGGGGCTGGCCAAACTACTGGGCGAGCAAACACCGCCCCGCCTGTCGCGCGAGATCACCGGGCGCGCGAATACCTGGGGCGCATTCATGCTCTACCTGGGGATGGATTCGAGCAAGCTGCCGGGCGGTATCCACGGTCATCACCAGGTAATCGTCGACCCCTCCCGTCCGTTAGGCGAGGGCAACTCGGTTTTCATCTCGCTCTCCGATTCTACCGACCCTACCCGCGCCCCCGAGGGAATGCGCGCCGCCACGCTCTCGACTCATACCACCGTCGCCTCCTGGTGGTCGGTTGCCAAACAAGATCCAGCAGCTTATGCGGCGCGGAAAGAAGAATACACGGAGCGCGTGCTCCAGGCTGCCGAACGGGCCATCCCCGGCATTCGCAGCGCGGTGCGGCTGGCCCTGCCCGGCACCCCGCTGACCTTTCAGTTCTACACCCGCCGCCCGCTGGGCATGGTTGGCGGCTTCCCGCAGACCTCGCTGCTGCGCGCCCGCGGCCCGCAGACGGGATTGTCCAACCTCTGGCTGGTTGGCGATTCTGTTTTCCCGGGCCAATCCACAGCGGGAACAACTCTGGGAGGCTGGCGCGTTGCCCGCGCAGTTATCGATGCGGGAAAAACGCATGCAACTATACAAAGGGTATCCAAACCTT
The DNA here is from genome assembly GCA_023434145.1 of Chloroflexota bacterium. Taxonomy (GTDB): domain Bacteria; phylum Chloroflexota; class Anaerolineae; order Anaerolineales; family Anaerolineaceae; genus DSYU01. Next base: position 3,572 of record JAEYTI010000038.1, on the reverse strand, counting down.
ATACAGAAAATAGCGCCGAAAGTAAAGACGTGTAACAATAAGAGTATCCATGGCATTTTTTGTTGCGCATTCTCCACCCCTGTAGAGAAAGCAGCAAACAATGCCACGGAGGAATTTTTTCGGTTTTGCTCTCAGGGAGGATACCTTGGCAAAGAAAATTATCATCATTGGCAGCGGGTTTGGCGGTTTGGGCGCGGCTGTGCGGCTGGCAGCACGGGGGCATCAGGTAGAAATCTTCGAAAAGCGCGACAAGCTGGGCGGGCGCGCCTACGTGTACGATATCAACGGATTCAAGTTCGACGGCGGCCCAACAGTCATCACGGCGCCATTTATGTTCGATGACATTTTTGCTGCCGCAGGCAAACGCCGCGAAGATTACATTAGCTTCGTGCCCTGCGACCCCTTCTACCGCATTTTCCATCACACCGGGCGGGCCTTCAACTACAACAACGATCCCAAGTTTATTCTCAATGAGATTGACAAAATCTCGCCCGAGGATAAAGAAGGCTACTTGCGCTTTATCCAAACCACCAAACCCATCTTCGAAAAGGGCTTCGTGGAGCTGGCCGATAAGCCTTTCCTCAAAGTGAGCGATATGCTGAAGGTCGCCCCGGACCTGGTGAAGCTGCAATCCTACAAGAGCGTCTACAACTACGTTTCACAGTTTGTCAAAAATGACTTTTTGCGCCAGGTCTTCTCCTTCCACCCGCTGCTGGTGGGGGGCAATCCCTTTGAAACCACCTCCATCTATGCCATGATCCACTACCTGGAGCGTGAGTGGGGTGTGTACTACGCCATTGGCGGCACTGGGGCAATTATTGAAGGGATGGCAAAAGCATTTGAAGAGTTGGGCGGAAAATACCACCTCAACGCCGAGGTCGCCGAAATCATCACCGAAGGCCGCAAAGCAACCGGCATCCGCATGCAAGATGGCACCGTGCACAAAGCCGATATTGTCATCTCCAATGCGGACGTCGCCTGGACGTATATGAACCTGATTCCCAACAGCAAGCGTTTCTGGAACAAAGACGTTCGCTACAAGAATACGCGCTACAGCATGTCGCTGTTCGTAATTTACTTTGGCACCAAAAAACGCTATAACGACTGCGGTTTGGCGCACCACAACATCATTCTTGGCCCGCGGTATAAGGGTCTGCTGGATGATATCTTCAACCGCAAGACCCTTGCGGACGACTTCTCACTCTACCTGCACATGCCAGCCTATACCGACCCCTCCATGGCCCCTGAAGGCAAAGAGGCGTTCTACGTACTCTCTCCGGTGCCGAACCTGGGCGCAAAAGATATCGATTGGACGAAGATGGCCCCGATTTACAAAGACCGCATCATGAGCTTCCTGGAGGAGAACTATCTGCCGGGCCTGCGCGAGAACCTTGTCGCCGAACACTACATCGACCCGCTGCACTTCCAGAATACACTCAATAGCTACCGTGGGGCCGCCTTCTCTGTCGAACCTGTGCTCACACAGTCGGCCTGGTTCCGGCCGCATAACCGATCTGAAGACTTCGACAATCTGTACTTCGTTGGCGCGGGCACCCACCCCGGTGCGGGCCTGCCTGGGGTGCTCTCCTCGTCCATCATCGCCGAAAATTTGATTGAAGAGGCGGTATAAATCCAAGAGGCGGGATAAATTTCCGCTGAGATGGCGAAAGAAAGAGCCCTTGTCTTTTCGTGTGAGCGGCCCAACAGATTACCTGTTGGGCCGCTCACATTCGCAAAAAGGGGCAAAACGTGATATAAAGGCGGGACAGGTTAACGGCGCTGTTAACCTGTTAACTATCTATTAATCTAGCGGGTGCCATGAACCCGATCCCGATGGGAAGCGCCGGACCGCTAGAGGAGAATCGATGAGCATCCGCGACATTTTTAAGCCCAAGCCGAACAAGTTCGTTCTGCTGCTAATTGAACAGGCTCGCCTGACTCAGCGCGGCCTGGAACTGTTGAAGACGTACATGCAGGATCAGGACCCGGAGATTGCGAAAGAACTCAGCCGCACCGAGAAAGAAGCCGACGAAACGCGCCGTATCCTGATCGAAGAACTGATGCGCACCTTTGTCACGCCGTTTGACCGCGAGGATATCTTCGCACTCTCGCGCGAAATTGACGACATTGTGGATTATGCCAACACGACAGTGGACGAGATGGAAATTCTTAAGGTAAGGCCCACCCCCTACATGCAGCGGATGGCTTCACTTCTGTATGACGCCAGTGTGGAGCTGCACATGGCAGTAGAACGCTTGCAAACCCGCCATTTTACCGTAGCCAACGAGCACGTGCAGCGCGCCAAGGCGTTAGAGAATCGGGTGGAATCGGTTTACCGTGAGGCGCTGGCCGATCTTTTTCGCGGGCCAAAAGACGTGAAACACGTGATGACCATGCTGAAGGTGCGCGAAATCTACCGCCATCTGAGCAATTCCGCTGACCGTGAGGATACCGCCGCGAACGTGATTGCCGACATCATCATGAAAATCAGCTAGGGGGAATTCCGTTGCTCACCCTTCTCATTGTGCTCGCATTGATATTTAACTTCCTCAACGGCTTTCATGATTCCAGCAACATTGTCGCCACCATTATCTTCTCACGGGCCATGCACCCGCGTGCGGCCCTATACCTGACGGCAATCGCGGAATTTATCGGGCCGTTCATTTTTGGCGTCGCCGTAGCTGAAACAATCGGCGCCGGAATCGTGAATCCGACCGCAGTGACGCCCGATGTCATCGTCGCCGCCCTGCTCAGTGCAATTGCATGGAATATTCTCACCTGGCTGCTGGGCATCCCCAGCAGTTCGTCGCACGCGCTAGTGGGCGGGCTGGTTGGTGCAGTATGGGCCAGCGTAGGCCTGGGTGATGTACAAATTGCGGGCATAATAAAGGTGCTGCTGGCGCTGTTCCTTTCGCCGATTCTCGGCTTTATTGCCGGGTTCCTCATCACGCGGCTGATCTTCTTCCTGGCGCGCGATGCCTCGCTACGCATCAACTGGTGGTTCAAGCGCGGGCAGGTGCTAACGGGCGTTGGCCTGGCGCTCTCACATGGGGCCAATGACGCGCAAAAATCGATGGGCATCATGACTCTCGGCTTGATTGCGGCGGGCCAGCTTTCCGAGTTCGAAGTGCCGTTTTGGGTGATCGCCTCTAGCGCAGCGGCTATGTCACTGGGGACGTCCTTTGGCGGCTGGCGGCTGATCAAAACGCTGGGCGGCAAGTTCTTCAAAATTCGTCCAGTGGATGGCTTTGCCACGCAGATCTCATCGGCGAGTGTGATCATGGGCGCGGCGCTGCTGGGTGGCCCTGCCAGTACCACGCAGGTCGTCAGTTCATCCATCCTGGGTGTAGGCACCGCCGAGCGGCCTAACAAGGTGCGTTGGGGTGTGGCGGGCAGCATCGTCCTCACCTGGGTGCTGACCATCCCAGCCAACATCTTCCTGGCCTGGGCGCTGTACTGGGTTATTCGCCTGATTCCAGGCTAGAATTCGCTGTCCAGTGAATCGCGGTCTGTGCCCACCTTAAAAAGAATATTGGGAGTTTTGGGGGGGCCCGGGGCGGCGCAAAAACCCA